>DATJVZ010000161.1:0-6623 GCA_035501575.1 Terriglobales bacterium | reverse complement strand
GCTTGGGTCGGGTTGAAATTTCTGGTCGCGCTCACGCCGCAAGACTTTATTCCGGCAGAGACGATCATCCGCCTCAACTCGGCGGTGCTGCTGTTCACTCTCGGAGTAACCTTCCTGACCGCCCTCACTTTTGGGCTTGCTCCGGCGCTCCAGGCAGCGCGAAAAGACTTACACGAGGGCTTGCGCGACGCCGGCAAAGGCCTCAGCGGCAGTTTCCGCCATGGAGAACTCCGTAAGGTGCTGGTTGTAGTAGAAGTCGTGCTTTCGCTCACGCTGATGGTATCTGCCGGCCTTATGATGCGAAGCTTTGTTGCCCTCCGAGAAGTACGTCTCGGCTTGTCACCCGATCATGTGCTCCTGGCCAGGCTTCCGTTTCCCGAGGGGCGCTACAAGACTGCCGATCAAGTGGCTGGCTTTTATCGGCCCTTGTTGTTGCGCCTGAAGGCTCTGCCGGGAGTGGTAGCCGCCACTGAGACCGGTACCCTCCCCCTCGGGTATTACGGGGCCTGGGGCAGCGAAATCGAAATTCCGGGGACGACCCACTCGAAGAAATGGTATGCCATGTTCCACCTGTGTAGCGAGGGCTATTTCTTAGTTCTCAAGATGCCGTTCCTTGAAGGCAGAATCTTCACGGAGGCGGAGGTGAACGGCGCGCGTAAGCTCGCGGTTGTGAACCAGACGTTCGTGAAGAAGTACCTGCCGGGAGACAATCCTATCGGCCGACAAGTACGGATCTCGCAACTTGCTGAATTGAAGGACAAGGTGCCCGAACCCATGTTCGAGATCATCGGAGTGGTGGCGGATGCCAAGAACAACGGACTCCAGGAACCTATTGAGCCGGAGATCTGGATTCCCTATACCGTCACGGCGTTGCCCTATGGTGGCATTCTGGTACGCACCGCAAAAGATCCGCTTACTATGCTGAATGCCGTCCGCCACGAAGTCTGGGCCACGGACTCAAACGTCGCCCTGACCGTCGAGAGTAGCCTGGAGGAAGACATCAGCCAATACTCTTACGCCACTCCCCGATTCGGCTTTCTGCTCATGACGATCTTTGGCGCGATCGGGCTGATCCTCGTCACCATCGGAGTCTACAGCGTGCTGTCTTACACGACCGCGCGACGCACGCAGGAAATTGGGATTCGCATGGCGCTCGGCGCGCTGGGTCCCGATGTGCTCGCTATGGTCATCCGGATGGGCCTCCAGCTCGTGGCCATTGGCGTGGGGCTCGGATTGCTTGTCAGCATCGCATTGGGGCGAATCATTGCCACTCAGCTCTGGGGAGTGTCGGCCTATGATCCGTGGACGTTAACCTGTGTACCCGTTGTGCTGCTCACGACCGGATTCCTGGCCTGTTGGGTTCCGGCTCGACGCGCCGCGCGAGTGGATCCCATGGTTGCGTTGCGATATGAATGAAGCCGGGGTGCTCGTTGTGTTCGCGACCCGACGAGAGCTTGGCGGGAGCTACACCAGCGACGCTCGCGCCATTGATTTTGGAAGCGGGTCTTGGGATCGGACTGTTCCTAGCGTTCAGTACGGCGGACCAACTCTTGGTGTAAACCAGCACGCGGCGGACAGTGCGCTGTTCTGAGTGCGGAATTTCCTTCGGTCCGATGGAGTCTATCGGGCTCTTCTGCGCGTAAATCCAAAGGTGCCAGCCCCAGTGTGATGCCAGCCAATCCTCGACAGTGAGGGGCAGCAGCTTTCCTATGCCCGGAAGCCAATGCGGGTTCCAAAACATGACGGTGGTTCTGACATCCTTGAATTGCGAAAACATGCACTCCGCTGACTTTTTGGAGAACACTTGTGACAGCGGATTGTCGGGGCCGTCAGTATTTCGGTTAAGCAAGTTCTGGGGCTCTAGATAAGAGTGAGGGTCTAGGCGGATGAGTTCTGCCTGTCGCCTTAGATTTTTTTCCGACTCCTCAAACAACGCACAAGCCAACTTGATACCCCGTTCCGTTCTGAGCAGCCGCGCCCGCAAACGGCGCACGATTCCTAGATTGATGTGATAATTGAATGAATCGCGGTAATAGAGCATGACTACAGCCCGTCCACCAGGAGAAAGCACCCGATGAATTTCCCCAATCGTCCGGGGAGTGTCCGGCGTGTGATGCAGAACCCCGTGCGAATATACGAATTCAAACGAACAATCACGGAATGGCAAGCTCTCAGCGTCTCCCTGGACGAAGCGTCCTTCCAGACTTGCCAGTTGAAAACGCTTACGCGTTACGGTCAAAGCCGCTTGAGTCAGGTCGAGCGCAGTGTACCGGGCACCAGAGCGAGCGAAGCGTTCGGCTTCGCTGCCACATCCGCAGCCGATTTCGAGCACTCGCAGTCCCCTCGTCAGCTCAAAGGAGACTGCCAATTGTAGGCGGCGGTGTACTTTGTATCTGTGCTCGTCGAGGCTTCGATAAAAAGCTGGTGTCCCGCAAGGATCGGTGGTGAACCAGGAGTCGCACGGTGAATTCTCCCAGAACTCCCGAACCTGCGCTTTGATTTGTGAGCTAAGGATGGACGACGTGGTGTTGCTGGGCTGTTTACATTGTGAAAGAAGCTCAGAACAGACGGAGGATGATTCAATCATAATGCGCCCCAAACTCCGAACTCGGACATCGAGACCGGTACCCTCGTGGGCGCATTATACTAAGATCATTGTCTGCTAATAACTCGCCTTGGCGTCGGTTGTTGTGATGTCCCGCCTGTCATCGAAGGTGGGTGGGCGACATGGAAGTGGACGTCAAGCCGCCCGAGCGTCCCGTCGCTGTTCCCAATAGTCCTCAAACTGGCCATTGAGATGAGAGCAGCGCAGAGCCAAAATCGCGTTGGCTCCGCGGACGGTCCAGAACATTCCTGATTGTTTGAGGCGAGAGCCGACCACCGTCTTGCAGCCAGCTTCGATCACCCCCGAGCCGACAAACAAGTGTTGGCGACGGAACCTGGGATAACGCATCCGTTCTGCATTTCTTTCGAAGTAATCGGCCTGGGTACGAATCTTCTCGGCCAATTGGGGATTGGCAATGGCGATGGAGTGCAGCTCGCTCACCAGTTTTTCGATTTTCCCTTTGTCCAGCAGACGTTTCTGGTGGACCTTCATCCAAGCTTTCTGTTGCACTTCCTCCTGCGGATACAGCTGGCGCGCGATCGCCCAGAGATGTTGCCGAGCATGGTAGAGGTCGACAATCTCTCTGGCTCCCGGAAAGTGTTCGGCGACCAGATTCCAGATCCATTCTGCTCCGTCCCCGATGACCACCTTCTTTTTGGCTCGGCTCCAACCGCGTTGGAGAGCTTCGCGATAGATGCGCTTGCCAAACTCAACCGCGGTCTCGATGGCGCCGGTATAGGTAGTAGAATCCGGGTCACGGATGGCGAAACCTTCCTCGTCCCAGGTGGTTTGTCTGAACACACAGCCTAACTTGACCTCCCGGGTGTGGGCGGGTTGACCGTCGCTTTTGCCTTGCCGAACCACCGTCTCTTTCTTTACCACGGGGACGCCGGTTCCATCCATTTGGATATACAAGACGGGAATCGGCTCGCCGACCGTGACGGGCAGATCCAACTGCAGGGCTTTTTGGATCTCTTCTTGCTCGCGCTGAGCGATATCGGCACCGATCGCCTCGGCAATACGCTCCACCAATTTGGTGGTCACCGCCAAACCGGCCAGCAGCTGCATCTGCTCGCGGCCGTGATCGAACGGGGCCTGCTGACCGACCAGAGCATGCATGCGACGCACGCCGGGAGAAAACTCGGTGTTCTCGATGTCCAGTTCGACATCCACCGGAAACTGGCCGACGTGACATTGCGAGCACAAGTAGTAGGGGCGGGAGAGGCGCACCGGACCGACCATCGTCAAAAGGGGTTTGGAGCGGATTTCCTGGTATCGGGCGTAATCGCCACAGGGGCACGGTAGCTGACGCTGCTCGGCCGCCGGGGCTTCGAATTGCAGCAGTTGGCTTAGGGTGGCAGCCCCTGCCTGGTGGAGAGCGGTGCGCAAGGCGGACTCGACCGCTTCCAGATCGGTCCGGCCATCCTTCCGGCGTTGCGCAAAGACACGGCCGAGCAGTTGATTTACTTCTCGCGCCACCTCCTGATGGATCGCAGCAGCCGTTTTTTTTCCTGCTCCGTCCAGCCTCCGCGTTCTTGCGTGACCGGACGGAGTCGACAGATCTGCTCGTTGAGGGTGACCAAGTTCTGGCTGAGTTGCTGGAAGCGGTGAAACTCGGCGACTTCCTGCTGTGCCTTGCGCAGGGCGATGGGATTGGGAAAACTCTCCGTCACCGTCTTGCCGGCGACGCGACGCGTAAGGCGAAATTGCGGGTCATGTCCTGGGTCATTGTGTTTGGCGCAGTGGCAGGAAGACTTGCCACAGCGGCGGGTGACGGCGGTGATGGAACCGGGTCGCAGATCCCCCAAGCGGAGGAACTCCTCAAGGAGCTTAGATCGTTGCGTTTCCAAAGTAGCCAGATCGTCCGACATCGGGGTCTCCTTTTCTGTATCGCATCTAGTCTGTACGTATATAGACGCTCAGAATCATGCCACAAAAAAAAGAAAACCGCTAGATGCCCTTTCCTGGTCGCGCGCCCATCGAAGGTGCATCGGGAAAGTCTCAGGCTGCAACAGTAGTAAAGTATTTCAAATGTCCTATTGCAACCGCCTTGAAGAGCAAGACACGTTCGCATACATCTTGTTGCTGCTGGGTTATTGTCTATTTCTTTCTCCGATTACAGTCTCTGCGCAAACTCTAGCGGACCGTCTAGGATATCCTTCCGGCACAAAGCTGATCATTATTCACGCCGACGACCTGGGTGAGACTCATGCAGTGAACGCCGCGGCAATAAAAACCCTCGAAGCAGGCTCGGTCAACTCCGCGAGTCTGATGGTGCCCTGCCCGTGGTTCTCCGAGATCGCCGACTATGCCAAATCTCACCCCGACGTGGATTTTGGATTACATCTCACCGTAACCAGTGAGCGAGTTTATTACCGCTGGGGTCCCGTAGCTGCCGCCGATAAGGTGCCAAGCCTCCTGGATCAATACCAATACTTCCATCATGACTGGGAGCACAACCAGCACATCAACCCGAACGAGGTGGAAATCGAATTGCGCGCGCAGATCGAACGCGCGTTAGCGATGGGTGTTCGGCCCACGCACCTTGATTCGCATCAGTACCGGCTGATCGAGAATGGCAAAGAACTATTTGACGTTCTGTTGCGCGTGGCTCATGAATACAAATTGCCGGCTTTCGTCACCAGAGACTGGTTCGCTGATCATCCGTACCTGCAGGAGAACCTGGGCCCTGGCGATGTTGTTCTTGACCATACGGTCACGATTGGACCGGAGGTACCGGCGGAAAAGTGGGCCGAGTTTTATATTTCACGGCTGAAAAACTTGAAACCCGGCGTGACTGAATTCGTCATCCATCCCGGTTTCGACGACGAGGAACTGCGTGCCGCCACCAGGGAGCGGTCAACCTGGGGCGCGGCTTGGCGGCAGCGGGATTTCGATTTTTTTAGCAGCCATCAATTTCGCCAAATTCTGGTTCAAGAGAACATTAGGCTGATCACCTGGCGGGACCTTGCCAAAATGGCGGCACGGAGATAAATCGCAGCCATTACCGCAAATGACGGGTGTTCGTGAGCCGGTTGCTGGCAACGGTGTCGGGACAATGCCCTATTCGAATCCAGCGAATTCTAAAGGTTATTCCCAAACGCAACAGAAACTCGTGGAACCGTTCCAAAATCTCTAAACCGCTGAAAATCCCTCGCGGCATATCCGTCGCTGGCAGACGGCGCAAGCTCGTGGAAGGGCCGGTTAACGACAACTGACTCAAGGCTCTAGACTTGGCCCCTTTCTTAAGAAAGTGGCCCAGCGACGCCGCGTCGGTGTCCAAATAAGGTATGGGATTCTCTCGCTCTCAGCGTGTCCGATTGAAGATTGTGGCCCTGGTCCTCCCCGCCGCCGCCATCGGCTGGATGTTGTGGCTGCGACTCGCGGAAGACAAAATCACCGATCAGAAACTGCTGCAAGAGGCAGTGGCGGAATGGAAGAACGCTGGAGAGCCCGGGAACGGACCCGATTATCAGATTTTCGAGCAACAGGCTGCCCAGGGCTATTACGACGATGCTACAGCCACAGCGCATCTGTTCAAGCGCGCCGAAGATGTCCGCTGGTCCGTTGTGGAGTTGACGAAAATTCGTGCCGAAAATGGAGACATCCGGGGCGCGAACAACGCGATAGCCAACCTCGTTGGATCCGACCTGGGAATGAAGGCCATCGAGGTTATCGCTCTGACACAGGCTCAGAACGGAGACCTTACGGCAGCTCTTGAAACGATCGGCCCTTTGGGTAACGCCGATGAGGTCTACCTGGCGTATGGTAGCCACCAGATCGAAATGGGTGATTTTGAAGGCACGCTTGAGACGGTTGAGCGAATGGGAGCCAAAGCAGGCTATCAACTTTTCTACGACATCGGTGATGCCCTGCGCATGCGCGGCGAGCAAAGCCGTGCCCGCAAACTTGCAGCCCACATGAAGGATCCTAAACTGGCCGCTCTATTTCTGGAGTGTGCGCGATTCACCCTTTGGCACCGCGAGGCTTGTGAGGTCAGGGTGATTCAGCCAACACC
>DATJVZ010000160.1:0-3825 GCA_035501575.1 Terriglobales bacterium | reverse complement strand
CGTTTTTCTTCGGCCAGACCCGATTTGTACAGCAAATTCGCGTCTCCTGCGAGTTCGAGGAATCTTGATAGCCGAGCAGGGATGGGCTCGGCTGGGGTAGCCAATTGTTCCTCCACCTGCTTCCGCTCCATGAGAAGCGCCGTCTTTCGCGCTTCAAATATATCTTTCTCGATCACACGGTCGATATAGGCGTCCGTGAGGCGAGCCAGGCGGTCCTGCAGCTGTCCCAGGCGCATACTGAGTGCCGCTGTTTGGTCCTGGCGGTCAAGAGACCACTCTGCGGTGAACTTTGCGATCCTCTGCTCAAGGTAGGCGCGTTCTCGTGCGTCAAACTGCAACGGCCGGAATGACTCCGCGATCCGCAGCTCCACGGGTTCCTGACGGATCGCGGAGGTCGGGCAGTTCTTCGTGTGGCAGCGGTAGTAGATATGCCCTTTCTGGCGCTCGCCAATGAGCGAGTAGGCGCAGTGACGGCATTGCAACAGGCGGCGAAAGAGAAAGTCGTGTCGCTGTGTGCGCGTGCTGACCTTGCCGTCAAGGACCTGCTGTACGCGATCAAAGAGCGCTTTCGTGACCAGCGGCGCGTGCATTCCTGGGAACATCTCGCCGGTCCGCTTCAGCCGGATCAGGCCGATGTAGAAGGGGTTGTTCAGGATGACGGAGAGTCCGTTGATCGATAAAGGCGTGCCCCGCCGGTTCCTGAGTCCCAAGGCGGCTAGTTCGTGCCGCAACCGCTCCAGGTTGTACTGGGCCGTCGCGTAAAGCGCAAAGGCCTTCTTGATGAGCGGCGCCCGGATTGGGTCCGGATCTTTGGCTTTGCCCTTGCCCATGTCGAGATACCCGAGCGGTGCCGGCAAGGGATAGACCCCTTGCTTGATGCGGCCGTAAAACCCTTTGCGGGTTTCCTCGCGGAGGTTGCGGATATAGTCGGCGGCGACAACGGCCTGAATGTCGGCGGAGAGCCGGCCGCCCCGCGAATGCAGGTCGAGGCTTTCATTAACAAAGTGGACCTGGATGCCGCTGTCGATCATTTCGCCTAGATCCGCCCAATCTTTGAGGTTGCGGGCGCTGCGGTCGATCTTGTGGATGATGACGCCGTCCGCCGTGCCCTGTTTCAGGAGGCGGAGCATGTGATTGAATACCGGCCGGCCTCGCTTTGCCGCGGTCTCGCGTTCTTCGAACCAGTCGGCAATTTCGAGCGCGTGCTGTTGGGCATACCTCGCGATCGCGTCCCGCTGTTCGTGGAGAGAAACGCCCTGCTCGCCCTGTTTGGCCGTGGAAACCCGAATGTAGCCGAAGTACTTCATGTTGTTGGGGGCGGTTTTGGATTGGACCTTTTGGATTCAATCGTAGGATGGGATTGGGTTCCTGTCAAAACCTCGAAGGTCGCCAACGCCTCCGGATCAGCCTGGAGCCTGATCCAAATCCGTAATGCCAATGCAAGATACTCGTCGAGGTTGGCTTCTGCCTTCGGCAGGTCGATTTCGGCCAGCTTTGGGAAGAGACCGCGCAGGGCGATCTCCGGTTGGCGCGCGGGTGATTCCATATGATCCCAGCTTGCCACTCCCGCGTGATTTCCCAAGACGACGAAACTTACTGCTGATGGCACATCCTTCCGCCGTGAAGTTGATGGATGTGCCGAATGGACTGGCACATCCAGGCGATTGAAGGCACAGGGATCCCGTTCATTGGCATAGTGCCACTTGGCAGACCGAGCATCCACCGTTTCGGCGACGGTTCGAGCGTTCAGCGGTTCCTGGCGGATTCTTAGGGCTGACGCAACAATAAATTCACATCGGAGCAATCGTATAGTTCCAAGCGGGCAGAGTCGAATGCCGTTTGATGCAAAGGCGGCGGACTTCGTCGGGATCCGGTGAGTTGCCAGTTGGATAGTCTCTGCGGTCGAGGTAAGCCGAGACCGCAAGCCCGGTTCGGGTGCAAGTATTGCGGATGAAGTTGAGGACTTTGGGGTAACTGTCGAGAGGCTCAGCGGCCCAGTTCTTAGAGATTTCGGAGAACAGGCGGTGCTCGATGGGATTCCATTTGGAAGCGCCGGTGGGGTAGTGCGCAACTGTCACGGTGAGCCCGAAGGTGTTGCAGAGCTGGGTTTGCAGTTCGGTTTTCCACGCGCCGGTGCGGCAACTGTTGCTGCCGCCAGTATCGGCGAGGATGAGCAACTGGCGGCTGCGGCGGTAGCGGTCAGCGCCGTCGCGCTTCCACCAGCCGGCGATGGAGTGGGCGGCAAAGGCCGCCGTGTCATGGGAGACGCCTACGAAGACCGAACCTCGGTTGGCGAGCAGGTCATAGATACCGTAAGGGATGGCGACGCCGACGGCGTCGGAACGGAAATCGTGATCATTGACGCGCACCGGCGTGCGATCCCACTTCACCCCGTTGTTCTTGAAGTTGCCGACCAGTTCTCGCTTCTTGGTATCGACACTGATCATGGGAAGCCCCTGACGTTCAAAGCGGGTACGCAACGAGGAGATGTAACGGAACTGTTGGTCGCGGTCCGGGCTCGAGTCGGTGGCAATGGCCTTGCGATTCACGCGGAGGGAGAAATCCATGTTGCGAAGCAGTCGCGCTACCGTAGTGGCCGAAATCTCGATATCGAGTTGCCGCAGCAGTTCAGCGATTCCGGCAGGCGTCTTGTGGGTCCAGCGAATGCCGGTGATGGGATCGCCGGCGGTGTCGTGTTCCAGTAGGATTTCGATGGCCTCGATTACTTCGGGCGTTTTTTTTCCACCGCTTTGCGTCCGGCGCCGGATTGGCGGGTTCGGCCGACCTCGACATCCCGATCCAGCAACTGGCGGCGGCCCCGAGCGATGGTGTGTGGATCGAGGCCGAGAAATTCGGCCAACACGCTATCGCCGCCGTGGCCGAGTTTCATGGATTCCAGACCAGCGTACAAGCGTCGCTGCTGTTCGTCCAGCAGGCTGTAAAACAAGATGATGGCGGCTCTCATTTCATCGGGAGGCACTTCCAGACGCGAGGCATCCACCACCGTGGGAATGGACCGGCTGCTGCGACGGGTCAGGCGTTGTCGTTGGCGGGTGGCGGGATCGATGGCCGTGTAGAGGAACAAGCCGGAGATCAACTCGCGTGCGATCCTGTTCTGCTGGACCAGTTGGCGCAAGACATCCTGCGTTCCTACATGCAGGGTCGCGGACAGTTCTTCCGCGAAATAACCAGCGGCCGAGCTGCGAATGAAAGCTTCAGCTGTAGCCAGCAGGGTTCCGTAGCGGGAGAACCAGGCCGGATCGCAGGACCACAGACCATCGGCGCCGAAACGGACGATCGCACGAAGGGTGTAGAAACGGCCGCGATGCGAGTAGCTGGTCAGGTAGTCGAGCTCCTTGAGTTTGCGGAAAACGGTGAGGTCGACATCCGTGCCGAGAGCAAGTTTCAGGTCGGGAAGGGTTGCGATTTTGTCATGGAGGAGCAGTCTTCGCAACGAATCGGAGGAGAAGGCGGCCGGTCTCATAATGTTATAGTTCCGATTGAAAGAAGCATATAATCTGAACTATAACATAACGACGGGCGAGCCGGAGCGAGGCCAGGACGATCCCGTCTACCAGTGGATATTGGGGAATCCATCACCACAGCAAGACTGAGCCGGTGCTGGCAGCCGCCGGTGATGTAGCCATAACGAATACTACTGAGCAGTTATTCTTGCGTTAGCCCTAAGGGCGTGGATCGCGATACCGGCGCCGTCGAACTTGTTCCGGATCGACCGAAAATGGCCAAGCGGCACGGTCTTACGCCATTTGGCAAGTTCTTCGCGGGCTTGCTCTCCTACGTCGGCCCGTATCCTTTCCCACAAAT
>DATJVZ010000159.1:0-49526 GCA_035501575.1 Terriglobales bacterium | reverse complement strand
CGAGCCGCAGCCCGGACAGGACATCGGGCGAAACCGCTCCCCGATTTCGACAAGCCAAGGCAAGTTACAGAACCACAAGTAGTTAGAGTCAGCCGGAGAGCTAAAGTTTCGACCGGAAACTGCCGATTTAACTGGAAACAGCAATCGTGGGGCTCTTATGAGAATCGGACCAAACATACCGGATCTGCAGGTTGTCTCAACTACGAGGGCAGGGGTTTCTTCCGCGGCCGCCAGCAAGGCGCGTAAGGCGTCCGTCGAAGGGAGCGACAGTGAACCGCAGGACAGACTGACGATAACCAGTCTTACGACACAGGCTTTAGCAACGCCTGAGATTCGTCAAGACCAGGTCGACAGCTTGCGGCCAATGGTCCTCAGTGGAGAGTATCGGTTGGATCCGGGGCAGATTGCCGGCGCGATGTTAGATTCTTAGGAGCTCGACGATGGCGAATCCTGATGCCATCCACCAAAAATCGGAACTCGACCACCTAGACCTGGTCCACGCCTTGTCTCAGGAGATTGCCGCCGCTATATCGGCAATCGAGCGAAACCAGCTGAAGCAGCTGGAAGCTGCCATCCGAAACCAGGAAACAATCTGCCATGCACTGCTAGCGAGCAATGGCTCGCCAGGGAGCCAGAAGCCCGCAGTCGAAGAGGCCCACGCGAGCTTGGCGCAGTTGAATCGGGTGTATGCGGGCGTGGTTAAGCGGGCTAAGCGATGCGCCGACTTGCTCCTGGCCCTTTACGGTCAAGGTTACGGGAGCGATGTTTCTTTAGCAGAACGTCACAGTTGGTCCTGCGAGGCATAATACGATGGGTGGTTCCTTACTATCCTCGCTGTTCATCGCGAGCCAGGCTCTGGACGTTGACCAGGGAGCAATCGACGTCAGCGCCAACAATATCGCCAATGCCAATACTCCCGGCTATAGCCGGGAAGTCGTCGATCTTTCGGAAAACACCCCGGTAGAGACGGCAAACCTCACCTACGGGACTGGGGTCAACCTAGAGCAGATCCAGAGTATTCGCGATCAGGTACTCACTCTCCAGATCGCGGAACAGACCGCACAGCAAAGTGGGGCACAGACAGAGCTCAACGCTTTGCAGCAAGTCGAAGCTTTGTTTTCCACTCCGAGCCAAGGGATTGGCGCGGATATATCCGCTTTCTTTAACAGTGTCAGTCAACTCTCCACGGACCCCAGCAACGCCGCCCTCCGGTCCGCGGTCATCACGGCGGCGCAGAATCTGGCGATTTCCTTCAATCAGACCTCGCAAAGCATAACCACGAATCAGTTGACCTTGAATCAGTCGGTTTCGCAAACCGTCGACCAGATCAATACCCTGACCCAGCAGATTGCTCACATCAATGCACAGGTCGGAGCAATGCAGCAGCTGGGCAAGGATCCAGGCGGTCTTGAGGACCAGGAAAACCAGCTGATCAACCAGCTTTCGCAGTTAACCAGCGTGTCGGAGACCCAAACCCAAGAAGGCTTGACGCTGACTACGGGAAATGGAACCGCACTGGTGGTGGGCAATCAGAGCTATGCCCTGCAGGTTCAGACCGGCGCCTCCGGCATGCAGGATGTCTTCTCCAACGGCCAGGACATCACCAGCACCATCCAAGGCGGAATTTTGGGCGGCACCATCCAGGTGCGGGACCAGGATCTACCCGGCTTGCTCAATCAACTCGATACCTTAGCCGGTCAGTTTGCCACCAGTTTCAATACGGCGCAGGCAGCGGGCTTTGACTTGAATGGAAATCCCGGGCAGGCTTTGTTCTCTGTGACAGCTGGGCCCGGGGCAGCTGCCAGCTTCAGCTTGGCGACGACCAATGCCAACGCCATCGCAGCCAGCTCGGATGGCTCCCAGGGTAGCAACGGCAATGTCGCGAACCTAATGGCGGTCTCGACTCAGCCCCTGCCTTCCGGGGACACGCCAACCAACAGCTACGCAGCCATCGTCTCCCAAAGCGGTATCTTGGCGAAGCAGGCGCAAGCGGAGGTCACGGCCAGCACGACCAGCATCAATCAACTCAGCGATCAGTTGGGCGCCATTTCTGGCGTTTCGATCAACGAAGAAACCACCAATCTTTTGAATTACCAGAACGCTTTTTCGGCAGCAGCCCGTGTGGTGTCAACCGTAGCTCAGTTGACGCAGACCGTGCTCAACATGGGGTCGGGTTCGGCCACTACTTCGTAAAAACATATGCGCGTAAATCCAAATTTCACTCCCGACATTCTCAACGATCTTTACACAACCGAAAGCCAGGCCGATACTGCACTCGATCAGCTGGCCAGCGGCCAACTGATCAATATGCCCTCGGATAATCCCGCGGGTGCATCTGAGCTTGTCCAGAATCAGGCTGAGCAGGGGCAAACGGATCAGTTCCTCCAAAATACGAGCAGCGTCGAGGGACTCCTCCAGACCGCCGATTCGACTCTCAGCTCGGTGGTGAGTGCGTTGAATCAGGCCATCTCGGTCGGAACCGAAGGGGCAAACGGCACGAACTCAGCAGCGGACCTCCAGGCACTGGCGCAGCAGGTTCAAGGTATCCAATCGCAGGTTTTCGGCTGGGCCAATGCCACCTACCAAGGGAACTATGTCTTTGCCGGTACGGCCACGAACACTCCCGCCTTCGTTCTCAATCCTGCGGCTCCGGACGGCGTCACTTACAACGGAAACACGAATACCAACACCGTCCAGATCGCCGAAGGCAACAGCATTCAGGCCAATCTACCGGGCAGCCAGTTGTTTCAGGGGGCTGGTGGAGATGTGATGGGAGCCTTACAGCAGTTGGTCACTGCCCTCCAAACCGGGAACACAACGGCCGTCGGTACGGCCACGACGCAACTGGGCAGCGCCTTGAACTATCTCTCGCAGCAGCGCGTCTTCTATGGAAACGCTCTCGAGCAACTCACTTCCAACCAATCCTACTTGCAGACCGAGCAAGTGAACCTGAAGACGGCAGCGAACACCATCGATGGCGTCAATTTGGCGACGGCTGCCAACAACTTGTCCCAGGCCGAAACGGCGCAGAGTGCCACCCTGGCCGCTCTGGCCAAGGTAATCCCTCAAAACCTATTGCAGTATCTGCAGTAGGTACCAGGGGACCGCAACTGGTTGGACGAACGCTGCTAGTTTCCTGGGTCTTTTGTTATCCGCTAGTCGAAGTGCAACACAGCTTGGAGTTCAAAGCGGAAAGCGATCCTGACAACAAGCAACCGGGTGAGGTCAGTTCTCCTACCAGGAAGGAGTGACATAGATCAAGCAGTCCAGCCACCGGCGGTCTTTTCATCGTCGGCGGGAGTCGCCGGCCGATCGGCTGGACGGGTGGCTGCCGCTTGGGAATTTGCAGGATCGACCTGCGCCCACGCCTGGCGTACATCGAGCAGCAAGTTGATCGGTTCGCTCAAGGCATGGGGGTCCTTCTTGACGTGGGCCTCCCAAATTCTCCCGCGCAGGAACGAGTAGAACCGAGAAAGATTCTTCGCAGCCTCTCCGCCCTTTTCCCAGTTCAGCGATCCTTGCAACTGTTGCAGCACGAGAAACGCGTGCTTAATCGCCGCCGAACGGGCTTCGATGTCTCCCTTTTCGAGAGCATTCACCGCCTGCGTCAAATCCTGTACCAGCAAGTCATACATGGTAATGACCAGGCCGACCGAACTAGCATTCGCGACGGCAGCCCTACGATAGCTCAGCTCCGTCTGTTTTGAGTTCATAGAATTGTGGTGCCAGAACTGGGCGGATAGCCGAGTTCCGCGTTGATTTGCGCCTCTTCGGTCGGCAATTGTTCGAGGGCGATATCGGCCTGGTTGAATTCGTTGGTGAGAAGGGTCTGCTGCTGTTGGAGATAAGGCTGGAAATTGTTGATCTGATTCTGCAAGTCGCTGTTCTCGCTGTTGATGCTTTGCAGGTCTACCGTGAAAGCACCGCTGGCAGGGTCGGTAAGAGACGTCAACTGGTTGTTCAAGAAGTTTACAAAGCCGTTTGACGATGTGCCCTGCAGGAAGCTTTGGACGGCGCCGAAATTGTTCTGAATGGCACTGTTCAGCGTGGCGCTATCCAGAGTCAAAGTGCCATCCTTGTTCATCGAGATCCCCAGATCGGCAAGGGTGGCCACGGCGTTGCTCTCGGTCGAGTAACCTCCGGCGGACAACAGGTCGCTCTGCACAAGCCTCACGTTGGGATCGCTAGCAACTGGGCCTTCCGTATTATTTGTCACCGTAAATTGCGTGTTTACATCGCCGATTACCTTGTTGAAGGCGCTAACAAAATTGCTGATTGCGGTCGAGGCACTATTGACATCGGGCGATATTACGACATCGACCTGAGTTCCCGGGGAAGCGCCCACTAAGTTGAGGGTTACTCCGTTGACTGCCCCGGTCACGCTATTTGATGCACTGTTGATGGGAATTCCGTCAACGGTTAGGGATGCATCCACGCCTGTAGCCGCCCGGGTGAAACCGATGGTAGTGTCGGCACTGATGGTGATGTTACTGGCGGCGCCCGAGTTGTTGCTGACAATCGAGAGACGCGCTCCGCTGGCGTCGGTTACCACGTTGGCCGTGACCCCAAGGTTCATTCCATTGATGGTGTTCGCCAGATCGTCTAAGGTATTTGTGCCCGTGCCCACCGTAATTTGCGTCGCAGTACCGGTTCCTACCTGAATCGTAAAGGTACCGGCTTGGAGGGCAGTTGTGCCGCTGGCCACCGAGTTCGAATACCAGGACGATGTGGTAGCCAGATTATTGACCACGACCACGTGATTCGCCGAGGCGGCACCGTTCGCGGCCGTCGCCGTGACCAGACTCGAATCCGAAGAGGATGTTGTCATCGACGCCAATGCGCCCGCTGGATCACCCATGGCCGTCATCGTACTTTCGAGCGCGGTGACGTCGTTCTCCATCGAATTGAGGGCAGTGGTTTCGGTCTGTAACGTCTGCTGTTCATTCTGCCACTGGACCTCGGGAGCCGCGATGGCCGCCAGCGCTTGGCTCACCGCCTCGGGAACGTTAATGGGCTGGGATGAACCGAACGCCGATAACAGGGAACTTAGATTGAGGGGATTCGTACTCATGAGGCTGATTACTCGTCTCTACCACCAGTTTGCAAAAAGAAGCGAGGTGGCGGAACTGGTTGATTCGACCACCTCGTGGTGCATTACAACAACTTCAACTCTGGTGCGGCTTATCCGGTTTTGCTGATGCCGCGCTATCCGTCTGTTCGAAAATGCCCGACTGTGACGGGCTGGACTTTGTTTCACCTACGCTGCCCGCCGAGCCGGCCTTCTTGTCATCCGTTTGGTGGTCAGACTGGTTGGTCTGACCACCTCCGAGTGACTTATTGAAACAATTTCAACACCGTCTGTTGCAGCTGATTGGATTGCTGCAATGCCGCGATGCCAGTCTCCTGCAGAATGCTTTCCTTGGACAAGTTGGACGTTTCTGTACCCATGTTTGCCGCCATGATGGCATTTTCGGCATTCGTCAGGTTTGTAATCTGAACGTTCATGACGTTGATCGCCGAGGAAAGCTGAATGGACTGAGCTCCAAGACTACCTCGAAGAGCGGCGACCTGTTGGATGGCGCTGTTGATATCCAGCAGCGCTGCCTGAGCGTTCGACGCCGAGGTCAGGTCATCGCCGGAGATGCTCGCAGTTCCCAGATTGGAGGAGCTTACGGTCTGGAAGCTGACGGTCACCAAGTTGATGCCGGCGGAGGAGGAGTCGCTCATGTAGATGGTGGTCGTGGCGCCACCGAAAATCGCCTGGCCGTTGTACGTGGTGTTTCCACCGATGCTGTCGATTTCGGTTTTGATGGAAGTGAATTCGCTGTCCAGTGCGGTCCTTTGTGTGTCGCTGACTGTGCCGTTGGCGGCCTCCGTGGCCAAACTGATGGCGTTGTTTAGAAGAGCCGTGATCTGAGATAAGGCGCCGTCGGCGACCTGCAGTTCACCCTGGCCATCGGTGGCATTCTGCACCGACTGCGTGAGCGCCGTGATATTCGCTTCCAATCCATTGGCAATGGCCAGCCCGGCCGGATCGTCCGCTCCGGTATTGATTCTCTGGCCGGAAGAGAGAGCCGTTAGAGTCGAGTTCAGGGCGGTCTGGGTCAAACCCAACTGGTCCTGCGCTTCCAGTGCCGGGATGTTATACAAAACACTCAGTGATCCCATCGAAAAGTCCTCCTTGTATTCAAGTTCCGCCTGCATCGAGGTTCCCGGCTTTGCGGTGCCAGAGGCTCCCCATCGAGCAAGAGGTTGTCACACGGGATTACCTATCGGCACTTGTGTATCGTTCGATCAGCTTTCCCCATAACCGAAGTAACCTCTCGGACCCGGAAACATCGGTCTATTCTGGGAAGCACCCAATACCGCCACTGACCCGGTTCTCATGCTGTTGGTTGGCCTGCGCTCCGCCCGCCACTTCACCATTTTTTCTTCGCCGCATGGTTTCTGCTTCATCATGAGCATCCTGCAACTCCCGGGTTTGCGGGAACAGGAGAAGTCCCCGAGATAGAATCGCAGTGCTCTCGTCCCATTGCTGCAACTTTGCACGTATGCTCGCGGCACGCAAATAAGACTTGGGATTGGGTAACGCCTGGGCTAGACCCTCCGCTACCTCCGCGGCTTCCTCTAATCGATCGGCAATGATGCAGGCTTTCATCAGCCGGTCATGGATGGCGAACATTCCCGGGACCGCCCTGGCCGCGCGCCGTAACCTGGCCAGCCCGGCGTTGTTTTGACCCGCCTTGACTTCCGTATAGCCCAGCTTGCTTTCGAGCAGGGGGTCATCCGCCCCGGTCCACTTGAGTGCGCGGCGATATGCCAGTCGTGCCTCTTGCCAGCGGCCCAAGCTGTGCAGAGCATCTCCTTTCAGTTGTTCGCGAAAAGCCGTGACCTTACCCGCGCGTCGATCCTGTTCCAACGCCCTTAATGCTTCCTCGTATTTCCCCAGATCGATAAAGATCATTCCCGTGAACAGCCAGGCCTCCGCCACGCGGGGCTCCAAGGCCAGGCAGCGCGCGAAGCAGCGTAAACCCTCCAGGGCATTGTTGTGGTATTCGTACTCTTGTAGGCCAAGCAGCACCCAACCGAGGGGATCGTCAGGGTGCTCCTGGACTCTCAAGCGAAGCAATTCCCGATAGAACACCGCTTTACTATCTTTGACTTGCGCCTCGGCAAGCTGCCCAAAGTGGTGGATAAAGAAGTTGGCCGACTCGAGCTTCAATCCCAATACCACAACCTGATTTTCGACCAGTTCGTGCACGCGGCCCGTGAAGTAGATTTTTGGATGCCGGCGGAAGAAGCGACAGTTCTCATGAATGAAATAGGCGGGGGCATCCTTGGCCCTGGGGTGCCGTCCATCATTGGGAACGGAAGTACGGTCCCAGCCTCGACTGAACCGAGCGCCTACGTAGTTGCGAATCCGAGTCACATATCCACCTACGTCCGCCGCTTGCAGCAGCTGGGGTATGTTTCTCCCGCCCTCGCGGTCCAATTCCTCATCGGCATCGAGGACCAGAACCCAATCGGTTCGGACCAGTTCGAGCGCCGCGTTGCGGGCCTTGGCGAAATCGTTTTCCCAGGGCACCGAAATGATGGTGGCATTAAACGCGCGGGCGATCTCGCAAGTGTTGTCCGTCGAGCCGGTGTCGGCGATGACGATCTGCTCGACAACCCCGCGCACACTCTCAAGACAGGGGCGAAGGGCATCCGCCCCGTTTTTCACGATCATGGAGAGACCGACGCTTGGCATAGTGAAACCTCAGCCTGTGGCCTGATTGGGCTTACCCTGCGGCTGTTCGCCGGCCGCGACTCTATATCGTTCTACCTCGGCTCGGGCATCCCGCAACGCGGAGGAGTCGGGGAAAAGTGCGAGCGCCTGTTCGAGCAGCTTCTCCGATCTTTCCCATTGCTTGAGCTGCGCGCGAATGCTGGCGGCGCGGAGAAATGTCTTCGGGTGGCGAAAATATCCGGCCAACCTTTCCGCCGCTTCCGCAGCTCCGGACAGATCCTCGGCCACCAACAAGGCCTTCACCAGCCGGTCGTGAAGTTCCGCCTGGTGGGGGGCCTCCTCTATGGCTTGCCGCAGCCGGGCGAACCCCACCTCGAAGTCCCCCAATCGCACCTCGGTGAGCCCCAAGCGGCTTTGGACCAGGGCTCTATCTTCCCCGAGCTTCAGAGCATTCTGGTAAGCGCCGCGAGCCTGCGCGATCTGTCCCAGGTTGTAATAGGCATCTCCCTTCAGGCGCTCGCGGAATCCGGCGGCCTCTTCCGTGGTTTCAGCCTGCTCGAGAGCCAAGAGAGCGTCGAATGGGCGGCCCAAGTCGATCGAAATCATCGCCATGAATAGCCAGGCGCGGGTAAACGGAGGGTGTAATTTCACCGTTTGCTGAAAACAGGACAAGGCAACGTCGCGGTTTTGGAAAGTCCGGTATTCCACTAGGCCGAGTTCGAACCAGGCAAAGGGATTGTCGGGTTCCTCTTTCACCTTAAGCCACCCCAAATCTCGGTAATACACGGCTTTCCGACCCCGAACCTCAGGGCCGCGAAGAAACCCAAAGTGATGAATCAGAATATCGGAGGGAACAATTTTCAAACCCAACAGGCTGATGCGATATTCGACCAGTTCATGCACACGTCCGAAGAAATACACCTTGGGATTGCGTCGAAAAAGCCGAATGTTCGGCTGGTCGTGATAGCAAGCGGCGGTTCGGGCACGCTCCGGGGCATCGGAAAGTGGCTTGCCCGGGTGCTCTAAGTAATACGACGTCTTCTCCGGCATGTAGTCCCGGATGGCGACCACATAAGCGTCGCTATCCGGCTCTGCCAGCAGTCGAGGCAGAGCGCCTTTGGCGGCGGCATCCAATTCTTCGTCCGCGTCGAGCACCAGAACCCAATCGGTGGTCATGGGCGCGAGAGCCGCGTTGCGAGCCTTGGCGAAGTGATTCTCCCAGGGCAAGGAAAGCACGGTCGCCCCAAATTCACGCGCAATCTCAACCGTACGGTCGGTCGAGCCCGTATCGGCAATCACGATCTGGCTCACGACCTCGCGCACGCTCGTGAGACAGGCTCGTAGGGTGTGAGCCTCATTCTTTGCGATCATCGACAGACCGAGCGTCGCCATCGGGTGTTCGGAGGAATCCATTAACGCTGCATTGGAATATGGGCTTGGGTTGCACCCAGCCTGGGTAACGACAGCACTTGCCATACCACGCCCTTCGCACCTTGATCCCCAGCCCAGGTGCCGAAGTCACTTGTTAGCAAGGCAGTAGATTCTCAGGCCCCGCCGGGTGCCGCCGCCACCGGCCCCGCCATTAGAGGCAAATGAGGCAGCCCGATTGCATAGCTGAATTCGGTCCTTCTTCGCAGGCGGATGCTCGTTCGGGAAGTTACAGCCAGGGTCTCGATAACTTATCCGCGAAAGGAGTTCGACATCTTGAGCAATGCACTGCAATCTGCCGGCTGGCTCATGCCAGAAGCCATGCCACGAAAGCTGAACTTAGGGAGTGGCAGGGACTGGCGTGAAGATTACTTCAACGTCGACGTTGTGCCTTCCTGGGAGCCGGATGCGGTACTCGATTTCAATCTCCCGCTGCCCACTGGCCAACCGTTGGCGACGTCGCGCTTCGGAAACGTGGTTCTTGAGAACAATTCTTTCGACGAGATCATAGCCCTTAACGTGCTCCAGCAGATCCGCGACCTCCCGACCACCATGACTTCGTGTCTGAACTTACTCCGGGTTGGCGGCTTGTTTCGGATCAGCGTTCCCTACGATCTCTCCTGGGGAGCCTGGGAGGATCCTGCCCATGTGCGCGCATTTAACGAACGCAGTTGGCTTTACTACACGGATTGGTTTTGGCAGATGGGCTGGAGGGAAGCACGTTTTGACATTGCCCACTTCGATCTGCGCCTGAGCCCGATCGGGCAGGCCTTGACGAAACAGCAGGTGAAAGGCGAGGACTTGGCCCGTTGCCCCCGAGCCATCGAGCAGATGCGAGTAGCGTTGCGTAAACGATGGTTGACGGAGGCAGAAAGAGAGCAGGTCGGGGCTTTTCTGAAGCGGGAGAATCACGCCGCCGATCCGCTTGTCGCCTCGCTCGATGTTTCCTCCATCGGCGGGAATGTCGCGCCTGGTCCGGCAACGGCGCTTTGATGGGCTGGGCGCTCGGTGCTCTCAAGTGTGGGTAAAAACTTTACCAGAGAAGAGTATTTTGTGATTCATCTCACCCGACTCAATAGCCAAGACTTTGCGGTCAACTCCGACCTCATCAAGTTCATCGAGAATGCGCCGGACACCGTCCTCACTTTGACCAGCGGCGAGAAGATCATCGTGCGAGAGAGTGCCGAGCAAGTCGTAGCGCGCATTATTCAGTTCCGGCGCGCAGTGCTGTCGGGACTGCTCTCGGTAGCGAGCGATCCCAACCATGCTGCCGCAGCTATGGCGCGGACGGAGCTCGACAACCCGAGCGATCCTCCTCGCGGGAGCATACATCATGGATAAGAGCACCATTGTCGGGATTTTCTGCGCCGTCGGTGGCATTGTTGCCGGCTTGCTGATGGAAGGAGGCAAAATCGCCCAAATCCTTCAGCCTACGGCTGCCATGATCGTCTTTGGTGGAACCCTCGGCGCCGTGCTGGTGCAGTTCCCGCTGCCGATCGTTGTACAGGCCTTCAAAAAGCTGGCGCATGTGTTTTTGGACCGGGCTGAGGATCCCACGGCGCTGGTCAGGGAACTGGTGAAATACGCGCAGCGGGCTCGTGTTAGCGGAATCATTTCGCTCGACTCCGACCTGGACAAAATTCGGGATCCCTTCCTAAAGAAGACTTTGATGTTGGCCGTGGACGGTACCGAGCCCGGAGAACTGCGCAGGATTGTAGAGCCAGAGTTAGACAACCATGCCGAACGATCAGAGAAGATTGCGCAAGTGTTCGAATCTGCCGGAGGCTTCGCCCCGACGATCGGCATTATCGGCGCTGTCTTGGGTTTGATTCAGGTTATGGAACACCTCGGGAACATTGATGAGGTCGGGCGGGGCATCGCGGTAGCATTCGTGGCCACCATCTACGGCGTGGGATCGGCGAACCTGCTGTTTCTGCCTTCCTCGGGAAAGCTCAAAATCAAGAGCCGGGCCGAGCAAGTGCAGCGGGAGATGACCCTCGATGGAGTCATATCGATCCTTGAAGGCATGAATCCTCGCATGCTCGAAGCAAAACTGATGGGGTACTTGCTCGAGCAGGAGCAAGGACAGCCGCAGCGGCGAATGGGAGTGTCCGAAAACCCAGTTCTCTCCGGACGCAGAGCATGAGCCGGAGGCGCAAAACGCATTCCCACGCCAACCATGAGCGTTGGCTCGTATCGTACGCGGACTTTATCACTCTGCTGTTTGCGTTTTTCGTGGTTCTCTACGCGTCGGCCCAAACCGATAACAAGAAGATTGCTCGAGTTTCGGCAGCCATTCAGGGAGGCTTCCAACAACTGGCAGCCTTCACCGGCGGTGGCAACGGAAGCGTAGTTTTGCTTCCCGCGAATCAGGGAACGGCTGCCAAACCGCCGGAACCGTCCGCGGTGGTAGATCTGGCCCATGGCTCTGGGGTGGGTCGCGGCGGATTCAGCCCGGATGTCAGCCTGCTCAAGCGTCAGTTAGAAGAAGCTCTGGGCGAGGAGATCCAGAAACACGAAATCGAGATGCGAGTCACGCCGGAAGGCCTGGTCGTCAGCCTGCGCGAGGTGGGTTTCTTCAAAAGCGGAGACGCTACGCTTCTCGTGGACGGACAGAATACGCTGGCTCGCATTGCGGGTGTGCTCAACGAAAAGGGATTCCATATTCGGGTGGAAGGACACACCGACAACAAGCCGATTCATACCCGTCGCTTCAACTCAAACTGGGAATTGTCCACGGCTCGGGCAACGGAGGTGGTTTCCCTGTTGATTGAAAAACACGGCTTCGATCCAAGCTTGATCAGTGCAGCAGGATATTCGCAGTATCGGCCGATTGCCAGCAACGATACGGAAGACGGCCGCAGGAGCAACCGTCGCGTGGACCTGGTGGTGGTCGCCGGATCGAACCGCAAAGCTCAAAGCGCGGATTCCGCGGGCGCTCCCGCGGATTCCTCAGGCGCCCCCGCAGCGCGGTGAACCAACGTGGCGGTCGGCGTCTCTGAAGTCGCGAAAAGAATTATGAAGATCTACCCGAAGGAAGGAACAGCCGTGAGGGTCCTGGTTTGGGGCCTGGATCGTGCGGGAGACTGAGCAGCTATGTTTGCGATTATCGGAATCGTAGTTGTCTTCGGCGCCGTGGTCGCCGGATATCGAATGGAACACGGCAATCTGAGGGTCCTGATGCAGCCGGCGGAGCTGGTCATCATTGCCGGGGCCGCTACTGGAACCGTGCTGATTGCCAATCCATTGCACGTTCTCAAGAAGATTGCGGCGGGAATTCTCGGGGTGGTCAAAGGCTCGAAAATCACCAAGCAGTACTATCTCGATTCATTGAAAATGATGTACACCCTCCTCACCAAAGCACGCAACGAAGGACTGATGGCCTTGGAAGCGGATGTCGAGGAACCCAAGAAAAGCGCCATTTTTTCCAAGTTCCCGAAGTTCTTGAACGACCACCACGGGCTGCACTTTCTCTGTGACACCATGCGAATGGCCGTGACCGGATCGGACCCGTTTGATCTGGACCAGCTCATGGAATTGGATTTGGAGGTCCATCACCACGACGCGACTCAACCGATCGGTGCGCTCAGCACTATGGCCGAATCAATGCCCGGCTTGGGCATTGTGGCCGCCGTTCTGGGAGTTGTCATCACCATGGGCTCCTTGGGAGGACCGCCCGAAGAGATTGGCAAGAGAGTCGCGGCTGCGTTGGTCGGAACCTTTCTTGGCATCCTGCTCTGCTATGGTCTGGTGGGGCCGATTGCCGCCAGCATGTCGAAGGCTGCGGACGAGGAACGAGCCTATCTCGGAGTCTTGCGAGTCCTGCTGATTTCCTTCTTGAAGGGCACTGCCCCCATCATGGCGGTTGAAGTCGGGCGTCGCGCCATACCCGGACATCTGCGCCCGTCCTTTCAGGAGGTTGAGAAAACCTGCCGCGGCGGCGGAAATGAAGCGAAGCCAAAAGCGGCCGCCGCTGCCGCCGGCGCACCTGCGTCCTAAGAGGGGCATCGAATGGATACTGCCAACACTACCCGTCCGATCGTCATCATCAAAAAGAAGGTAAGCCACGAAGGCCACCATGGCGGCGCCTGGAAAGTAGCCTACGCGGATTTTGTAACCGCCATGATGGCGCTATTTATCGTGTTGTGGCTGATGAACAGCAGCAAGCAGGTGCAGGACGCTGTCGGAGGCTATTTCAAAGATCCGTCGGGAACCTCCAAGATGGTGGGCACGGACCAGCGCGGCGCAGGAGAAAACTTCATCATCACCCGAGACAACATGGCGGAGCTGAAGGAGCAACTGCAGAAAAGCGTCCGCCGCTTGAGCGACTTCGACAAATTGAAGGACCACATCGAGATGACCATCACCTCGGAGGGCTTACGAATCGAACTGACCGAATCTGCGTCTGGAACCTTTTTCGAGGTCGGCAGTGCCAAACCGAACGAGGATGGCAAAGAATTGCTTACTCTTCTCGCGCAAGAACTGGGCAAACTCCCCAACAAGCTCTCCATCGAAGGACACACCGACGCGAAGCCTTATTCTCTAGCCACAAATTATGGGAATTGGGAACTTTCCTCAGACCGGGCCAACGCGGCCCGGCGCTTAATGCAACAAAACGGTGTGCGTCAGGACCAGGTCGCGCAGGTCAGGGGCTATGCCGACCAAAGGCTGCGGATACCTGCTGATCCACTGAATCCCTCCAACCGCCGCATCTCCGTCATCATCCAGTACATCGAGGTGAGCGCCAACGCAGACTCGACGGGCGCCAAAGCCACGCAAACGCCAACTCAAAACTCCGAGAAGAAAGACTGAGACCGCGACTGCTGCTGCAGCGGGGCCAGGCATCCTGTACGACGATTTGAGATGCGCGCCGCCGGAAGCTGGTTGGGAAGCTGCCGCGCCTAAAGTTTCGCCCGTCGGAATGCCGATAGAGCTCTCACGCCTCGATTGGCGAGAAGAGATAGCGAATGTCAGTTTCCGGTGTCTTCAGCAGCAGCTTTTCTGACGGCGGCGCAACAGGCCTACGCGAACATTCAGCAGGACTTCCAAAATCGAACGGCGCCAACCGAAGGTCACCGCCATCATCACCATCATCACGGTGGCGGCGGATCCAGCTCCTTCAGCCAGTTACTCAGCCAGCTGGGCCAGGCACTCGGATCGGGCAACCTCTCGAAGGCCCAGCCGGTATTCCCCACATTGCAGCAAGATTTTGAGCAGTGGGGACAGAGTGACGGGCACTCCCAACCACCGCAGTCGAGTTCGACGGCTTCCTCGGCTAGCGGCAGCTAAGGCCGATCGACATGAAATCGGACAATAACTTTGTTCCTAAACATCCCCTGCCCGGCGGTTGCGGTGAGTGAGGCCGCTTGCGGGCGAGGGCCAACCAGAGTATTTTGCTCGGCAAACAGACCACAGGCCTTTTCTAGCACGCCATCCGTGCCCAGCCCGTCGAGTGAGAGTTCCAAGTCCGGTGGGGTAGAGAATAGAGCTCTCTCGGACGCTCTCTTGGCGACTCCGCCGCCGGTAATGTGAAGGAGAACAATCGCGTCGGGGCCGATCTGGCCGGAATTTGCCGCTCGCATCAGGGCGGCTAGGGCAACCCCGGCGGCGGGTTCGATATCGATGCCCTCGCATCGCTCAAAAAGCTCCATCGCTTGCAAAACCTCCTGGTTGTCGACCGCAAACATGTCGCCCTGGCTTTCGCGCAGCACGTCGAACACTCCCCCGACAGTCGAATAGGGCGGCCGTTGGTTGGAAAGAACCGTGGCTAGGATCTTCTTGGTTAGGGCTCTAGCGGTGTCAGGGTCAGCTTCGATAAAGTCCCGCCGCCCCGTTTTCCAGGAGTCGTAAATGGGTGTGAAGGGCGTGTTTTGGCCGAGCATCAGGCGCGGAAGAGCCCGGCCGAACCTAGAATCTTCCACCAGCCTCTTTGCCGCCTCATGCGCCGCAATAGCCCCCGCACCGCTGCCGATGGCTTGGAAGTAGTAGTCCGGAAGCCTGCCCATGGTTTCCACGGCGTTCAAGACCGCGGTTGCGATACCATCGCGGCGTCCAACATTCTTTACTCCCCCTTCGCCAACGAAACCATCCTGTTGGGCAATGCGGTCGGCAAGCGAGATGGCGTCGGAGTACGCCGCGCCCCCCGTCAGAGAGATGATCTTGATGCAGGGCTTGAGGCGATGGGCGAACCGCATTTTCTCCATGCCGGAGGCGGGAACGACAATCAGGCAAGGAATGTCATTCTCAGACGACGCGTTGGCGAACGCAGCCGCCGTGTTTCCCGCGGAAGCAACCACCAGAGCGCGAAAGCCGTGTCTGGGCATTCGCGATAGCACGCCGCCAACCTCCAGCTCTTTAAAGGTTGCGGTCTCGAGCGTGGCGCCTCGTTCTGGCCAATACCCGCTGAATGTAATCCACAGATGCGGGAGTCCAAGAGTCGAACTCAACCGGCGGCTTTGGTAAGTGACTGTTCTCGCAGAATGAGCCAATCGATTCCTGCCGGGCAGCCAGCACTGGTAGCGGTACAGGCCCGGCGCCCGCCGGTTACCTTGCAGGATGCGGGAAGAATAGCGCGTGGTGAGCAAAGCGGGAGCGTGCGGGCGAGGACATGCCAGCAGAAAGCCGTCGTCGTCAAGGACCAAACCACATGCCGGACAAATCAGCTGGTAGTGGAATCGGTTGGTTGCCGCCAAAGCATTCACCATTGGCAGGAAGACACTCGCGCGGGGGTGCGCGATGAGCCGCCTTGCCCTTAGCCGTCTCTAATCGAAAGAGGCTCTGAAGTCGCGACGCAAGCACGCCATTAGGATTTCTAACCATCCCGTGGGCACAGGGTACGATTGGCTGTCGTTTTAGACCCAAGACGGCCCTGTCTCGGCGATCACTCGCATCGGCCAAGAATCCTAGAGCAATCCTGATGCCTCGGAGACACCCACCTTCAGGATTGTCTGTCGCAAGGAACGTTGCATTCGTCCAATTAGGTCCGCAAATTGCTTGGCTGGAAGCAGCCAAGCCAAAATGCGCGCTGAATACCAGGTCACGCCTCAAATTAAGCCGCGGGAAACCGAAAAGGGTGCGCCGGTCGTTCCCCCACGGGAAATCGAGACCCTGGACCCGCAGGATTGGGACGCCTTCCGAGCGCAGGCGCACCGCATGCTCGACGACATCCTTTCTTACACAAAGAACATACGAGAGCGTCCGGTTTGGCAGCCTATACCGGATGAAGTGCGGCAGCGATTCCGAGAGGCTGTTCCGATGGGACCCTCGGCTCTTGCCGAAGTCCATCAAGAGTTCATGAACTCCATCCTGCCGTTTGCGGCTGGAAACGTTCATCCCGGGTTCATGGGCTGGGTCCACGGAGGCGGCACGCCGGTCGGGATGCTGGCGGAGATGCTGGCCGCGGGATTAAACGCCAACCTGGGCGGGCGCGATCAAGTTCCGATCGAGGTCGAACGTCAAATTGCACACTGGATGCAAGCAATCTTCGGCTTTCCCGAGAGTGCGACCGGACTCTTCGTCGCGGGTACCTCCATGGCGAACTTCATCGCCGTTGTGATTGCTCGGGATACCGCACTTGGTTGCGACGTGCGCCGCCACGGCGTGGCCGCCAAGGCAAAGCGGCTGACGGCGTATGCCTCGGCCGCAGTTCACCTATGCGTCGGCAAGGCAATGGATTTCTGCGGTCTCGGCAGTGACGGGCTCCGCCTGGTTCCTACCGACCGTCGCCATCGTATGGACCTGGCGGCACTCGAGAATGCGATCGAACAAGATCGTAAAGCGGGCCTCGAACCCTTTCTGGTGGTCGGCACCGCAGGAACCGTTGACTCGGGTGCGATCGACGACCTTCGGGGCATCGCAGATATCGCGCGGCGCCAGAAACTCTGGTTCCACGTGGACGGTGCGTATGGAGCCTTGTCCATGCTGGCTCCGGAACTCGCTCCGAAGCTGATTGGCATCGAACGCGCCGATTCTCTGGCCTTCGATTTCCATAAATGGGGCCAGGTTCCCTACGATGCCGGCTTCATCTTGGTTCGCGACGGTACTCTGCAACAAAACGCCTTTCGGGCGTCCTCGGCCTACTTGAAACGCGAAACCCGCGGGCTGGCGGCAGGATCGCCCTGGCCTTGCGACTACGGTCCGGATCTGTCGCGTGGTTTCCGAGCGTTGAAGACGTGGTTCACTTTGAAAGTCTATGGTACCGCTGCGATTGGATCGACGATTTCGCAGATGTGCGAGTTGGCACGCTATTTGGAGGGCCGAATCGGGCAACTGCCGGAACTGGAACTCCTGGCGCCGGTCGAACTGAACATCGTTTGTTTTCGGTACCGGGCAGTCGACTCCGACGAGGTGAATCGAAGGATCGTGGTCGACCTGCAGGAGTCGGGAATGGTGGCGCCTTCGACGACGAGCATCGATGGCCAGTTGGCGATCCGCGTGGCGCTGGTCAATCACCGCACCAGGAAGGACGATATCGACAGACTGTTGAACATGACCCTGGAGCTTGGTGGCAAGGCCTCGAGAGGCCCTACCGTTGGCGACGCCACGAACGCAGACTCTGGACCACGAGCGGCCTGGGAACGGACGTTGCGAGAGGTCGAAAGCCAACTGGCATCCAATCCGAGTGCGGTCGATCTTCGGCTGCGCCGGGCTGCTTTATTTTCCGAACTTGGCCGGCTCGTGGACGCGAGAAACGACTATATCAAGGTGCTTGAACGCGAGCCAAGTCACTTGGCGGCGCTGAACAATTTGGGCTGTGTGCTGATGGCCACGGGGCATCGCAAAGCGGCAGGAATCGCCTACAAGGAGGCGGTCGCGCGGCATCCCGACGATGTCACCAGCCGCGTGAACCTGGGCTACTTTCTGCTGGAAGAGTGCGAGCGGCTGACGGTGCATGACGAGGGTGAGCAGGCCGTCGAACTCAAGCGCGTGGCTCGCGGGCACTTTGAACACGCTTTGCGGATCAAACCAGACTGCCAGCGGGCACATGAGGGGTTGTCTTATCTCGTGCGAGAGTTAGGCGACGAGCAAAAGGCAGAATGGCACCGCCGCGAGGCATTCCGCAGCCGCAGCATAATTCCGTTGGCCTATCGCGGGGAAGGTGCGCCATTGCCGGTTCTGCTGCTCGTGGCCGCAACCGGAGGCAACGTACGCCTGCAAAAATTTCTGGATGATAAGATCTTCCAAACCTACGTCGTACTGCCCGAGTTCTACGATCTTAAGACTCCCCTGCCCGCCCATCGACTGGTCATTAACGCCATCGGCGATGCCGAGTTGTCCTCGGGACCGTTGACGGCCGCCGAATCCCTGGTGGCGCAAACTACGGCACCGGTCATCAATTCGCCGGCCGCCGTGCTTGCTACCGGCAGGAGCCACAACGCCCAACGACTGGCTGGCCTGCCGGGGGTCGTGACGCCAATCACGCTAACCCTCTCGCGTGCCGAACTCACCCACCCGGATGCTCGACTCAGGCTGGCTCGCCACGGCCTGGTGTTTCCTCTCTTGCTGCGAACGCCCGGCTTTCACACCGGGCTGAATTTTCTACGCGTAGAAAGCTTCGAAGCCCTGGCGGAAACCCTGGCGAAGCTTCCGGGCGGGGAATTGGTGGTTATGCAGTATCTCGATGCGCGCGGGCCTGACGGGAAAACGCGCAAGTACCGTGTGATGATGATCGACGGCCAGCTCTATCCGTTGCACTGTGCGATCTCGAGCCATTGGAAAATCCATTATTTTACCGCCGAGATGGCGGACAATCCGGCGCACCGAGCAGAAGACGAAGCTTTTCTCGAGGACATGCGCAGCGCACTCGGCCCGGTCGCCATGGACGCGCTCGCACGCGTTCAGTCCGCCCTCGGTCTGGATTACGCAGGCATTGATTTTGGTTTGAACGCCAAGGGAGAAGTTCTGCTGTTCGAGGCCAATGCCACCATGGTGGTGAATCCGCCCGAACCCGATGCGCGATGGAATTACCGTCGACCTGCCTACGAACGCATCGCTGCAGGCGTTCGGAAGATGCTGACGGACAGGGCTGCCTCGAGCGAGAGAAGTATGCCGGAAGTGCCGCCAAGCCAGCATCGAGTATCGGACGTCACGCTACTCGAACCAAAATATTGCGATACCCCTTCGTAGGAACAAACCAGAACATCGCCCGCCGCGTTCCTCTACGCCTGCGTTTGCTCCACGCGAACTCCCATACGGCACAGTGCTTCGCGAGCAATCAAACGTGGTGGACGCGTTCGAATTTAGGACACTGTGTCCTAATCGAGGGCGGCCGGGAGAGGGCTCTGTTCCGCGAGAGTTCTCATGGCAGGCTTAGACGACGTGCAATTTCATAGACTTGAATTAATGCCCTCTTAAGGTCCTCTAATTGCAGCAGCGTTCAGGTCCTGGGAAGGTGATCTTGGCTCATCTTCCTCTGGTCAACCCATCAGTCGTCTCTGATGGCGGATTTAGCTATTCCGCGCATTCGACAGGGTCCTCGACAGAGAGCGACCTGAGAAACGTCGCACAACAAGGGGAATATGGAGATGCCAGAAGCAATCCCTTCAGTACAAACAAGGCAGGGCCAACCTCCGACCGCACAAGTGCTGGTCGCCGACGATGACGTTCCACTGGCGCATTTCTTGCGTCGTGGCCTGCAAAGTCACAAATACGATGTGCGCCTCGCCCACGATGGGGAGGCAACACTCGAGGAGATCGCGACGACTCGGTATGGACTTTTGATTTTGGATCTGAACCTTCCCAAAATCGACGGCATGTCCTTGCTGCGGCGGCTTCGGCCCATCGCACCGAATCTGCCGGTGCTGGTGCTTACCGCCCGAACTGCAATCGAAGACCGCATCATGGCCTTGGACAGCGGCGCCGACGACTACATGGTCAAACCGTTTTCGTTCCAGGAGCTGGCAGCCAGATCTCGCGCGCTTCTGCGCCGCAACGGGAGACCGTCGGGCGCCGTATTGCAGGTGGGTGATTTGCTCCTAAATCGCGCCGAATTCCGGGTCGAACGGGCCGGCAAGAAGATTGACCTGACCGTCAAGGAGTTTGCCCTCTTGGAATATCTCATGGTCAACGCTCGATGCACGGTGACGCGCGCCATGATCATGGAAGAGGTTTGGAAGACTCCTTACGACGGCAAGACGAACTTGGTCGACGTCTACATCAAGTACGTTCGGGACAAAGTGGACAGCGGTTTCTCGAGCCGGTTGATACGCACCGCCCGCGGCATCGGCTATGTCATAAGTGACAATTAGAGGATTCCGATGACGATTGACTCACAGGCAGTTTGGATAACGACGGCGTTTGATCAGGAAACCATCGCGGAACTGTCCCGCGGGCTGCATCAGGCGGCACAACCTCTTACGGCGCTTCAGGGATGGCTCGAACTCGCTCTGATCGGATCTCACACCGAGGACGAGTACAAGGCGTCGATCCGACAGGCGATCGAGGAATCGCGCCGGGTCTTGGCCTGCTTTGACCGCGTGCGCGAATTGGCACGACTGCCGCATCTCGCATCGAGCATGCCAGGTTTTGCCGCATCGTCCGTAGTGAGGACCGTTCTAGAAAAATTCGCCAGCGATTTCGAGGCCGCGGGCGTGGAAATGGTACTCCATACCGAGCCGCACGTTCAAGAGCTTGATGATCTCGTTCGGGGTTCCGAGAGTCGAGTCTCAACCGCATTGTCCCTGATTCTGGCGAGTTCCTTCCCCTTCTTAGCGAGTGGAGATCGACTCGAATTATCGCTGACCCCAGACTCGGAGAAGGTGGAAATCTGTGTGCTGGCCCAAAAGCATGGCTTCTCTTCGGGCGAGGAACTGATTTGGAGGATCGCCCCCCTGGAGCTCGCTCAAGCCCTGCTGGCGAGCACTGGCGGTACGGTCACTTTGGATCCATCCGCATTCTCAGTGCTGATCTCGTTGTCACGGACGCCGGCCACGCCGGCGGTGGGCAACTCAGCGGAAACCAGGTGCGCCCATGTCTAGCCTACCTGCGCCTCCTCGGGTTCCTGCCGACGGGCTGACCGCTGTTGGCCCCGTGAGCCTCATGGTGGTCAGTTCGAATCCGGATCTACGCCGGGATCTGCTCGAAAGACTGGAGTCCGACCACTGGATTGTGGTCGAGTCGGGCAGTGGGGCCGAAGCACTCGAGAAGATCGATGCCGGGGAAGCGTCCCTGGTACTACTGGATCCGGGTCTTCCTGATCTTGAGGTCGACGAGTTCAAGGCCATTGTGCACGAGCAGTACCCGGGCGTCATGGTGATCCCCATCAACCCGCACACGGGACAACCCATGATCATGACGCCCTCTCCCGATTCGATTTGTTTTGAGATTGTACGGAAGATTGAGCGGGGATCGCTGTTTCGGCCAGGAACCGGCATCCCAGCCCGTGTTAGCGAGGAGGAAGAGTTCTCTCAGGATGGTTTGCCGGGATTTCTCGGAATCTCTCCTCCGGTACGGCGCATGTGCTCGATGGTCCGTCTGGTAGCCCAGCGTGACACGACCGTGCTCATCACGGGAGAAAGCGGCACCGGTAAGGATGTCGTAGCCCGGGCTCTTCATCAACTGGGCACACGCCGCATGAAGCCCTTCGTGGTGATTAATTGCGCGGCAATTCCCGAAGCCCTCCTCGAGGCCGAATTGTTCGGATTCGTCAAGGGAGCTTTCACCGGCGCGGTGCAATCCAGAATCGGACGCATTCATGCCGCTCACGGTGGAACCCTGTTTTTGGACGAAATCGGAGATCTGCCCCTAGGACTGCAATCCAAGCTGTTGCGGTTTCTGGAGCAAGGGGAAGTCCAAAGGCTGGGCAGCAGCGATTCGTTTCGCGTAGATGCTCGCGTTATTGCCGCGACCAACGCGAACCTTCGCCGCCGTGTCCAAGAGCATAATTTTCGGGAAGATCTCTATTATCGACTTTCCATCTTTCCTATCGAACTGAGCCCCCTGCGGGACCGCATGGAGGACCTCCACCTGCTGACCGAGAGCTTTCTGGCGAAATTCTGCCCTCACCAGGTCGTGATGAGCACCGAGGCCTCGGCGCTTTTGCAAGCGCACACTTGGCCGGGTAACGTTCGGGAACTGCGAAACGTAATAGAAAGGGCGAGTATTCTGGTTGGACAAGGCGGGGAAATCCAACCTGAGCACATTATTCTCTGATTTCAATACCTAATAAAGGAAGCAACCGGTTGCGACCGCGACCGTCGCCCTTCTATCCTTAATTAATGTCGAGGGCAACTTAGCCGCTTCGACCAAAAGGGCCTATCGAATCGTTGTGGATCAACAACTTACGGGAGGGCGTGGGAGTTTCGGCGCCATTCGCAGGCCTGACATTGCTTCGATCGCTGCCGCAGTCCGTCGCTCCTGAGGTCGGTCGAGTAGCCTATCAAGCCCTTCTTCCCTTACGGACGCTGGTTGATCATCAGGTGCGCCCAAGGGGTTCCGGCATACATAATCCAGGTTCCCGTCTGCTTAGGGGTTGCGGGAAGTCCACTGGTCTGGGGATCCAATGGCCACATCAGCATCCAGTGCGGTGGCTCTTGGATGGGGGTACCGGAGGTAGCGAAAGGATCGGTCGCGCTCCAATCGCTTCCACCGCCGAGCATGTAGGCGACGCCGGGTTCGGTGTTCGTCGGCTTAGGTTTGCGCGCCATAAGATCGCTCATCCACTGCATCGTAGGTTGATCCGCACATATGGCAACATCCCCCACTACGCCGGGATGTCCGGGGAAGCAAGTGAAACCGTTCGTCCCTTCGCGCAGCACCGTCATCTTGCCTTGGTCATCGATATCCACAACCTTAGCTGCTTTCGCAACGGCCGGTGGCGCTGCTGACAGCGCACGTTTGATCTTGGCCTCGTTGGTCTCGGCGCGCATCAGTAAACTTTCAAGTACGGTTATCGCGAGTAGAAAGCCAGCCGAGCAGCGTTTCATGTCTCCTCCGTTCGCTACCAATCTGGGATCAGAAGATACAACTATCACGAGGCGTAGACAAGTTGCCGCCAACTCAGGTTTGAGCCTACCCAGCTTGGATAACTTTCTTGATTTTGCGCCTCGCCTGCGGTACTCTCCCACGATCAGTTGACCTTCGAGATTCCCCGCATTCGCCGAACACTTATTGCCCACTTCTCCCTGGTTCGGCTCTTCGTGCGGATGAGTGCGTAGAGCGTGGCCTAAGTTCTGCACAAGGAGAAGACTTCATGTCGCAAAAGATCACAAGTACCGCGCTGGCTTTACTGGTGGTTTATCTCGCCCAGGGGTACGCGCAGTCGCGTGCGGCGTCTCATGCCCTGATTTCTGAACAGATCAATGAGGCAGATCTTGTCACCTTAGCTGGCAACATACGGCCGGAGGTTCAATTTGCTCGCGATTTGGGGCCGGTTTCCGACAATCTGCAGATGTCGCACATGTATTTGCAGATGAAGATGTCGCCCTCACAAGAGGCGGACGTCGAGGCAGTGATCAAAAACCTGCACGACCCTTCTTCTTCCTCCTACCACCAGTGGCTTTCCCTCGCAGACATTGAGGACCGTTTCGGCCCGACCCGCGAAGATATCCATACCGTTTCCGCCTGGCTCGAACTCCATGGCTTCACTGTCAATGCCGTCTATCCCGCCAACGGGGTGATTGATTTTTCCGGTCCTGCCGGTGCGATCCGCGAGGCCTTCCACACCACGATCGAGACGATCGAGGTGAATGGCGTGCGCCACATCGCGAACATCCACGATCCTCAGATTCCAGCGGCGCTCGCACCGGCAGTTGACGGGGTCATCTCCATGAACGATTTCCGCCCGCACGCCAATGTCCTTCCCCGCAAGCAGTTTAGTACTGGTAATCCCGACTTCCCGTTCGCTGTGGTCCCCGGCGATCTGTCAACCATTTACGATATCAATCCCGTTTATAAGGCCGGCATCACCGGTAAGGATGAGACGATTGTGGTGGTTGAGGACAGCGACATTTTTTCCGCAGCGGACTGGACTATGTTCCGTCGCACCTTCGGCCTGCAATCCAGATTTCCCCTTGCTTCACTCGCCCAGGTCCATCCGCAGCCATCGAAGAATTTCTCGCATGGCCTTACTTGTATGGATCCCGGAGTCAACCCGGATGACGGCGAAGCCGAAGTGGATGCGGAGTGGTCGAGTGCGGCCGCTCCGAACGCGGCCATTGTCGTGGCCTCGTGTGCCGATACCAACACCAACTTCGGCGGTTTTATCGCCATGCAAAACCTGCTCACCAGGGTCGCGCCCCCGCCTGGGATCATTAGCATCAGTTACGGCCAATCCGAAAGCCAGAATGGCGCAAGCTTTAACGCCTACATCAACCAGCTCTACCGCCTGGCAGTCCTACGCGGCGTCTCCATCTATGTGGCAGCCGGAGATGCCGGCGCCGACAGTACGGATCAGTTCGCTCCGGCGGCGGTCAGTGGCCTCAATGTGAGCGGCTTCGCCACTACCCAATTCAACGTTGCCGTCGGCGGAACCGACTTCGCAGATACCTTCTTGAACCAAAGCGCAACCTATTGGAATGCTACCAATCGGCAGTTTTTTACCTCGGCCAAGAGCTACATCCCGGAGATTCCTTGGAACGACTCGTGCGCCGGCCGGCTTGTCTCTACCTTTGTAGGATTTGCTGCTCCTTACGGCGCCAATGGTTTCTGCAACTCGGCGTTCGGTGAAGAATTCCTGGTGGTTGCGGCCGGCAGCGGCGGAGCTAGCAGCTGCTTTTTCGGAGCCCCCGCCACCTCGGGAATTGTTGCTGGCAGCTGCAAAGGCTATCCCAAGCCACAGTATCAATACCTCGCTGCCGGAATACCGCACGACGGTGTGCGCGACATTCCCGATATCACCATGTTCGCATCCAACGGATTCTGGGGACACTACTACGTAATTTGCTACTCCGATCCCAACTTTGGCGGGTCCCCCTGCGTGGCTGGTCACCCTGAACTCTGGGCCGGAGCCGGTGGCACTTCCTTCGGCGCTCCGATCATGGCCGGCGTGCAGGCGCTGATCAACGAGTCGGTAGACAACCAACGCCAGGGAAACCCCAACTATGTCTATTACTTCCTTAGCTTCCTGCAAAACCAGAAACTGCCCCAGTCAGCCTGTAACTCCAAACTGGGCGCGAAGGTAAACCCAGGCTGCGTGTTCCACGACGTGACCTTTGGCGATATGGACGTGAATTGTCTGCCGCTCACGAACCCCAACACCAACGCCGCGCTCGGCACGTTCAATTGTTATATCCCCAGCGGCACGAACGGTGTCATGTCGCTGGTGAACCACAAGTATGAGCCTACCTACCCGGCGAAGCCGGGGTATGACTTTGCCAGCGGGATAGGCAGCGTCGACGTTTTCACCTTACTCAAAGCCTGGGCTGGCAGCAAACCTCGGTAACGCTCACGGTGGTAACGCTCGCGTTGGTTGGGTTCCGGGCAGATGGCGGTCGAATCTCCGTCACCTTGGCCCGGTGAGGCTATCCTTAACTTGGCCCCGGGGAGGCCGTCCGACCCCTCCAAATTCTCCGCACAGGCAGCTATCTTGTAGTAAATAAACAGCTTGACGGGCGGGCCGTTCGTGGTAGCCTGGTAAGCGCAGCTTCCCAGCTAAGGGCCCGAGAGGAGGGACCAGAGCGGAACCTGCTGAACCTGATGCCGCGCAAACCAATGCCGGATCAAGCACCCCTAGGCTATTCTTCCGCTGGGACTTCCGCACCAGTTTCCGACCCACAATCGACACAACTTTCACCTCAGGAAAGGGTTGACACTAGTGTGAGCAGCGCAGCTGTTGACCGCGGGTTGCTCGCAATGGCGGGCGTAACGTCTGAGATGCAGACGCAACGAAACGTGTCTCAGACATATGACGGAACAAGTGACGCCGACGTCATGCTGCGGGTAAAGGCTGGGGACGATTCGGCTTTCGCGTATTTGGTGCAGAAATATCGCCGCCCGATGGTGAGCTTCATGTATCGGATGGCGCACAATGCGGCTGCAGCCGAAGATCTGGCTCAAGAGGTGTTCCTGCGTGTGTACCGTTCGCGGGAGAGTTACGAGCCCAGCGCAAAGTTCAGCACTTGGTTGTACCGCATCGCCACCAATCTGGCAGTGAACTACGTGCGCGATACGCGGCACGAACGCCCCGAAGTCATGGTTAGTGTCGATGAGCCGGACCAAGACACAGGACTGACCATGGATGTGCCGGATACGTCTCTCACGGCGGAGGAGGCGATCCTGCAGCGGGAACGCATGGCGGCGATTCGCCAGAAGGTTCACGCTTTGCCGGAGCGGCAGCGCCTGGCGGTCATCATGCACAAGTACCAGCAGATGGATTATCGCCAGATCGCACAGGTTTTGAAGCTCAGTGAATCGGCGACGAAGTCGTTGCTGTTCCGCGCCTATGAGACTTTGCGTGTGCAGTTGAAAGAGTTTTTGTGAAGGTAATGGTTATGAAATGCAAGGAAATTTCAGCACTGATGCCGGACCTGGCCGCAGGCCTCAGCGCGGCTAGCCCGGAAATGAATGAACATCTGAAGGACTGCGCCCTTTGTCGGGGCCAGTTCGAGGAATTCCGGCAGACGATGGCGTTGCTCGACCAGTGGCAAGCACCGGAGCTCTCGCCGTACTTTGATGTGAAGCTGATGGCGCGAATACGGGAGGAGCGAGCCAAGCCAACGGGATGGCTGTTCTGGCTCCGCAAACCCATCCTGGCCGCTTCCTTGGCAGTCTTGATGGTCATGAGTGTGGCTTTATTCCGCACCGATGCTGGGTACCGTCATGGTGCCGAATCCGGGCCAGTAGCGGCGCTCCCCGGTTCAGCGGTGGGTGACTTGCAGGCGCTCGACAAGAACAGCGATCTGTATTCGGATTTCGAGCTGCTCGACGATCTCCAGGTTCAGCAGGATGTGAGCGCGAATCCATAAGTTCGATCAGTGGTTTCGGCGGAACGGGGAACGGAGAGGTGTTGCGGATTAAGTCAGTTTTGGCAGCGATGACGGTGGCGATTGCTATGCTGCTGTTCGCTCCTATTGGTTTCTGCGCCCAGAACCGTCATGAAAGTCCGCCCCGTCCAGCTCCGAACCAGGGTCATCCCCAAAATGTACCCCGCCCGAACCAGCCCCATCCGAACCAGGCTCACTCCGGGCAATGGCTGCGCGAGCACCGAAATCTGACGCCTGAGCAGCAGCGCAAGGCGCTCGAAAGCGATCCGCAGTTCCGCAATCTTCCACCCTGGCGGCAGCAGCAGTTGCGTAACTCTCTACAGCGCTTTAATGGCATCCCTACTGAGCAGCAGGATCGAATGCTCAACCGCATGGAGACCTGGGAGCATTTGACTCCCGAGCAAAAGTCTCAGGCGCGGCAATTGCATGCCCAGATGCAACAACTCCCGCCCGAACGGCGACAGGCGATTCGCAACGCGGTGCAATCCTTGCGCGCCATGCCACCGGACGCGCGCCAGCGGTTGATTGATTCTGACCCCTACAAGAGCCGTTTCACCCCTCAGGAGCGCGAGATGCTGAACAACGCATCGCGGCTGCCGCTGGCTCCTGCCGAGCCCAACGAGGCACCGCCGGAAGAGTAAGACCGGCTGAGCCTCATCGGCGCAAAAGATTCTTGGCGATGAACAGAACATTGGCCGGGCGCTCGGCCAGCCGGCGCATCAGATAGGGATACCATTCTGTGCCGAAGGGAATATAAACCCGCATAGGCCATCCTTCCCTGACTAAGCTTTGTTGCAAATCCCGTCGGATCCCGTAGAGCATCTGGAACTCGAAGGACTCGCGGGGGATGTTTTCGCGGGTGGCGAAGGATTTGGCATCTTCAATGATGGACTGATCGTGGGTTGCCAAACCATGATAGAGCCCGCTCTTGAGGAGCATCTTCATCAAGACCCGGTAGTTGGCGTCCACCTCGGATTTCTTCTGAAAGGCGATCTCTTTCGGTTCTTGGTAGGCGCCCTTGCATAAGCGGATGCGAATGCCCTCGGCTAACAACTGCTCGACATCCCTTACCGAGCGCCGCAGGTAAGATTGCATAACCGTCCCGATCGATTGCTGATTGCCGGGTCTTTGGTGCAGATCCTGTACCAAGTCCAGGGTGCGCTGGGTATACGCCGAGCCCTCCATGTCGATGCGGACGAAGTTAGGCGGATTCATGCTGGTCGCCTTGGCCACCAGGCTCGCAACCAGGTCGCGAGCCAGTGCCGCATCCAGATCAAGACCCATGTGGGTAAGCTTGACGCTGATGTTGGCGTCCAGCTTGTGCGCCGCGATCTCGTCGAGCAGGTTGTGGTACACCGCGGCGCTAGCGCGGGCTTGGTCAGGGTTGGTGACATTCTCCCCAAGATTGTCGATGGAAACTTTGCAGCCGGAGAAAACCACCTTGCGCGTGGCCTGGAGTACATCGGCTACTCGCGTGCCGGCGACAAAGCGGGCGGAAAGCTTCTGACCGATCGAGGAGCGTTCGGCAACGCCGCGCAGCATGCGGCTGTCGGCGAGAGAGCCAAAGAACGCCCTCAGCACAGGTTACCTGCAAGCGCCTCGTTGGCCTGACAATTTCGCGGCAGGTACATGGTTCACTGAAATTTGTACCACAGTCGGCGATCTCTGCGTGGAGTTGTCCGATGCACTGAACTGGCGACGAGGCGGCTGAAGGCTTGAGCAGACTACGTTCCTTGCTCTTCGAGAAACCTCTCCGCTTCGAGCGCGGCCATGCAGCCCGACCCCGCCGCGGTGATGGCTTGTCGGTAGCGACGGTCCTGTACATCGCCACAGGCATAAACACCTTTAACGCGGGTAAACACGTAGTCCTTGGTCTTCAGGTACCCGTCTTTGTCCATGCTGAGTTGCTTTCGGAAGAGCGCGGTGTTCGGGATGTGGCCGATTCCCAGAAACATCCCATGGGTGGGAAAGTCCCAAACACCTCCGGTCTTCGGGTTCTTCAGCTTCAAACCCGTTACTTCCTGCTTGGCAACGTCGTATACATCTTCGACCACAGTGTCGGTGAGGAAATGAATCTTGTCGTTGCGTTGCGCGCGCTCCAGCATGATCTTGGACGCACGGAAGCTGTCGCGGCGGTGGATCAGGGTCACCTTGGTCGCGAACCGGCTTAAGAATATAGCTTCCTCCATGGCGGAATCGCCTCCGCCAATCACGGCGACCTCCTTGCCGGTGAAGAAAAACCCGTCGCAGGTTGCGCAAGAAGAGACGCCATGTCCGATGAGCTGCTGTTCATGCTTCAGACCCAGCCAGCGCGCCGAGGCTCCGCTGGCAATGATCAAGGTACGGGCATGGACAACTTCGTGACCGATATGGATACGGAAGGGCCGGACGCTCAGGTCCACGCTGGTGACGTGCGCGAGCTTATATTCGCCGCCGAAGCGCGCCGCCTGCTTGCGCATGTTCTCGACCAGTTCCGGTCCCTGAATGCCCTCGGGAAAGCCGGGGAAATTCTCGACCAGCGTGGTGAGGGAGAGCTGCCCACCGGGCTCATGTCCCTCGATCACCAAAGGGCGTAAGTTGGCGCGCGCCGTATATAACGCGGCCGTGTGCCCGGAGCAACCGGAGCCGATGATGACCACGTTGCGGACATTGCTTTCCATAATGAAGATGATTGGATGAAAGCCAACAGCCTTTCGGTTCAGGGCTAGTGCGGCTGGTCCTGGGACGCCGCTTTGGTCGCCGGCGGTTTCAGAGCTTTCGGCGGGGCGCTTCCCGAGGGCGCCAGGCGCGAGAGCTCTGCCGGAATCGTCCGCCGTACTCCCAGCAAATCGCGGTACTTGGCGGCAAGCACCGATGCGCTCTGGAACAAGGGCTCGTAAGCACTTTGATCCGGAGCCGGATGGTCTGGGGATCCCAAACAGCGCGACAGCACGATCGACGATTTCCCGAAGCGCTCGAGCTTGATGCGGCTGGCAGGGGTGTTCGTCGCCACCATGTTGGCTGGCGTACTCACCGCCGAGGCGCGGGCTTCGATGGCAATCTGCATCAGGTCCTTCGGATCGCGCAGCAGAAAAACCAGGGTCTCAACCATGCTACTCGGATCGCGGCTGAAGGAATACTGGACCCTCGAAAACGAGGAGGAGGATGGGAACTCGCGCCGTATCCGCACCCAGTCTGCCGTCCCCTTTTCCGAAGACGCCGGCTCCGGATCGCCTCTTTCGCGAGCGTCCGCGACCTGGTCGACAATGGAATGGCCCCTATCAATCTCGAATTCCTCGCCGAAAGAGGACCTCTGGGGAATACGACCCAGTGCCGACGCGATTTGCTGCTGTTCCTCCTGGGCAGGGGCGCACACATTGAGCACATTCACTTTGACCGGGGGTTGCTGCTGCCCTAGTGCGATCCAAACCAATCCAGGGCCGAGCAAAATCATAGCCAGGTTTCGGAGCACAAAGCATTCTAGCAGGAGAGTTTGCTGGGAAGGCGGACTGGGTGAGCTGAGAAAAGAAGAAAACGTGCGTTTCGATCGCCCAATGCTATCCTCGAATCCGGCATGATCCGCTTCCACCAACCGTTTGACCCGGCCGCGATGAAACTGCTGATGTTCGATCTGGACGGCACGCTCATCGACTCCCGCCTGGACCTCATTCATTCCGTCAACGCCACGCTCCGCCACGTTGATCGGCCGGAGCTTCCCGGGGACGTCATTGCTTCATATGTGGGAGATGGGGCTCCGATGCTGATTCGGCGCGCTCTAGGAGACCCCAAGGATGAGGCCTTCGTAAAGCAGGCCCTGGACTACTTTCTGCACTACTACGGGATCCACAAACTCGACCACACCAGGGTTTACGAAGGGGTGAGGGAGATGCTCGAAGCCATCCGTAATGGCAAGCAATCGCATCGGCAAATGTTTGTGCTTTCGAATAAACCCGTCAATCCGTCGCGAGCGATCGTGGAAGCGCTGGGTCTGGCAGAATTTTTTGTACACGTCTATGGAGGGAACAGCTTTCCCACCAAAAAACCCGATCCTCACGGAGTACGGGTGATCTTGCGCGAGACCAAGACGCGAGCCGAAGACGCCCTCATCATCGGCGACTCGTCGATTGATGTGATCACGGGGCGTAATGCCGGTGTTTGGACCTGCGGTGTGAGGTATGGTTTCGCGCCTCACACACTCGGCGAAGCTCCCCCGGATGTGGTCGTCGACCGACCGCAAGAAATCGCGGAACTCCTCCGGTGAACCGATCGTCTCCCAGATGGACCGGATCGTAACGCTACAGCTGCCGCGCAGGCTGCGAAGCGAGCCCTAGGTACACCGGCTGAATCAGGCTGCCCGAGCAGCACGGCGCAGTCCGAGCATTTATAATCTCGGTCCGGAGAGCAATCCCAGAAAGGCGCAACGTGCTCGACTTCCTCGGCGATCTCAAACGAACTCACATGTGCGGGGCGCTGCGTGCTTCCGATTCCGACAAGAAGGCAGTATTGATGGGCTGGGTCCACCGCCGCCGCGATCTCGGTAGTCTCCTGTTTATTGATATCCGCGACCGCACTGGGGTCACCCAGATTGTCTTTGATGCGGAAAGCAATCCCGGCCTGCACGAAAAGGCCGGACAGCTGCGCCATGAATATGTCATTGCCGTCATCGGCGCGGTCAAGAAGCGCGATGAGAAGACGATCAACCGGAATATTGCCACCGGTGAAGTGGAGTTGGTTGCCGAGGAGCTCCGCGTTCTCAACCAATCCAAGCAACCGCCGTTCCTCCCGGGTGATACCGTTCTGCCCAACGAAGAAATGCGGCTCAAGTACCGTTACATTGATCTGCGCCGCGATGCCATGCAGCGCAACATCGTTTTACGGCACAACATCACGGTCGCTATTCGCAATAGTCTTTCCGCCCAAGGCTTTCTCGAGATCGAAACCCCCTTCCTGACTCGCTCCACTCCCGAAGGCGCGCGCGACTACCTGGTTCCGAGCCGGGTGCAGCCGGGATCGTTTTACGCATTGCCCCAATCGCCCCAGCTATTCAAGCAGATTCTGATGATCTCCGGTTTTGACCGATACTTCCAGATCGTGCGCTGCTTCCGCGACGAAGACCTCCGCGCTGACCGTCAACCGGAGTTTACCCAGATTGATTTGGAAATGTCCTATCCCCAACCCGAACGCGTATGGGAGGTCGTCGAGGAATTTTTGAAAGCCGCCTTCAAAACCGCAGGACATGAGATTCAGACGCCCTTCGTTCGCATGACCTACGATGAGGCCATTCGCCGCTACGGCAGCGACAAACCCGACATGCGCTTGCCCGCGATGAGCGACATACGGGAGGCCTTCACCGCAGAGGATCTCGAAACCTTGGCCCTGAGCCCGAAGCTGCCCATAGTCGCTGTGCGTATCCCCAAAGTAGGTGAGCTTTCCCGGCGAGAACGCGATGAAATCAAGCCCATGCTCATCGCCAAGGGCAAGGTCAAGGTCTTCGAGGATTTCAAGCGCATGGAGAAGACCTTTCCGCAGGCGGCTTCAAGGATTCGCCAGCAGTGCGGCGCCGACAGCGACGATTTGATCGTCATCGTTGCCGGCGACAGCAAGCCGGCCGAACATAAGTCTACGGGCGGGGTGAAACCGGAGGTTAAACAGCACGACCAGGCCGTGTACACGGCGGCCGGCCTGCTCCGTTTGGCCCTGGCCCAGAAGTATGCAGACCGCCACCGGGCCTTCGAGCGCACCGGTGATCCCGCCAAGGATTTTTGTTTCCTGTGGGTGACCGATTTTCCGATGTTCGAATATGACGAGGAAGGCCAACGCTGGGCAGCTGCGCACCATCCTTTCACCTCGCCCCACGAGCAGGACATGGATAAACTCGAATCCGATCCTGGCGCCGTGCGGGCTCTCGCCTACGATACGGTGCTCAACGGCACGGAGTTGGGGTCGGGCTCGATCCGGATTCATCGCCAAGACATTCAACGCAAGATCTTCCAGGCTCTCGGCATGACCGAAGAGGAAGCTCGCCAACGCTTTGGATTCTTTCTGGAAGCTCTGGAGTACGGCACCCCTCCCCATGGAGGAATTGCGCTCGGCCTCGACCGCATTGTCATGATCCTCGCGGGCGCGGACAGCTTGCGCGAAGTGATCCCATTCCCCAAAACCGCGAGAGCCGTGGACTTGATGGTGGATGCTCCGACACCGGTCAGTGAATCCCAGCTTAAAGATCTGGGTATCATGATCAGAAGCAGTTAATCTTCGCCAGTCTGGCGCCGAGAAAAGGTCAAGTTTGGGAGGGTGGCCAGTCGATGGGTAAGATTCACGTCCTTTCCGACAATGTTGCCAACAAAATCGCGGCCGGCGAGGTGGTGGATCGGCCCGCCTCGGTAGTCAAGGAGCTTTTGGAAAACTCGCTCGATGCCGGCGCTACCCGCATCAAGATCCAAGTCGAAGCCGGCGGCAAGAAGCTCATTCAGATCAGGGATAACGGCTGTGGCATGGTTCGCGATGACGCCCTGCTCGCCTTTGAGCGGCACGCGACTTCGAAAATCAACCGGGCCGAGGATTTGCTCAGCGTGGCGACTCTAGGATTTCGCGGCGAAGCCTTGCCCTCGATCGCTGCCGTCTCACGTTTGCGTCTTGAAACCTGCGCGCCCGAGGAGCCGTACGGAACCATCGTTGAGATCCAGGGCGGCAGGATCCAGAAGGTCGGGGAAGCGGGCCTGCCGAGGGGAACTTGCCTCACCGTGCGCGATCTGTTTTTCAATATACCGGCACGCAGGAAATTCCTGAAATCGGAGTCCACCGAGCTTTCCCACATCGCCTCTCTGGTCACCCACTATGCGCTCGCCCATCCCGATAAACATCTCGAGCTGCACACGGCAACCAATGCCGTGTTGATTGCCTCGCCCGTCGAAGGCCGCAAAGAACGCATCTACCAGATCTTTGGCCGCGATGTTCTCGAGCAACTGCTCCCCCTGGCCGAGGTCCGGCCTTGGGGGCAAATCGGCTGGGTGTGGCGGGGCCGCGAGCATCGGGATCGCCCAACCGGACCCGACACCGGCCTTGCCGCTGCCGCTTACGACGACCGCGATGAGCTGGAGCAAGACGTACCTGGCGGTGAATTCAGCGTGCACGGCTTTGTCTCGAAGCCCGAGATTCAAAAGCTCAACCGCAATTCTATCTATGTCTTCGTGAATCGCCGGCTGATTCGGGATCGGGTCATTCAGCACGCTCTCACCGAGGCCTATCGCAATATCCTTCCACCCACCGTCTATCCCGTCGTGCTGCTCTTCCTCGAGCTGCCGAGCGGCGAGGTCGATGTCAATGTTCATCCGGCGAAAACCGAGGTTCGTTTTCGCCACCAGGCGGTGATTCACGATCTGGTGCGGGATGCGGTGCGGGCGGTTCTGATGAAAGCCCTGCCTGTGCCTCAATTCACCACCGAAATAGGGGCTCACGCCACTACCAATCCCTCCCTTGCCCTCGGACCCTGGCCTCCGTCAGCCGGGCACGTTCTCGACCGGGCGCCGGACGGTGAAACCTTCACCTTGCAGGCAACTGTGCCGCCGCCGGTCAACGAAAGATTTCCATTCGGTGGCGGGATCCGTCTTACAGTCGAGGAGGCGGGTGCGGTCGTAGCGGCGCCTCAGGGGCTCAAGCGAAGTGTTATCCAAGACGGCTGTACGCCACCGGTCGCCGACGAGCCCCCCACAGCCAGCTCCCTTAGCTCCTCGCTTTCCTCACTCAGGCCCCTGGGGCAAATTCGCGACTCGTTTATCCTCGCCGTGAATCACGAAGGCCTTTGGATCATCGATCAGCACGTGGCCCACGAGCGCGTTCTGTTTGAGAGAGTGCTGAAAGAGCGGGCAACCCAAACCGTCGTCAGCCAGCGACTGCTGATGCCTTTGGTCTTCGAGCTCACTCCCGGGCAGCAGGCGGTGTTTGCTGAGATTTGCGAGGAATTGCACCACAATGGTTTCGAAGCCGAACCGTTTGGGGCGAGGAGTGTCGCGGTGAAAGTCGCGCCCACGGGTATGCAAGCCGCCGAGATCGAGCTTATGCTCGAGGAACTGCTCGACCAGTTGTCGCGCGAGGAGCAGGCATTGAACCTGGAAAGGGTTGGCATGCGCATCGCGGCATCGATCGCCTGCCATGCTGCGATCAAAGTGAATATGCCTCTCGAGCAAAGCAAGATGGAGTGGTTGCTCACGGAGTTAGCCAAAACCGAGTGTCCGATGAGCTGTCCGCATGGCCGGCCCGTGGTCCTGCGATATTCTCTTAAGGATATTCAAAAGGCATTTAAGAGGATCTAAGAATAAGCGGCAAGCCGGAGGGTAGCGGCCTTGGTTCTGGCGCCTCCTCCTAAACCAGCCCGGAGTGCTGGCACTTTCATGACTGGACCCGAACTCAATCAGCTCCGCCAGGAGAAGTGGCACCTGGACGGGCATCCGGTTCGCACCTTGGAAGAGGCCAGCCGGTTCCTCGAATCCGTCGGGTTCTGCCTGATGTATCCCCGCAAGCCCTCGGTACTGGCGCCCACGTTCATCGGCGCCTGGGCAGGCTCGGAGGAGCGCTTACCGGCCTGGCAGCAGGCGTTTCGGGATCCCCGGGCCCAAGACGCTACCGAACTCATGGTTCGCCTGCTGCGGGATCGGGTGGCGTACGAAACCAACTTGTTTGACGAGAACAACGCGTTTTTACTCGCCGCTTCGATCTTTCCTTACTTTTATGCTTTGGTCGGCGAGCGCAATCCCAAACAGGTGCCCAAACCGGGCCCGCGCTCGGAATATTCTCAACTGGCTTCCGATACCTACGAAATCATTCGCCGCGAGGGACCCGTGTCGAAGCAGAAGCTGCTCGAAAAGCTTGGCGGCGGGCTTTCTGCGGCCGCACTGGATAAGTCGTTAGCCGAACTCTGGTCCAAACTGCGGATCACGCGGGTGGATTATAAGCCCGGGGAAGGCGCATTCTGGGACGTGCTATATCGCTGGTCCGGCGATGCGGTGCGAGAGGGCATCGGCCTGTCGGTCGCCGAAGCACTCTCCGCCCTGCTCTCGAAGTATCTGGACTGTGTAATCGCCGCGGATCAGCAAGAAATCGAATCGCTCTTCGGCAACTTTGTGCCTCGCTCGCGGGTGCGGGAGGCAATCAAAACCCTGCTCGCCGCCCGGGAGTTGAGCTTCATTCACGTCGGAGCGCGCTCGCTAATCCGGGTCACCCCGGTCAAGGCCGAGCCGCCCGTCCCCCAACCCCATGGCGTTAGGCGATGAGCTAGGGTGTGGTCCGCATTATCAACCTTGAGACCTTCGGTTCAGCCAGACTATGGGATCCAGTAGTATGACCTGGCATTAACTTTTTCACGCGCGAGCCGTCCAAAATGAGTATGCGCAACCTAGTCCTTGCTTTTACTTCCTGGCTGTTCGCCGCGTTGGCTGCGGGACAAAACCAGGCTCCACCATCCGGTCCAGCGGCCATGCCCTATACGCCGAGCCTCGATGTGGCTTCCATGGACAAATCCGTCGATCCTTGCGTCGATTTCTATCAGTACGCCTGCGGAGGCTGGCAAACCAACAATCCTATTCCCCCCGACCAAACATCGTGGAGTGTGTATGCCAAGCTGTATCAGGATAACTTAGTCTTCTTGCGCGGCATTCTGGAACAGGCGTCGACGGCCAGCGAGCGCGACAGCGTCAACCAAAAGATTGGCGATTTTTACGGGGCGTGCATGGACGACGGTATTGTCGAAAAGCGGGGATTGTCGGCCGTTCAGCCCGATCTTGATGCGATTACCAGCCTGCGGTCGGTGAAGGATATCACCCCGGTGCTCGCCCGGCTGCAGTTTGCCTATGGGCAGGCCGTCCTGTTCTCGCAGGGATCCACGCTCGATCCCGACGACTCGGAAAAACAGATCGCTGAGCTCGACCAGGGTGGGCTCGGTCTTCCCGACCGCGACTATTACTTGAAAGACGATGCGAAGTCCAAAGAGATTCGCGAGCGCTACCGGCAGCATGTCGAGAAAGTCTTTCGGCTCGTGGGCGAGAACCCAGCGACGGCGAAAAAAAGTTCGGAGACGGTCCTGCGAATGGAGATCGCCCTGGCCAAGGCGCAGCTTACGCGGGTCGAGCGGCGCGATCCTTACCAGCTGAAGCACAAGATGAATATCGCGGAACTCCACCAAATCGCGCCCCGGCTCGACTGGCGGATGTACTACCGACAGCTCGAATATCCGAACTTTGAGATTGTCAATCTGGCCACGCCCAATTACTTCCGGGCCCTGAATCATCAACTGGCCAGCGAACCGCTGGCCAATTGGAAGACCTATCTGCGATTTCATGTGGTCGATTCCTTTTCGCCCTACCTTTCTTCGGCGTTTGTGGACGAGAATTTTGCTTTTTATCGCAAGTATCTGCGCGGTGCCAAGGAGCAACAGCCGCGTTGGAAGCGTTGCGTGCAATATACGGACCGCAATCTGGGCGAGGCTCTCGGCCAGGTCTACGTGCAAAAGGCTTTCTCACCCGAGCTTAAGGCGAGCACTCTCGACATGGTGCTGCGGATCGAGGATGTCATGGGCCAGCGCATTCGCTCGCTCGACTGGATGAGCCCGGAAACCAAGCAGCAGGCGCTCAGCAAACTGGCCGGCATTCGCAACAAGATCGGATATCCCGACAAGTGGCGCGATTACAGCTCGGTTAGTATGGTGCGCACCGACTTTGCCGGAGATGTCCAACGCGCCAATGAATTTGAGCGCCGCCGCGAAATCAATAAAGTCGGCAAGCCGGTAGACCATGGGGAATGGGAAGTGTCGCCGCCGACCGTCGACGCCTATTATGATCCGCAGAGGAATGACATCAACTTCCCCGCCGGGGTGCTGCAGCCTCCCTTGTACGACGCCAAACTCGACGACGCCCCCAACTACGGCGATACCGGCGGTACCATTGGTCACGAGCTTACCCACGGCTTCGACGATGAGGGCAGCCAGTTTGACGCCAAAGGCAACCTGAGAAACTGGTGGACCAAAGAGGACCGGGCCAAGTTCGATGCCCGCACCCAGTGCGTGGAAAATCAGTACGCGCAGTACGTAGTCGTCGACGAGGTTCACATCAACAGCAAACTTACGCTGGGGGAAGACGTGGCCGATCTCGGCGGTGAGATTCTCGCCTATATCGCCTGGAAGGGCGCCACCGCCGACAAGCAGCTCACTCCGGTGGATGGACTGACGCCCGAGCAGCGCTTCTTTGTGGGATTCGCGCAGTGGGCATGTGCCAACGAACGACCCGAAGAGCTGCGGATGCGGGCGGTCACGGATGAGCATTCTCCTGCCAAGTACCGCATCAACGGAGTGCTCGAGAACATGCCGGAATTCTCCCAAGCCTTTTCCTGCCGAGCCGGCCAGCCTATGGCGAACCCGCCTCAGAAAGTCTGCAAGGTGTGGTGAGGATGATCGAAGCTTAATCCGGTAACCGCCTGGGGAGATCCACCCGTAATGAAAGGACGGGCCGCGAGGGCCCATCCTCTCGGTAGGATGCCGGGCAGTGACAGTCTTATTGCACGGCCTCCCGTGATTCGAGCACAAAGGCTACACTGCGTTCCTGGTTCAGGCGTACAGTTTGGCCGAGATCGAGTTGATCCAGGGGAAGCTGCTTCTCCTCTCCGTTGGCGGACACACAGTGTATTTGTCCACTTTGGATCCAATACTGTTGAGCCAAAAAAGCAGTGCCTTCTTTCAGGGCAATCAGCGTCAGCTTCGATGGTGCAGATGGCGTGAGCTGCGGCGTTTGCTCGCTCAGCTGTGCGTAGGTGGCAGGACGCATGGTAAGCGTCGGGGCGGCTGCAGGAGATCCGTTCCATAGGGCACCGTAAGAGCGATAGGTGCTGGGCGTCGCCCACGGCGGCATGGGAACCGAGTTCCTGGCGGAGGGATAGGGGACTTCGAGGTCTTCCATTAGGCGCAACGCGATTCGTGTTTCGCCTTTGAGCGTCGGATAAGGGCCGCGCATGGGTAGAGTAAGGACCTTGATGGGCCAAAGAACCGGAATCATCCATTCGACGGCGTCGCGCTTCGGATGACCTCCACCGTGAATGTCTCCCTGCTTGTCGACCTTCTCGTGAGGAGCAGAAATGACCTTTGTGGAGAGGGGTACAACTTGTGCTCCCGGCAGAATGAGGCGATCGAATTCAAGCTGGATCCAGCCCTTGCCGACAAAGCGGCCGGGATCTTTGTAATCCTGGAGGTGGCCGCTGAGCGTGGCGCCGCGGGGAAACACGGAATGTCCGAAGGAGCCGAGGGATCCGAGATGGCAAAGCAGCGGATCGCCGACCGCAGCGGTTTTCGAAGAAAAGTTCGGTTCGTCGATCGTGCAATGCAGGAGTGTGCCGGCAGGAATTATCTCGTTAGCTCGTGCAAGCACGGTGGAAAAAACGCAAAGAGCAAAGGTCAGAAGAGCAGAGTTCCGGCGCATGCGGCCTCCTCGTGGTATACAGCCGGAGCGCGCCCCATTGCTCTCAGTCGAGCAGAGCCGGAACTATAGCACAAAGGATGAGGCAGCGCACCAGGATTCCGAGGATTAGCGGGTTGCTGCTGAGCCCAGCCGAGGATCCCGCCCGTCATTAGGGCCGGGGAAGACGCCGCGCCATCCGCCGAGGAGAATGGGAAGTCGCTTAGCCCGAAGGACTTTGTAGCTTCGAAGGCAAGGCTCTAGTGATGGATGGGGTCACTCGGTCTGGGCGTGGGCTCGAGGCAACCCACTATGGACGGAAGCCTCTATTGGAGCAGAGGTTGAGGCGTCTCGGCCTTCGACCCATGTGGGTTAAAATCTTCCCCTGTGAAGTGCTCCCGAGTCCCAGCCATTGTTGCGACTTATTGCTTGCTTTCCCTGGCGTTCGCCGAGACACCACCGCCCGAATTCAAACTGAAGTCCGTCCAGATAACCGGGACGAGTCACTACAAGTCGGAGGACGTCATTCGCGCCGCCAATTTGAAGCTTGGCCAATCAGTGCACGACGAGGATCTCAAAACTATGGTTCGGCTTCTCGGTGAGAGCGGCGCTTTTGCCGTCGTTTCCTACACCTCCCAATTTGACCCGGACGGCGCCAAGGTGAAATTGAAGCTGCGGGATGCAGACAGATTCTTCCCCACCTATTTCGACAACGTAGTTTGGTTTACCAGCCGGGAGCTGGTTGAGAAACTCCACGCCAGAGTGTCCCTTTTCGACGGGCAACTTCCCACGAACGGCGCACTGGCGGGCGAGGTTTCGGAAGCGCTACAGGCTTTATTGATGCAGAAGAATGTAGCCGGCCAGGTCAATTATCTCCGCCCCCACGATGACGAGAATCCCGTAGAGGCATTTGTCTTCACCGTCAGTGGACCCACGATCACGATTCGTAATGTTGAGTTTTCCGGAGCTGGACAGGCTGAACTGCCGATGCTCAACGCGGCCGCCAAGAGCCTGCAAGGCGTGGAATATCTACGTCCTGCGATCCGGGCGCAGGAAGACAAGGCTTTCCTATCGATTTATCGTGAACATGGATACCTCAAGGCGGCTTTGGGCGATCCCGAACCGACGGTTGTCCAAAATGATGGGCACGAGATCCTGGTCGATGTTATGGTTCCCGTACATCCCGGCCGTCAATATAGGCTGGCCGGGATCAAATTCTCGGGCAACACGGCCTTTCCCGATGCCACATTGCAGGCCGCATTCCATGTCCAGGTCGGCGCGGTTGCGAATGTCCCAGAGCTCGAAAAAGACCTTGAAGCCGTTCGCAAGGTCTACGGAACTCGCGGATATATGGACCCTACCATCAAGGCAGAGACGCAACGAGAGGATTCGCACTTCACAGTCACTTACGTCGTCTCCATCGCGGAGGGAGATATTTACAAGATGGGTGAAGTGGAGATTCGAGGCCTCGACTCCCCAACTAGGACGCGCCTTAAGAACGAATGGACGCTCAACCGTGGAGACATCTACGACGCCAGTTACGTTGGACGATTTGTCGAACAGGCCTACAAGGAAATCGGAGACTGGCACGCCAGCGTGCACGAGTCCCTTGATCCCCAGGACAAGAGCGTCGATGTAACTGTTCGCTTTGAGCCCCCTCGCGAAGGTTCGGCCTTGGGACAACCGTAGAACCGACTTTCGACAGGCGCGTGAGTTGCCATGAGAAGGATTCCCGCCGGTCGGACCATCGCGCAGCTTCAAAACAAGGCGGCGGACTGTGGAGAGAAGATCCGTTCCTGCGCCGAATTCTTACCGAAAAACGTAGCTTGACCTAGCAGCACACGCTGGTACTCGATTGACGCATGCCCGATCAACGCCCTAGTGACACTCCGCAAACTGCTGTAAATAGCCATAAACCAACCGAATAGCACGGATTCCTTTGGGCGCAATGTGCTTTGCTCCGCGTCTATCGGCGTCGGACCGACCGCTGGATTGGCGCCTCGAACAGACTGCGGAACTGCATGAGTTTATTGAGACGGTGGTCGAAATCGAGCACAATCAAACACCGCCAATGACAGTTTTTCGGCTGATTTCACGCATTCATGAACAGAGAGAGCCCGACACCGTCATCGGTCGCGGACTTACAGCTGTCGCCGGCGGGAAAGCTCAGCAAGACGAGCTTTGATCTCATTTCTCATCAATGGGTTACACAGGAGAGAAACATTGGATACTCGGGGGATGCTCGTGGGATTGATTGAGTTTTGATGTCGGGTCAGGATGTCCGACGACTTGCCCCCAACCGGCCTGCGCCGGGCAGCTGTAGCAGACATTTCGGGCGTCTCGAGGAGGTCATATGTGGCGTTCCACCAGCATTTTACTTCTGATCACGACTCTTATTGCGGCTGTGGGCTGTGGTAGCAGCGGAACTTCAGGCTCAGGATCGAAAATCACGTCGTCCCCTAGTTCCAATCCTGCTAGTTCCGGTTCTGGCCCCGCCGATGCCATCTCCATATATCCCGCGGGTGACGTCCTGCGCATCGGCGGGCAACGTCAATTCAGTGGTTTTGATACCACCGTGGGCCAATACGACGTTTCCTGGAGTTTGCAGGAGGGCGCAACCGGAGGAAGTGTCACGGCAGGAGGCCTCTATACGGCCCCCAGCACGACTGGCACTTTTCACTTGATCGCCACTTCCATGGCGAACCCAAAAATCACGGCCGCCGCGGCAGTGAAGATCGTGCCTGTGGGTTTTGTGCCAAGCGGTGATATGGCGATCGCTCGGTCCGGACACACAGCCACATCACTTCGCGACGGAAGCGTACTGGTCGCGGGAGGAACGGCCAATGCTGCGCATAGTGCTGAGTTGTTTATTCCGGCATTGAGCAGCTTTACTGAAATTACCGGAGCGATGATTCACGTACGCTTCGATCACTGTGCCGCCCTGCTCCAAGACGGGAGAGTGCTGATTGCTGGCGGCGACAACAGAAAAGGAACGGTTTTTAGCAGCGCCGAACTGTTTGATCCCGCGACCCAGAGCTTTGTCGCCACGGGCGAGCTGAACCAAGCCCGCAAAGGCGCGACGGCCACGCTATTGTCCAATGGCAAGGTGCTGATTGCAGGTGGTCAGGGTACCGGAGGTGCATTGTCCAGTGCCGAACTGTACGACCCGGTCGCTCGGGGTTTCAGCCTGACCGAGAATATGCAAGCTCCCCGCACACAGCATACGGCCACCTTACTGTCCGACGGGAAGGTACTGCTGCTGGGAAATATCGACGACACCAGCTCGGCGGAACTCTTCGATCCTGCTACCGGCCGCTTTACGGCTACTGGATCACTGGTCCAGGCTCGTGCTCACCACACCGCGACTCTGCTGCCCAGCGGCAAAGTGCTTGTGGTAGGGGGTACACAGGTGCAGCCGCCAGGTGGTGGCGGTGCTGGCTCGGCCCCCGTCTCCCTTGACAGTGTCGAAATCTACGATCCGGCTAGCGGTAAGTTCAAGAGCGCCGGAATGCTTGCGGTGGCACGCGATTCTCACTCGGCTACTCTGCTCGCAAATGGAACTGTGCTGGTAGCGGGAGGATACTCACACGGTTTCGATGGCGATGCCCAGCCAGAGTGGTTCACGATGTTTACGGCTGAACAATTCGATCCGACGACTTCGGTTTGGACCCCAGCTGCGAGTCTCGAGGTTGACCGGGCAGGGCACGTTGCTGCGTTGTTAAACAACGGACAAGTACTAGTCACGGGCGGAATCAAAGGATTTCTTCAGCTTTGTTGCCATCCTCAACCGTTCATGGGCTCTCTGAGTAGCGCCGAACTTTACAAGTGAGGGCCCGAGAGGGTGAGAGTGTTATGTCTAAACACCTGATATCGAACTGCAGACCTGTCTACAACAGCAGAGAGATCGGGTGCGCAATATGGTTGCACCTGGTAAAACTGAGCGTTAGAATCGTGACACTAGGGGCGGGCGAAACCACAGGGGAAGTTCTTTTCGAACCTCTGCATCAAAATCTCCCAAATTTCTTCGAGCGGGCTACCCGCCTGTCGCACTGAGAGAAGGATTTCGTGCAAACGGGGTTCTTCCGAATCGTTACCTGGCAAGCGATTCTGGCTTGTGCCGCGGCAGGAGTGTCTGCCGGTCAATCCGGAAATGTGCAGCCCGGGTCTGGTAGCGAGGTCTCGGATGGCTCCTCCTACGCCATTACACCGAAGTCCCCCACTTGCCTGCCCGGATCGTCCAACGACAGCGCGGCAATGTTCGATGAGGGCAACTCGGTGGGTTGTCAGTCTGCGGGCAGAAGCCAGACGCTGATCGTGCCCCGCAACTGGGCTCCTCCCGACATCGACCAGAGTGTACCTCCTGTCGACGGTGCTGCATCATGCCCGCTCGAGGGAATGCTCGCGGGGGCCAGCCAACGGGCATTGGATCTGGTCGAGAACCTGCAGAAGTTCAGTGCCACAGACCACATTGAGCACATTGAATTCGGAAAGGACGGCAAAGCCCGGATTTCTCGTAGTCAGAATGTTGACTACGTGGCACAGATCGAGCAGGGAGATTCAGGGCCGTTGCAGATCGAAGAATACCGCCGCTCATCGATGAATCCGTCGACGCCATTTACGGACACGGGAACGGCGGCATTTGCCCTGATTTTTCATCCCCGACTGATCGCCAGCTTCGCATTTCATTGCGAAGGCTTAAGCGATCTACATGGGGTGCAGGCATGGCAGGTGCACTTTGAGGAGACGGCCGATCCAAATGAGGCGTTTCATGTGTTCAGGGTTGGTGGATCGAGTTACAAGCTTCGCATCAAAGGACGAGCATGGATTGGAGCCGAGAACCAGCAGGTGTTGCGCATGGAGACCGACCTCATGACCCCGATTCCGCAGATTGCATTGCAGGTCGAGCATCTGGAGATCGCCTATGCCCCGGTGGAGTTCAAGAAGCGCAAACTCCAGCTGTGGTTGCCGGAGAGCACCGCACTCTACATGGGTTATCGTGGACACCGCTACGAGCGTGTGCACAATTTCAGCCGTTTTCAGCTTTTCTGGATCGACACCGAACAAACGGTAAAGGACCCGATGGCAGAGGACCAGCCCTGAGCAATCGGCTCGATGAGGAAGATGATTCCAGGTCACTACCAACCCGTCCCGGCGACCGTATCGATCCCCCTGAGGGTCGGTCGCTTTTCCTCGGCGTCGCTGCTACCATGGGTTCAGCACGTGCTCTTCGATTGGGTTCGAGCTGGGCTATGGAAAGCGTACCTCCTGCCGTATCCGAAGATCCGATTCCGCTCTCACCGCGTTCCCGCTTCCGAGCCGCTGCGATGGTGGCCGTTGCCGCTGACGCACTACAGATTATTCTGTTTCCCTTACTTGCCGAAGGTGCAGTGTCACCCGCCGATGACCTTCTCGATCTGTTCGTAGGGGGAGTATTGGTTCATCTGCTTGGCTGGCACTGGGAATTTCTGCCAACCTTCCTTGCCGAACTTGTGCCGGGAGTCGATTTAGTTCCCTTCTGGACGCTCGCGGTCCTCAACGTCTACCGCAAATGGAAACAGATCCCGCCCGAGGAAAACGCTGAGCTGCATTCCGCCCTTCCAGCGCCGCAAAACTCCTTGAGCCCGAGACCACACTGAGATCTCGACGTCCGTGTAGCCGCCGCCTGCTGTCACTGGCGTGACAGGCGCACCGAAAATGCGGTCGCGGAGCGTCCTTTCCCCAGCGCATAATGGGGAAAAGAGCACATCATAGGGGAGCCGCAGGCTGCTACGCCGCCTCCGCTCCTACGCTGCAGTGGGCTCCTTCGGAATCGACGAATTGGGCCAGCACTCCGCCGAAGTCCTGTTTCTTGGGCGGCATGCTGAACAGAACACCCTTGGCGCTCATTTCGCGATAGAAAGCCTCGACATCGCTAACCGTGAAGCCCAATTCGACTTTTCCCGGCGGGTTCTTGTCCGAAGCCGGGTGCAGCGCGAGAACGGTTTCGCCAGTCGCAAACTCGCTCCAGCCGGGCGATTCAAACTTGAGTTGGAGACCGAGGACGTCGCGGTGGAACTTGACTGCTTTGTTCATGTCGGCAACGAACTTGATCACATAGCGAAGCTGCGTTCCCTGCATAGGCTCTCCTCGAATGACTGAGTGTTTATGATTCCCAAACCGTGGTTGTCTAAAACGGATACCTTGATCGCGCACCCGTCGAAAATCGTGGGGGTGGCAGTTTGCGACGCGAAGCCCTGCGGCGCACTTGCGGAGAATTCTAAGCAGCCAAGGGAGAAAGAGTGATTCCCTCGGTTTCTGCCCGTGGAGCGGCGGCGTTACTTCCAGACGGGGCTACCCTTGGCGTCTCGCAAAACAAATGTGTCGTTGCCTTTGACCACTTCCCTCGCCAGAATGACGTCGCCTCCATCTTGCTTCACTCTCGAGCCGGTGAAAGAAAGCTCATCACCTTTGTTGAAGCCCATTCCCATATCGTCGAAGAAGGACTTGGGGCAGAGATACACATCGACGGTTTCGGTGTCATTCTTGACCAACAAATGTGCGATCGCTTTCTCGCTCCCCTTGGGAGGCAGCTTCAATTCCTCGACCACGCCTTTCATTTTCGTCTCGGCACTCGAGTCGTATTTCGGAGCGGGTTGATTCTTCTGCGCAAGAAGCGTCAGAGCACAAACTAAACAAGCGATAATCGGCACTAATTTGCGACAGGCAGGCACTGCGATTTTTGGTGAATTTCGCATGGCTCCCCTTCCCGGACAGGCAGGAGCCGAGGTGGTTTAAGAATCAGCAGGAAAAGAACCCCCGCTCCTGGTCCCCATCTTCACCCCTGGATGAAGCCAGTTTGCTCGGTCTAAGCATACTCCAAATTTCTCGGGGTTGTGCAAATCTCTGTGATTCGCCCCCTGGTGGCTTACTTGCCGAGCCGGGCGAGCCTGGGCAGGCGGCGTTTCACCGCGCAACAAATTGATGATAAAGACAATAGCATCACCTGCGCCCCTGGCCTGCCTGGCGAAGCTCCTCCTCTTCCCGGACAGGTGCGAGCCAGAACCCGTCGGCGACTCGCAGCTCAGTCCCTGGACGCCCGGCCTACACACCCGGCCTGAAAGGAGCGCCGATCGAGGCGGTGCAGATTGCGGATCATGGCCGGGGTGAGCAGTCGGTAATGATGGACCGTGAACAAGTGCTCGGCAATGAACCAGAGGTTCTCTTGGCTCGTCATCCAGGAGCGACGATCAAAACGGCTCAGGTTGACTGGCCGGGAAAAAGTGCGGAGCGAGCGCTCGCGACGGAGATTGAAATAATCGTCGAAATAACTCATCGCCAGTTCGCGCAACGATCGATACACAGGCTCGCGATAACGGCATCCAGAGTAGTTGGACTTGGCAATGGCGCCCCAGTGTCCGCGGGTGCGGTAGATGGCAACCACATGGTCCGTATCATGCTCGGCTTCGAGATCGAGGACCAGGGGAGGATTTCCATTGGCGCGCAGCGCAGCCGCAGCAAAGATGGCGCCTTCAAAACAATGGGCGGTGAATTCGCGCAGCACGCGCCGCGGCGACCAGGCGGTGTCGGCCAAGTGGTACGGCATATCGTCGAGGTAGCGTTGGATCCCGTACGGATTGCGCAGTCTGCGCAGCTTGCCGAGTTCAGCCGGCGTGAAGCCGTGATTCCGATCGATCATCCTTCGATCAAGTTTAGTCGAAGCGAAGTTCAACGACAGTAACCACCGAGGGCACAGAAATGAGCAGTCGGCCGGACGACCTCGTCCTCAGTCATTTCGGCTTTGAGTTTTTCTTGGGTGTGGCCCTGCGAGCCCCCGAAAAAATGTGATGGGGAGCGATCGAACCGGCGCCGAACGAGACGAGTGCGAAAGCAATGACCGCCAAGCTCAGAGGAAACTCATAGCCTCCATGGCCAAACATTCCGTTCTTCCAATGCACCTTCCAGATGGCGACGGCCATGTCGATCACAACCAGCGAGGAGACCAAGCGGGTCCCCACACCAAGAATCAGCAAAATGCCCCCGAAGAATTCCGTGAAAGCCGAGGGATAGGCCAGCCATCCCGGCAGCCCCAGGCTGCTGACCATGTGGACGTGACGCGCAAGTCCACCCTGAAAGACCTTGCCGTAACCGTGGCCAATCATTACGGCCCCCAGAAGCAAACGCAGGCACAGCAGGGCGAGAGGTTGCAAACGATCAAGCGCGCGCAAGGCGATCTCCTTTGGTTGAGCTTATCCTAAGCATGGCGTTTTCGAAGCAAACCATCATGTAGATCCGAGACTCCCTGGCAGGTCTCCGTTTCGTTTCGAGATCGTTCCCGAGTCCTGCCGAAAATACCCGATTTCTTCCGGGTCTTGTCTGCCCGTCTTACTACCTTCGTACCCTGTCTAGCACTTTGGTTATGGATACGGGCAGTGACCGGAATTGGACCGATGCTCATATCTACTAATGGTAGATTGTTGCCATGAACCACAACATCTAGACAGTGATTGCAATTCGATTCCCTTGGGTTTCCAAAAAACCGGCATAAAACCAGGAAGAACTCGGAGTTAGGCCCTGACCTCGGGAGTTTTCCGCCTGATATATGCTCGAGCCACTCGAATTCGCTCGAAGGGCGTTTCTTCGGGCGATTCTCTCCCATTTGGGCCTGTCGGCGGGTCAGTCACAGGACAATCCATTCTGTGGAAGGGGACGAACTTATGGCCGACTCGCGTGAAGTCATGAATATTCGGCAGGCTTCGCAGTACCTGGGAGTCAGTCCGGACACGCTGTACAAGTACGTCGGGGAACAGAAGCTCCCCGCCTTCAAACTGGGGAACCGCTGGCGCTTCAAAAAGTCGAGACTCGACCAGTGGATGGAAGAGAAATCCAGCCAGATGGAGGCCAGAAGTAAGAAAAAATCCAAGGCGGCTACGGCCGCCGGGGCGCCGTAAGGCGCACACCAGCCGGCGAGGACGCCGGCAGTCAAAAGGCGGGCACATGTTTGGTTTCGGATCGAAGGCGATTGTGGGTCTGGATGTGGGCTCCTCGAGCATCAAAGCGGTCGAGCTCAGGAAGGGGCGCAACGGGATCGAGGTCGCACACCTGGGCTTGGAGCCGCTGGCTTCAGACATCGTGGTGGACTCGATGATCGTTGATTCGGGCCAAGTTTCAAGCGCCGTCGCCAAGCTCTTCACCGAAAACCAGATTAAGACCCGGGCGGTCGCAACCGCGGTCAGCGGACACTCGGTCATCGTCAAGAAGATTTCCCTGCCCTCGATGAGCGATCAGGAACTGGCGGAAACCATCGAAAAGGAAGCCGCCCAGCACATCCCGTTCGACCTGGCGGATGTGAACCTCGACTATCAGATTCTCTCCGAAGACGCGGGCAATCCCCAAATGGACGTCTTGTTGGTGGCGGTTAAGAAGGACAAGATTTTGAACTACACCAACGTACTCTCGATGGCGGGGAAAACCCCGGCTATTGTGGACATCGATGCTTTGGCGCTGCAGAACTGTTACGAGTACAACTACGAACCCGCCCCCACGCAGGTGGTGGCTCTGTTGAACCTGGGCGCCAGCGTCATGAACATCAACATCGTCAAGGGAACGACCCCACTGTTCCCGCGCGACGTCAGCGTGGGCGGGCATCAGTACACCGACTCGCTGCAGAAGGAACTGGACCTGAGCTTTGAGGATGCCGAATCGCTCAAGCTGGGCAACAAGGTCGGCACCGTGAGCGAAGACGCCAAGACCCCGGTTCTGCAGCAGGTGACCGAGATCATTGTGCTCGAAATTCAGAAGACCTTTGACTTCTTCCGCGCCAGCGCCGCGGGAGAGCACATCGAGAAGATCTATCTGGCGGGAGGATCCTCCAAGGTTCCGGGCTTGATTGAAGCCTTGCGCCAGGAATTCTCTCTGCCGGTGGAGATCTTCAATCCGTTCCAGAGGATTGCGCCACCGACCGAGGGTCGCGGCGCCGAGCTGATCGAGAAGAACGCCGGACAGCTGGCTGTGGCGGTGGGTTTGGCGTTGAGGAGTTTTGAAAACCTATGATCCGAATCA
>DATJVZ010000158.1:0-4634 GCA_035501575.1 Terriglobales bacterium | reverse complement strand
CGCGGATCCGAATAAAAACTCTGATTTCAAGGCTGACGTCCGATCGTTGTCGTTCTCGGTCGATCTTAGTCGCGAGGGCACACCTGTTTCTGCCGCGAACCCCGGCCGGCAGGATTTCTCCATGCAGAACACGACGACTCTGCCCATAAACGATTCCCCCGCATTTCTGGCAATCATGAAGTTACTTACCGCATCGAACCCGGCGGCCGGCTTGTGGTCTCTGCCGTTCAAGGATAAGCTGAGAGTGTTGAGGACGCTCACCTTGTTGCAATTTCAGCTTCACCAGACCATCAAACCCTATCAACAACTGCGCTATGGGAGTAACGTACCCTTTCGTCACGGACCAATCGATGTGGTGAAGCATTCAGCCACTCCGTTGCCGGACAATCCGGCGCGGCCCCTGCGAAAGGGTAACCCGAACGGCCTGCAGGACGAACTGATCCGACACCTCAACGAAGACAGCAAGATGAGCGCTTTCGACTTTGGAGTCCAGTTCCTCGATCCCAACAGGATGACCTATTGGGGCAAGCCTCGGGACGCCAACTTCTGGATCGAAAACGCGAGTATCGAATGGAACGAAGTGGAAACACCCTTCCACACGGTGGCACGGCTTACCCTTCTGCCGAAATCGCACCTTCAACCCGAAGCCGCCGAGGCGACCTATATCGACGTCACCGGAAACTCGACACCTGACAGCACGCCTCTTGGAAGTATCAATCGCGCTCGCTGGCCTGCGGAGGTGGCCAGCCGAAAAGCACGCCTGCACGCGGCCAAGAGTTGGGAGCCCTACCAAAAAGCGGGTTAGCAACCTTCGTTGCCGCGACCGGCTTCTTCAAACGGAGGCCTTCTCCACGACGGTCGGCAGCTTTGCCTGCTGCCACGCATCGAACCCTCCTTCCACATCGACCACATTCTCAAATCCGGCCCGCTGCAGCAGGCTGCAGGCAATCATGCTGCGATAGCCGCCTTTGCAATGCACCGCAATGGGAAGCTTGTGATCGATCTCCGGCGGTGCGATTTTGAAATTGTCCAGCGGCCACCACGATGCGCCCTCGATATGCCCAGCCTCCCACTCGGCCCCACGTCGCACGTCCAGCACCTGCAGCTGGGAATTCCGCAGCCGCTCTTGGAGAGCCTCAACGCTAATCTGCGGTAGCGTAACCAAAGGCAGTCCAGCCGCGCGCCAGGCTTCGATGCCTCCCTTGAGATGTCCGCTCAGGTCCTCCAGTCCCACGCGCGCCAGCCGCATTCGCGCTTCCGACGCCTTCTCATCCGACTCCGCGATCAACACGGGACACGCGGTCAACCCCAGCAACGCTCCCGCCCACGAGGCAAACTGCCCCGACAGCGCAATGTTCACCGATCCCGGCACATGCCCGGCAGCAAACTGATCGCCCGAGCGAACATCCAGCGCGATTCCGCCGTCTGCCAGCACCGTTCGCAACTCGGCGGGTGCGAGGGCAGGCAAAGCCGGCAAATCAGACAGCGCCCCCGCGCCCGTGCGATTGATTTCCGCATCCTGCAGAAAATATGACGGACGGGCCGGCAGGTTGCTGGTTACCCGCTGCACGAATTCTGCCCTGCTCTTGATCTGCAGCGCGTAATTCGTGAGCCTCTCCGTCCCAATCGTCGAAACCCGTTCCGCCCGCATGTTCCGTCCACAAAGAGAGCCTGCGCCATGCGCGGGGTAAACCAAAACTCTGTCATCCAATTGCAGGATTTTGTGGTGCAAACTGTCATAGAGCATGCCCGCCAGTTGCGCTGGACTGTAACGCTTCGAGAGATCGGGCCGCCCCACGTCTCCTAAAAACAACGTGTCGCCCGTCAGTATCGCCCATGGATCGGAAGACTTTTCTTCGTCGGTAATCACCAGGCACATACTTTCCGGCGTATGCCCCGGCGTTTCCAGGACCGTTATGCGCATTTTTTCGACCTTCAACTCAAATCCATCCCGCACCGCTACATGGGGAAAAGTAGCGTGCGCTTCTGCTCCGATATAAATGCGCGCACCGGTTCTCGTCGCCAACTCTCGATGCCCGGAGACAAAATCGGCATGAAGATGAGTCTCGAAGACGTGCCGAATGGCAACATGATTCGTCTCGGCAGCCGTGAGATAAATCTCCACATCGCGCTGCGGGTCTACCACTATCGCCTCGCCCTCAGAGGCCAGCATGTAGGAGGCGTGCGCCAGACAGCCGAGATAAAATTGTTCGAAGTACATTCGCTCTCGCCTCTCTCAGCCAATTCTAACTCGCGGGGGCCTTGATTGAGAGCCCTACAGACCGGTGTTAACCGGGGATGGTCATAGGAGGTAGAACAATTTGAAACCGACCGACTGTAAACTCGCGGGCTTGGCTGGCGCTGAGTTGACCTACCGGCGAGCGGAAAGGTGGTTTCCGGCTATCTCTTTCACACATCGAAAACCGAGATGATTGGTGCCGGTGCTGACTTCACCTTTTCCTCGAGTGCCAACTACATAGCGCGAGCAATATTGATCGGTGCAAAGGAATGACCCTCCACGCTGTACACGCTTCTTCTCAGCTGGTTCTGAAGGGTCGTACGCTGAGTCTGGACCCTGTGGGTTGCGAGGTATATTGCCCGCCGCTGCCAGTTGCGCGTAATAGTCCGGTCGATACCAATCGCGGGTCCATTGCCACACATTTCCCGCCATGTCAGAGAGGCCATAGCCGTTCGGCGGGAACTGGGCGACCGGAGCAATGCCTGCATAGCCATCCTCTCCGCTATCGGCGTTGGGGAAGTGCCCTTGGTGAGTATTGGCCATCCATTTCCCGTCCGGGCGGAAGTCGTCGCCCCAGGGATAGGGCTTGCCCGCAAGACCGCCGCGAGCAGCGAACTCCCACTCCGCTTCCGTAGGCAAGCGCTTCCCAGCCCAGTTGGCATAAGCCAGTGCGTCTTCGTAGGCGATGTGCACGACGGGATAATGCTCCTTGCCCTTAATATCGCTCTCGGGACCGAGTGGGTGGCGCCAATTCGCCCCGCGAACGTAGTTCCACCATTGAAAGTGGTTGTCTAGCGGAACAGCGTGATTGGGCGGCGAAAACACGACCGAGCCCGCAAAGAGATTTTCCGGTGGGGCTCCAGGAAAATCTTCCGCACGCGGCTTTCGCTCGGCGACCGTGACGTAGCTGGTGGCCCTAACGAATTGTGAGAACTGCTCGTTGGTGACATCGGTCTGGTCCATCCAGAAGCCGTCGACATATACACGGTGGATCGGCTGCGCATCAGCAGCAGCGTGCATTCCAGCTTCCGTACTCGCCGGCGGATCTACTGCTCCCATGGAGAATTCGCCGCCTGGAATCCACACCATCCCCGGTGGAGCTTGCATGCGTGAAGAAACGGTATTGGAAATAGTGGGGAGGAATCCGCTCGCTAATGGGTCCGCGGCCTGGTTCACCGGAAGTGCGCCGGCCGTCCGCGGGGTTGAAAGCGACCGCGCCATGTGGCCCAACGCCACGGCCACGGCCACGGCCACGATTGCCGCAGCTGCCGTGACCCGCAGCGAGCCCGGTCTAGACAGGGCAGTGGATTTCCCGTTTCTCGCCCGGGGGTTTCGGCGGTGCTGCCTTGTGCGGTTCATGGAGCAATTCTCGTCTCTTGGCCGCCTTCTCGACTTGGTGGAGGAGCCCGACCGCTGGGTCGCTAGGGGGACTTTGGCGCCCCGCCCTGTTCTCTTTTCAATCGCTTCCGGAGTCCATGGAGTTCTATTATTGAGCCTGCGTCGCAGCTTTCTTCGCGAGTTCTTCTTTTAGCCGTTCCAGATTAAAACTCGCGCCTTTTTGCATTGGCGGGAACTCAAGGAAGGTCTGAGCCCGCTTTCGCCACCTACTTCTGAACAGCCACGAAGCGCCAGAACTCGTATACAAACCAGTTGCAGTATGCGAGCGAACCGTTGTCCTTACAGTTGAAGAGCCCGTTCGCTCGTATGGGTTCGAGACGCAGATTGACGAGGATCGGCCACTCGACCTTGACCGCGCCACCGAGCCATCCGCTTGACTGATCGGTAAAGCAGTAATTATAGTCGTCAATCCGCACCGCCGAGAGGGTGGTCTCCGTGAAGTAGTAAAACTCCGAGTCTACGGTCGGGGCGGACACGGATGACGTCACACACTGCAATGCAGTGGGTTGAGACGGCGAGCCTGACGTCAAGCCGGAAGCCGAATCGGTCCGTGGGTGCAAGTTTGGGTAAAGTTGACCTGCTTGAACTGACTGATGGTGATGTAAGATAATGATTCTAAAGACATGGCGCTATCGTCTAGGGGTTAGGACGGAAGATTCTCAATCTTCAAACCCGGGTTCGATTCCCGGTAGCGCTACCAAACCTTCCACTTAGCCACAAACCACTGGATTTACGCTGCATTTCGTTCATCCGCGGTGGTGTCTCTCCTGTCTTTCGGTGCCTCGGTTATCTCTCTGGTTCTCTCCAGCAATGGACAGTAAATGGACAGTATATAGGGGTGAGGAGCATAGGTCCCCATGCTTTCTCACGGACCCTTGGTTTCTTCCGGGAAAGTTTCCCCGAAAAACGTTATCCTGATGTGCCCCCGTTTGCCATACCAATCCCAATGTTAGTCCTCGGTTGATTTTTGGTTTTCAGCGGGGATGAGGCGTGGGGG
>DATJVZ010000157.1:0-14265 GCA_035501575.1 Terriglobales bacterium | reverse complement strand
GGAAGTCTTATTTCTTGCATCAGGGTGAATACATCCTTACCGGAGTTCATTCCCTTTACGACTGCGTCGTGCACATATTGAATCGCGTCGCGATACCTGGTGAGGCGTTGAGTAATTTCCTGATTCCCCAAGATCGGCTCACCATGGCCATTCAGCACGAGCTCAGGTTTTAGGGCCAGTACTTTGTCAATCGAGTTGATCCAATCAAGGGCCCAGCGAGGTTTCGTGCCCCTTAGGGCGTAGATGTTGGGGAAGGACATAGGTTCGGGGATTCCAATGCCGGCATAGTTGTCGCCAATAAAAGCCGCCTTGTAGGCTGGAATCCACGCCGTCAGATGATCGGGGGTCTCACCGGGCGTGCTGAATAATTGGAATTCAACACCGCCCAATGTGAACGTGTACTCCTGATCGAACAGAATGGTCGGGTCGATTTTAGCGCCATAGTTGCCCGCCCAGGGTCCCACTTCCTTGGGCGGGCGGTTGAACGCGGCAGCGTTGCGCGGAGCAAAGAAGCCATCAAGCCGGCTGACGTAGTTGACGAATTCAACGTAATTCCTTTGAGCTATGATCTGAATCCCAGGTTGCTTCCAAAGGGATATTCCGCCAATATGGTCGGCATGACCATGCGTCAAAATGATGTATTTCACCGGCTCATGGCTTTGCGCGGCCAGGAGTGTCTTGGCTTCCGCAGCCAAATCGGACGCAGCAGTATCGATGATTACATTTCCCTCGGGCGTAGTTACCATATAGACGTTGCCCGTCGTCGGCACCATATAGATGGAATCATTGATCTTAACTACCTTCGTTTGATCTTGATCGGCGGCATAGGCTCTTAGTCCTATTCCCGCGCACAGTAAGAAAGCAACGCTGAGGATTCGCTGCATTGGTCTTATCCTTCTCCTTCTCTCTTACGAAGTACCGCTAGCCAGCGGCAGACTTTATGGGCAATCGCAGAACGCGCATCCGTGGGTTTATCGATCCCCTCGTATTGTGAGGTTCGAGAAATATGCATCCGTGCTCCAATTCGCCCACAGCGCGATCTGGCCATGAGTTTCGCCGAGCTTCAGATCGTTCACGATGAGGCATGGCTGATCGCTGCCGTTGACATAGAGCCGAGCGTTTGTCCCAGAAACGACAATCTTTATCTTTGTCCAGGCCCCTGCATCGAGGTCGGTGTAGGACTCGTAAACTCCAGGATTTTCCTTTCGCAAACGAAACCATGGAAAATCGGGCATCGATTCATACTGAACGGAATGGTTTCGACGGAGCTGATCGTCGGCTCTGCCGTTTGTCGGACGCAGATAAAAGCTCTCGGTTCGAGCTCCACGCTCCTGGCTGCGAAAATCGATACCGATAAAGCCTCTGGCATCGGCGCGCGACCCGGGCAAGGGTGAGCCTGCCATATCGGCTTCAATCGTTCCATTTTTGAAATCCACTCCGGGGACAAATGCGGTCACTGCCTCGTTATCCTCCGGGTCAGACCGACCCGGTATTCCAACAAGATGTAGCGAACGTCGTTCCCTGTAGGCTGCGACTTCTGCCTTGCCGTTAACAACTTCCAGACCCGCGATGGAATCCAGCGGAAATGACGAGGCTGCCGAATTTGCCTGCTCTCCATGCAGGCTTCGAACGGGAACAACAACACAGGCTACCAGTGTCAGGAAAGCTGCCTTCCAGCGGCCGCGAAAATTGGTGGATAAGCTGCGATACGCCTCTCGATGCATCGAAAATAGGCCTCCACATTTTCTAACTGACCGTGTGCATGCATCTTTGACACGGAAACCACAGCGGGGTTAGCAGGAATATGCTTGCTGTGAAGAGTGAACTCTGCAGGCATCCAGCTGGCCCGGGTCGGAAACGCTTGGCTACTTCTATCCCCACTCAAAGGTTTGGCATTGCCGCCATGCTGAAGGTCGGCAAAACACCTCCCAGCCTGCGGCTCCTGTAAGCGTTAGCCACGGTATCGGAGAGAACCGCACCTGTCGGACTCATAGAGATTTACCATGTAATGCTTTCCGTAGCTTATTGTCCTTAGGCATCTTAGGTGTCTTAACGTAACCCCATTCGGAGTACTGAAGTTAATTGACGGATATCGTCCTTCGGCTTAACTTGGGTTCGTACCCGTGAACAGTCGATAGGCGCCGGCTAGCCGGTATCGCAGCTGTGCGGGAGCCTTCAGCGTGAACCTGAGGGCTTTTTTCTTTGCTCCTCTGGCCGACCCGCCCCATCGCCAGGCTTCAGCCCGTGTTCCCAAGGACGAGCGTATGTCTGACGCGTTTGTTTAATGGGGAGCTGTGATAAAGTTCCACGCAACGTTCACCGGGAACGTGTTCTGTGCTTAGGACCGATGTCGAGTCTGAAGATTCTTGATGCGATCGGCCATACTCCCTTGGTCGAGCTTCGACAGGTTGTACCGGCTGGATCCGGCAGGGTGATCGCCAAGCTTGAGTCGGCAAATCCGACCGGCAGCATGAAGGATCGGATGGCCATGGCGCTGATTAAGTGCGCCGCCGCAGACGGTCGTCTTTCCCCGCGAGGCACGGTCGTCGAGTATACGGCCGGCACGACAGGCATCTCGCTTGCCTTTGTGTGCGCCGCGCTCGGATATCAGGCACACTTCGTTTTCTCCGACGCGTTCAGCGAGGAGAAACGCTACACCATGCGCGCCTACGGTGCCGAGATCACGGATGTGCCAAGCGACAACAAGAAGATCACAGAGCGGCTTATCAAACAGATGATCAGCGCCGCGGGGCTGATCAGTCAACAGCCAGGGCATTGGTGGTGCGACCAGTTGAACAATCCTGACGGAGAGGCCGGCTATCACCCTCTCGGAGAGGAGATCTGGCACCAGTCCGGTCATCGCGTGGATGCCTTTGTACAGGTGGTAAGCACGGCGCATTCTATTCACGGTACGGCACACGCATTACGAAGCCACAACCCACAACTGCATGTTTTTGCCGTGGAGCCTGCCGAATCGGCCGTGCTCTCAGGCAGACCCTCGGGTTCCCACAAGATTGAGGGGATCGGCATCGGCTTCATTCCACCTTTGTGGAAGCCTCAAGAGGTCGATGAGATTCTCGCTGTGACCACGGAGGAGGCCAAGGCCATGGCCCGTCGCCTGGCCAGGGAAGAAGCAATCTTCGCTGGAACTTCAACCGGAGCGAATGTCGCTGCAGCGATCCGTGTGGCAAAGCGCCTTGGTGCGGACGCAACGGTCGCCACCATTGTCATCGACTCGGGGTTGCGCTACCTCAGCACGGACGTTTTCCGATCCTGATCAACTCGAGCACTTTCGGTGGCAGCAATTTTCCCTAAGGTCCGTTCCCCTAGTCGGCATGCTGGCGGCCAACCGACCAGATGCTCGCCTGATCCTTTTCGAAAGGATACACATGCACCATCCAGTTGAAAACGACGGGACGGAATGTACCACCTGCCGCCTCGCAGGCTTCCTCGCTGGTTATCGATCCCCTAAGGCCAAACTGCGGATGCGCGCCCAGCACTTCCTTCCTGCGGTCGGCGGGTGGAGCACAAAAATTCACATGCTCGTGCCATTGTGCCACGCTGAGCGGGATGCGCTGGTTGAGCTCATCTTCACCGAACCGTTTGGGCGCAGTGTACATGACACCGATCAGCTTGTAATCGTCGCCGTGCTTTTCATAGAGCAGGGAAGTAGGGTGGTCGGGATTGAAGCTGAAAGCGGCTTCGAACGCATAGGCATAGTTGGTGAAGTGGTACATCTTCTGCGGAATTTCGGGGTGAAAGATCTTGAAGCCTTCCGCGAGCGCAGTGTGGTAGTCCATATATTTGGCAGACGCTTTGCGTGCCGCCTCTACCACCTGTTGGGCTCTCTCGGCGTCGCCGGGCTGCGGCGGCCGGAGCGCAGTCATTTTCATGTGCGGGCCCATGTCCATGTGACCTTCCATAGACTGCATGGCGCGCAGGTTGGCGTCCGCATCTTTTTCATCCCCAGACATGCCTGGCATGTTCGACATGTCGTGATGCGGCAGATCCACCTTGTTCATAGTCGGTTGGCCACCGCCCTGGTCATTCGTGCCGGCTGGTTGTTGCTGGCCTGTGGCCACACCGACCAGCAAAGAGATTAGGACCACAATTAGGTTTCGCATCGTCTATTGGCTCCTAAGGTTAGCCGAGTGTTCAACTAGTGGACATAGGAAATTGTCCGGCGATTGACTTTGCGTCTGCAACCCAGAACAGACGTAACCCACTGACCAACGTAACCGAGTGTACTCCTGCCAGTTGATACAGATTTATACAGATCGGACTCTCGGCCTTGCGAACAAACAGGTGGTGGTCCGGGCGCGAACGAAGACCTTAGGAGCCCCTGAAACGACAGTCGAATGGCCTAGTATCCGCCATTATGTGCCTGGCAAAACGGGCCAACCCGGATTCACTTCCCCCAGGCAAGCCGAAGCCCGGCTAGAGGCGTCTACAAGTGTCATGCACATCTGTCACTTTGGCCGCCGATGCCCGATTCGCTAGTATCTTCAAATGGGCTTGCAGTGTTTGATGTTGACCCGGGATACCAACTTACTGAGTCACATCAGGACAACTTTGAATCAGCACGGAGCCTCGCTCGATCTGCGCCAGGATTCTGAGAGCGCGATCGAACTCGCCTACCGCCGCCATTGGGACGGAATTATCGTCGACTGCGATGATGTCCCGGGTGGCGCGGAAGCAATTGCCAAGATGCGTAGCACCCACTCGAATCAGCAGACCCTGATCTTCGCTGTAGTCAACGGTTCGACCCGAGCGGACGAAGCCCTTGATTTGGGAGCAAACTTCGTAATCTGCAAGGCGGGACATGAGACCCGATTGGACAGCGTTCTCGATGCCACCCTTCCCAAGATGGAACGGGAACATCGGAGATATTTTCGCTACGAAGTTGATTTGCCCGTCCGCCTGCGAAATCATGACGGGCACAATTTCAACGCAAAAATGAAGAACATCAGCGAGGGCGGCCTAGCGATCAAGCTGGTTAAGCCGCTGCAGCTGGAAGGACTGGTTACACTGGAATTCAATGTTCCCAATATCAACTCCGAGGTTTTTCAGGCCAAGGCGGATGTCGTTTGGAGTGACTCGTTTGTGATGGGCTTGCGCTTCTTGTACACCGACAAAGACTCTGGGATTATTCTGCAGGCTTGGCTCAATTCGTTAGAAGCGCAATGTCAGCTGCACGAAGCCGCTCACCGCGCCTAGTCCCCAAGCTTATTCCTGTATTCCTTTGTCCTGCGTCTCAGCCTGAGGACGGATAGATCGTTATCCTCCTCGCGGCCTCACCTGCTCGATGGAATTCCCGAGTTTTTCAGAGATTTCGTTTGGTCCACTGGTCGATTCGCTCCAGCGCCTTGTTCAAATTCTCCAGGGAATTCGCCACGCTGAAGCGCAAGTATCCTTCTCCGTACTCTCCAAAGGCCGTCCCCGACAAGCAGGCCACACCTGCTTCCTCGAGCAACGCGCTCGCCAGCTTCTTCGATTTCCATCCAGTTTTCGTAACATTGGGGAAGACGTAGAATGCGCCCTTAGGCAGGCGGCAAGAAAATCCCCGGATTCGATTCAGCCCCGCAACAAACACGTCCCTCCTCCGCTGAAACTCCCGTCGCATATAATCCACCGAGGACTGATCGCCGCGCAGCGCCTCGATCCCTGCGACCTGCGTGAAACTGGCGGTGCACGAATTAGAATTGGTCATCAGCCGGGTAATGTGACTTGCCAGATCGGAACGCATTACCCCATACCCCATTCGCCATCCCGTCATGGCGTAGGTCTTCGAAAAACCATCGAGCAGGATGGTGCGCTCTTTGAATCCGGGGAGCGACAGGATCGAATGGTGTTTGCCTTCGAAAATTAGGCGGCTGTAAATCTCATCCGACAGAACCAGAATATTGCGGTCGCCGATGGCTTGGGCAATCTCGCGATTGTCGCTCTCGCCTAACACACCGCCCGTGGGGTTCTGCGGCGAATTCAGAATTATGAGTTTGGTGCGATCCGTGATTAGGCTCGCAAGTTCGTTGACATCCAGGCCGAAATCCTTCTCCTCGCGCAGGCGAATCGGGATCGCCTTACCGCCGAGATACGCGATCATCGACTCGTAGATTGGGAATCCGGGATTAGGATAGATGACCTCGTCCGCTGGATCGATGAGAGCCAATAGTGTGAAGAAAATGATCGGCTTACCGCCAGGAACGACCACCACTTCGTCGCTGTTGACGGCAACACCTCGCGAGCGGCTGACGTCTTCGGCAATGGCCTGGCGCAAATCGGGAAATCCCGCCGACGGGCCGTAATGCGTCCAGCCTTGACGCAAAGCGTTGACCGCAGCGTCGATGATATTTTTCGGGGTGTCGAAATCTGGCTCCCCAATTTCCAAGTGCACGATGTCTTTGCCCTGGCGCTCGAGAATGCGCGCTTGATTCAAAACCTCAAACGCGGTTTCCGTGCCCAGGCGCGACATGCGTTTTGAAAGGCGCAGTTCGTGTTGCGTGGCTTTTTCCATGGTCGCAAAGGTAGTCATTATATCTCTCCCGAGCCTCTGCTCTGGCAAGCCTCTTCGTCCCCATAGACACCTTGGAGTCGATCCCTGCAGGCCAGAGCCCAGCCATTCATCCTCCCCTGGCAAGAAGACTCGGAGCTTCGCAGCATCAAGCATCGGCCAAACCCGGAAGATCCCCCACCGGGCAGCCCCTGGAGAAGAACTCTGGCTGCAACAAGTGTGGTCGCGACCGAGCGGGGCTAGTCCCCGCGCCTCCGGGCAAAGGCATAGAAAGTCGGCACACCGGCCAGAATGACCAGACACCCCAGAGCCGAATTCCGCAGGTTGTCGCTAAAGGTATAACCAAGCAACAAAGCTGAAGCCAGCACGAAGAGAAAGGGAACGACAGGGTATCCCCAGACGCGATAAGGACGTACGGCATCAGCTTCGCGTCGGCGGAAGACGAACACCGTGCTTGCCGCGATCATGTAAAACAGCCATTCGGCAAAAATGGTCAGCGAAAAAAACTGGCGAAAACTGCCGCCAAGCAATAGCAAAATGATCGCGAGTGCTGCCTGAACCAGGATGGCAGTCGAAGGCGTGCGGTGGAGCGGATGGATATAGCCCAGAGCGGAAAAGAAGTACCGATCCCGGGCCACGGCGAAGGGCACTCGCGCCCCGCTCATGGTCGTGCCATTCAGGGTGACGAGCATGGAGACCGCCATACCTGCCGAAACGATGACTGCCCCGGCGTGGCCCCACACCAGACCAATCGCATCCGACGCGGCATGAGGTGAGGCAGCAATGGCACTGGCAGGGAGGACGTACTGCACGGCGGCATTCACCAGCATGTAGAGAGCCGCCACTGTGGCAACGCCTGCGATCAGCGCAATGGGGATGGTGCGTTCCGGCTGGCGGATTTCCTCGGAGACCATGTTCAGATCGTTCCACCCGTCGTACGCCCAGAGAGCGGCCACCAAGGCCGCCATGAAACCGGCAATGCCTCCCTTGGCGGCCGGGTAGTGCTCGGCAAAGTGGCTCCAAGTTCCCAGGCTGTAACTGAACCCGATGAATACGATCGTGAGAATGATCGCGATTTTCAAAATCGTGAAGATGAGCTGGAATTCTGCCGCTTTGCGAATGCCGATGTAATTCAAGAAAGAAATCAGTACGGTGGCGGCAATGGCTACGAGTTGGCCGTAGCTAACGACGAAGGGATGCCGCAGAAGCGGACTGGAAAAGAAACTGAAGATAGAAAACGTCCCCAGGATACGAACTAGGCCGGTAGTAATGGTCGCGATGGAGGCTGGTTTAGCGAGAAGGAACCATGTCCACGCGTAAAGGAATCCGGCCAGCGGACCGTAGGCGTCGCGCACATAGACATATTCGCCCCCGGCCAGCGGCTTCATGGCGCCAAGCTCGGCGTATGTGAGAGCTCCAAAGAAGGACAGCAAGCCCCCGGCCACCCACGCTAGATAGACCAGCTTGGCCGAGCCCACGGCTTGCATCATTTCGGAAGGAACCAGGAAGATGCCGCTGCCAATGATCGTGCCCACGACGACAGCGCTGGCTTCGGCGATGCCGAGCTCGCGCAGCAGGCCAGATTGCTGCGTGGTTTCAGTTCGCGCGGTTGAGACCATGCGGAGTGGCCAGTATAACGGCGTTTGGCACAGACGTGACCAAGAAACGCCAAGGTTCCCCGTTCGGGCCCCTCTACCCGGGGCCTGCATCCGCACGCGCGCTGGGGAGGGCCGCTGGCAACCCTAATCCCCGCATCACAAAGAGAGCCCTTCGGCACTCCATGGTAGATTGAAAGGGCCTATGTATGACATCGCTTCCTGGGCTCTCAATATGGCGGCACTACGTGGCGCGAGCTATGCCGACGTGCGCATCGGTGACGATCGCCAGCGTGCGCTTTCGACCAAGAACGGCAAACTTGGCAGCGCATCCGACATGGAATCGCTTGGGATCGGCGTGAGGATCATTGCCGACGGTGCGTGGGGGTTCGCGGCATCGGAGGACTTGAGCCGCGCGGCAGTGGAGGCCACCGCGGCACGCGCCGTTCAGATCGCCAAGGCGTCCGCGCGGGTCAAGCAGCACGATATTCAGCTGGCACCCGAGAAGTCCTTCATCGCCGAATGGACGACACCCTTTGCCATCGATCCGTTCACGGTTTCGGTGGAGCAAAATCTTGCCCTGTTGCTCGAAATTGATGCCGAGCTTCGTTCGGTGAAAGGAGTCACCCTCGCCGAGAGCAACATGAACTTTCGGCGCGAAGAGCAGTGGTTCGCTTCCTCCCAAGGCTCGCAGATTCACCAAACCAAATACACCTCCGGCGTCGGCTACGCCGCCTACGCATTTGCCGGAAGCGAGATTCAGAAGCGCTCGTACCCGACATCCTTCGGCGGACAATGGCAAAACAAAGGCTTTGAATTAATTCACGAGCTGAAGCTAGTTGAAAATGCCCGCCGCGTGGGTGAAGAAGCAGTTGCGCTGCTCCAGGCCGATCAGTGTCCCGAAGGCGTCTTCGACCTCATTCTGGACGGGGCCCAGCTCGCCTTGCAGATTCACGAATCGGTGGGACATCCGATCGAGCTCGATCGCGTGCTGGGCATGGAGGCTAACTTCGCCGGTACGTCCTTCCTGACTTTGGACAAGCTCCGACACCTTCGCTATGGAAGTGAGATGGTGAATATCGTCGCCGATGCCCGCCAGGAGCATGGGCCGGGCCTCGGAACCTTTGCCTTCGACGAGGAAGGAGTGCCGGCGCAAAGCACTCCGATCATTACCAACGGCTTGTTCACCGGGTATCTGAGCTCCCGGGAGACGGCGCCCATGATCGGTTCGGAGCGATCCGGTGGCACGCTGCGGGCCGAGGGCTGGAACCGGCTGCCGATTATCCGCATGACCAACGTGAGCATTCTGCCCGGGCAACGGCCTCTCACCCGCGAGCAATTGATCGCGGGGACGGATAACGGAGTTTACCTCGAGACTAACCGTTCCTGGTCGATAGACGACAAGCGCTACAACTTCCAGTTCGGCACGGAGATCGGATGGGAGGTCAAGCATGGCAAGCGCACCCGCATGCTGAAAAACCCATCCTACTCGGGGATCACAACAGAATTTTGGAACTCGATGAATGCAATCTGCTCACGGGAGGAATGGGTTCTGTGGGGTATTCCGCATTGTGGAAAGGGCCAGCCGCAGCAGGTGATGGGAACCGGCCATGGCGCCGCACCGGCAAGATTTCAAAGCGTGAAAGTTGGATCTGCTTACCGAGGTAAACCGTAACCGATTGAGGCCTGAGGAGACGAAGCCGAATGCCCAAAAAAGACAAGGCTGCTGATCTGGTCGAACGGATCCGAAAGTATTCGGTTGCCGATGAAGTGGAGGTCATCGTCTACACCACGCGCAATGCACTCACCCGGTTTGCCAACAATGTGATTCATCAGAACCTGGCGGAGGAGAATGTGGCGGTGTCGGTCCGAACCGTGTTCGCCGGACGCACGGCTCGTGCTACCACCAACAAGATCGACGATGAAGGGCTGAAGCGGGTGGTGAAGGCTTCCGAGAACCTGGCCAAGGTTCAGCATTCTGATCCCGATCTGCTGCCGATGTCTGACGGCCGAGAGGGAAGTTCGAGTGCGCAGCAGATTCCCACCCGTCAGTTTGAACGAACCGCAGCCATGACCCCGGAAGAGCGTGCCGAAATAGTGCGAGCGATTGTCGCGGTCGCAGAGAAACATCGGCTCACAACGGCTGGCATCGTCTCCACCTCGGAAGTCTTTGAAGGGATCTTCAATGGACGGGGGTTGTCGACTTGGCATACGCAAACGGCGGCAGAAGTCTCGATAACCATGTTGGGCCGGGACTCTTCAGGCTGGCAGAAGGCGAATTCCCCCAATGTCGACAATCTCGATGTGGCTACCTTGGCAGAGTCTGCTGCGCGAAAGGCCGTCGAGGCAGCGAAGCCGCGAGAAATCCCGGCGGGGAAGTACACGGTGATTCTGGAGCCCGCGGCAGTGCTCGATCTTGTGGGTTTCATGTTTTATGACTTCGGCGGACTTGCCGTACTCGACCAGCGCTCCTTTCTCAATGACCGAGTAGGCACGCAACTCTTCGGCAAGAACATCAACATCTGGGATGACGTTGCCCACCCGCTTCAGTCCGGAGCTCCTTTTGATGGAGAAGGCATCGGCCGAAAAAAAGTGCAGCTGGTCGAGAACGGGGTGGTTCGGCGCTTGGTCTATGCCCGGGGAACAGCGTCAAGAATGCAACGCTCGGAAAGCAAAGATAAGGTTGGACCGGTTGAACCTACTGGGCACGGTTTCCCACTCCCGAATGAGGTCGGCGAAGCTCCCATGAACATTGTGTTCGGTACGGCCGATAGCCCTAAGTCGGTAGATGAGATGGTAGCCTCGACCGAGCGAGGTATCCTGGTGACGCGGCTGTGGTACATCCGCGAAGTCGATCCTTACGAAAAAATAGTGACGGGCATGACACGCGATGGAACGTTCTATGTGGAGAACGGAAGGATTTGTTACGGAGTGCGCAACTTCCGCTTTAACGAAAGCCTGATCCACATGCTTTCGAACGTGGAGGCAATGGGGATTCCAGTGCGGGCTAGCGGAGAGGAATCCTTCGACATGGTGGTCCCGGCGATGCAGGTGAGAGACTTCAATTTTACCGAGGTAACGAAGTTTTAGAGCGGCATTTCCCCCGGTCAGTTTCAGTCTTCAGCCCTAATCCGTTCATTCCAAATTGATAGACATGACGCTGGGCTGCTGGTAGAGCGGCGGTTGCAGTTCGCAGCTCGCCGATGGAGACGGGCGAGATGCGAAAGGACCCAGGGGGGAAGTTCGCCAGGCTGGTTTGGGCTTTCAGCCGATAGAAGGGAGCCCTGACCGGGGAATTGCACGGGCGCCTGAGGGTCTTGCGGGCCACCCGAGTAGGTTATTGCCGGATCGAGCGTGGTCTGATGCTTGCGATTCCTAAGCTTTTGGTCGGAATCAGGGTGCTTCGCGCCGCTCCTCGGGGCCAGCTCGCAAGCCCTCCTGCTTCAGCTCCCAATGGCCATCCTAGGTTTCGGTAATTTCCCCGCAAGTTCATGGTCTTCAAGAAGTTATCTCGATCTGTTTCATGACTTCGGTAACTTTGCGAGCGTGGTGCGGCAGTGTAATCTGCGGGAAATGTCGAATACCGACTCATCCCAGGAGAAGACGAAACAGGGGACTTCTCCGTGGAAGGAAAACCCGTCACTGGCGGCGCAGGAAAGTGTCGCATGCGACGCGCCGCGAAAAAGCCGCTATCCGGAGATGCAAAGTGCAGTGCGTTTTCCCATCAAGCTGCCAATTTCTGTCCGATCGAAATCAGGCGAGAGCCGGACAGAAACCCAGAACATTTCCGCAAATGGGGTGCTGTTTCAGCTGGTGGACGTGGACATGCCAGTAGGTTCGCCGGTAGATTTCACGATCTCGTTGCCCGCGGAAGTATTGGGAGCTGCGGTTGATGTCCGGCTCGACTGCAAGGGTCGTGTGGTGCGCAATTTTGAGGAAGCCGGACGCCACGGAGTCGGAGTGGTCATCGACGAGTACCGTTTCGACCGTCGCTAGCGCGCGAGGAAGACGATGGCAAGCAGCCCTATTAGGGCCGAACAGACACCTGGACCGCCACAGCTGGATGAAGGCAACGGCCAGTTCATCCGTTTGATCGTGGCGGACACGCAGGCCATTTTTCGCGCGGGATTGCGGAAAATCTTTGCCCTCGAAGACGACGTTCGCGTGGTCGGGCAAGCCGAGTCCTTGACACAGGCGTTCTCCGCTGCCAAGAAATTCTCGGCCGACGTTATGTTATTCGAAGCCGCACTAGCGCCGAATCCGGCGGATGCGGTGTCTGATCTCCTACGCCAGAATCCGGGGCTTCGCTTGGTGGTTGTAACCGCTGAGCCGGAAGAGGACCTGACTCTCGAGCTGTTCCGCCTTGGGGCCTATGCTATTGTGTCGCGGGAAGTCGAACCGGAACTTCTCATCGATTGCTTGCGCCAGGTCTCGAAGGGACAGCCTTGGCTCGATAGCCGGGGAGTCCAGTGGGTGTTTGAGGCCTATCGCAACCAGGCGACGCGTCCAGGGACCACTCGCACCAAGGTCCAGCTTACGCCCAAAGAATCTCTCATCGTATCCTGCGTCACGCAGGGAATGAAGAACAAGGAAATTGCACATCGCGTCGGCACAACCGAGCAGGTGGTGAAGAACTATCTGCGGAAGGTCTATGACAAACTCGGCGTCGCCGATCGTCTGGAATTGGCCCTTTATTGCCTCAATAACCGCGTCCTGGACGGGTCACCGAAGCTGCCCCCGGAGCCGCCCCAGCCGGCGCCTTCCAACGGGACCGATGGCCAAGCTGCCCTCGCAAGCCCGGACACTCCGGAAAAGGTATCGTAGCTCAGCCCCGCCTGCGGCTTCTTCTCGCCGATCTAGGAAGAGCAAACCCTAGGATCCACCTCAGCCAGATTACCGGGCTAAGGACATTTATCGTCAAGCGCCGCCGGAAGGCGTTTCTGGATTAATTCAGATATCGCACGGAAACTGTCGATCCGGAGAAACCCCTAGATTCAGTGTTATAGTTTTCGGCGACCAACGGCGCGGTTTAATTCAGGTTCAAAGGTGTTTGCGAAATCATCTCGGACAAAATGTTGACGGTTGCGGGTTCCTGCTCACGGGCCATAAAATCGCAGGGAGACGATTCTGGGCAATCGAGTGGCGCCAAGTTTGATTCACTGGTCCCCAGATGGTTCATCGGGCAAATCCGCCGCGGGAGAGATGGCCGAGTGGCTGAAGGCGCACGCTTGGAAAGCGTGTATACGGGAAACCGTATCGTGGGTTCGAATCCCACTCTCTCCGCCATACTTCATTCCAAAGGACATAGAACGGCAAAATCGGCGGCTACGTTTTCGGCTACAGTTTCGCTGATTTCCCCCGCAACTCGGTATTAGCCAGAAGAAAGGCTATTACCGATGAAGCGCATCAGAGTCAGCCTGTACGTGCGTGAGCACGGCACACGGGCATACAAGAAGGTTCCAGACCGGAACAGACCGATCTATCCACCAAACACCACCTACGTCCTGCGTTACGGCTCGACTTGGGAAACACTCGGCGTAGACAACCTGTCAGACGCCACGGCGAAGCGCATCGAGCGTGAGCTTGAACTGCTCCGTGGATGGCGACCGACCGCAAAGGTGGAGCCAGAGGCGGCGGCCAAGGTCAAGTTGCTGGACGAAGCGATCGACGCCTACCTCGAAGAAATCGAAGCGGGCCGTAAGCCAAAGACATATTCCGCATACAAGACCTCGCTCGGCTATTTTTTCGAGTCCACTGGGAACAAGCTTCTGAACCAAATCAGCCGCACTGATCTGCTGGACTTCGTGGTGTTCCTGCGCGAAGAGAAATCGCAAGCACCGCGTAGCTGCTGGAATAAATTCTCCAACGTCATGTCGTTCCTCAAGCACCACGACATCACCGGGAAATCGCTCAAGATCAAACCGCACGACTGGCCCCAATATGTCGAGGAAGAACCAGAAATTTACGAGCCGGATGTTCTTGACCCATTCTTCTCTGCCTGCGACGAAGACGAGCTTCTGCTATTCGAGTTTTTCCTGATGACGGGGATGCGTGAGCAAGAGGTTATCTACGCAACCGACCGCTGCTTGAATTTCTCACAGAACACCGTGAGCGTGCGCCACAATCCGAATCACGGCTGGACACCAAAGATGTACAAAG
>DATJVZ010000156.1:0-21565 GCA_035501575.1 Terriglobales bacterium | reverse complement strand
TTCTTCCCGGTGAGGCGCCGCGGCCCATTGGTACGGAACCCACTGGGTGAACAGCGACATGATGTGGGCGCCCCGCGGCGCCAAGGTTTTATCCCAAACGGTTGGGATGGTAGCTTCGGAGAACGGATGCTCCGAGGCCCGGCCGTTCTTCGCATCCTGAAATGCGGTTTCGGCGTATTGGGTGGAGAGGCACAGCTCGATCGAGCCGCTGTGATGGTCCTGTGGGTTCGTACCCGGGTCGGCTTTGAAGCTGGGTAACTCGGAAAGGGCCAGATTGATTTTCACTACGCCGCTGCGTGACTTCCAGCGTTCCATATCAACGACGAAGTCCGTGGGCAGCTCGCTGCGGTCAATAAGTTTCAAGAAGGTGATTTTGGGATGTATGGTGGTGACAATGACAGGAGCCCGCAGCTCTTCTCCACCGCGCAGTGCGACCCCTTGAGCCCGTCCGTTCTTAAATAATATTTTTTCGACCGGGGCATTGACGCGGACTTCGCAACCGTATGCTTGCGCCGAGCGCTGGATAGCATCCGATACTCCGCCCATGCCTCCTTCGACAAATGCCCAGCCGCCCAGATGTCCGTCGCCTACGTCGCCCACGGAATGGTGCAGCATGACATAGGCTGTGCCAGGCTCGTCCGGGCCTGCCCAGGCACCGATGATTCCATTCACCATCAGCACCGTCTTGACCTGCTCCGACTCGAACCAGTCATTCAGCAGGTCGGTGATGCTCATGGTAAAGAGGCGGGTCACGTCCCCGACGCCGCGCACGTCGAGGCCGCGCAGCCTCCAAGCCGTGCGTAGTTGCTGCAGCAGGTCAGCGGGACGCTTGGACCCAAGGCGAGGCGGGACGGCCATCAGCAGGGGACCCAAGACTTCCGCGATACCATGCATCCAGGCATCCCATTTGGGAAGGTTTTCTGCGTCGTGCTGGGAGAACCGTGCGACGTTTTCAAAGTTGGCTTTCGCGTCGTCTTGGTAGATCTTGAGCGAGGAGCCGTCGGGCCAGGCCTGGTAGTAAGGACCAATCGGATGGAGATTGTAGCCATGGCGCTTCAGATTCAGGTCCTGGACGATCCGGTCGGGCATGAGGCTCATCACATAAGAGTAGGTGGTAACTTTGAACTCCGGTGCCTCCGGCCAGGGGGCGTCCGTGGAGGCGGCGCCACCGGTTTTATGGCGCGCCTCTAGAACCACAGTTTGGGCGCCGGCGCGCGCCAAATATGCTCCGGCTACCAGGCCATTGTGCCCGCCTCCAATCACGATGGCATCGTAACGATTTGCCATGAAAACGACCTCCACCATGCCAAGAGCGGATGGGCGCTCTTGGGTCGTGCACCCCTTTTGGCTCATTGCAATGAGAGCTGCTAGGTCTTGGCCTTGAGCCCAAGGAGAACGACCCGAGCCTATTTCAGCGCCTTCTCCAACAACGCAGCCGTGCTCGACCCACCCTTAGTCTCCACATACTTGCTCATGATCGGCACGAACTTTGCCGCCATTTCCGGCGAGAGTCCCAATTTATGAAACGCCTCGGCAGCTTCCACCGTGCGGCCCATATTCCCCGGCAGAGAACTTTCAAGGTCGGAGAACTCCGAGTTTTGAGAGGACGGCGGAGCGGCCTTGAGCAATCCGCTCATGCCCGGCACTGCCGACGCTACTTTGCTGAACTCGTCCGGACTCAGACGGCTCTTGGCCAAGCCGAACAGCGTGCCCGCTCCACCGCGTGCCTGCGTGGGAGTGATGGAAAGTCCCTTGGTCAACTGTGCGATCAACCCCGAGCTGGAGCTCGGGGCGGCTGAACTCTGGGCTTGAACCTGCACCTTAGTGATCACCGAGAGCCCGCACAACCAGATCGCAGCGCCAATGACTAACGAGCGGTGCTTCTTCGATCTCATATTCGTCCCCCTTTTAGCACTAAATAGTATCGCAAGAGCGAGTGTAAGGACTTCGATCCAGCCCGGTCTCCCGCTTAAGAATCACGGGTAGGAATCGCAGGTTTCCTCTCCACCGACTACCTCGGAGAGGCAGATCAGGTAAGCATCCCCAGCAATTCCAACGACTTGATTTGCTTGCCATAGAGCAGGTTTGATTGCAGAGCCGGCTAAATCTGCCGCAGTATACTTGTGGCCGACCCGCGGCGACCATTCGAAGGCAGGCTTTTCGGCTAAGGGTCGCATGGTCGGTTCGCCGAGGACGCTGATGATCAACATTCTAGTGTTGGCGCTTCTGTTGTTGGGCTTCGCAGGTCGGGCAACAGCGCCGGGTGCTGATGAAGTCGGACCTCAGACGATGCGCCCGGTGATACGCGGGCGACAAGCAGCTGTCTCGTCTATGAGATCGCAGGCGACGGAGGCAGCCCGCCGAATCCTGGAAGCGGGTGGGAATGCGTTCGACGCCGCCGTAGCGGGTCAAGCGGTTCTTGGACTCACGGATTTCGCCGACAACGGGCTTGGCAGTGACGCTGTCGTTCTCGTATATGTGGCTCAAGAGAAGAAGGTGTACTCCGTTAACGCTGAGCCGCGCGCGCCCAAGCTGGCAACCATCGAGTGGTATGAGAGAAACAACGGCGGCAAGCTTCCCGAAAGTGATGGTTTGCTCTCGGGTGGTCTGCCAGGAGTCGTTGATGCCTGGTACGTGCTTCTTGATCGCTGGGGCACGATGAGCTTCGAGCAGGTGCTCGGGCCGGCGATTAATTTGGCTGAAAACGGATTTCCCCTCGGCGAGTCGAGTGCTGAGGATATTGCGAGCACCAAGAAGATTCTTAAGTATCCGACGACCGTCAAGATTTACCGGCCGGACGGCAAGTTGCCGAAACCAGGGGATGTTTTCCGCAACCGCGATCTGGCGCGCACCTTGCAAAAATTGGTCGAAGCCGAGCAGGCTAGCAAATCAAAGGGGAGGCATGAGGCGCTGACGGCTGCGCGTGATCGCTTCTATAAGGGAGATATTGCACGAGACCTAGCTTCTTTCTCTGAAGCGAATGGCGGACTCTTCCGTTACAACGATTTCGCCGAGTACACAGCTGAAGTCGAAATACCGGTTTCGATCGATTACCGGGGTTATCGGATCTATAAGAACCCTTCCGCCAGCCAGGGGCCCACTGAACTTATCGCCCTAAACCTCCTCGAAGGGTTCGATCTCAAAGCTCTCGGACACAATAGCCCTGATTTTCTTCACACCAACGTGGAGGCGATGAAGCTGGCGATGGCCGACCGGGAGAAATATCTTGGAGACCAGGACTTCATCAAAATTCCCTATGAGGGATTATTGTCGAAGGGGTATGCGCGCGAGCGCCGGAGCTTGATTGATCCGCAAAAGGCTTCTCTCGAACTACGCCCCGGTTCCCCGGAAAAGTTTGTGAAGAATGCGTCCGCCAGCAATGTGCGTTTGCGGCCTGTGCTGAGTGGAACCGCGAGTCACGATGGTGATACCAGCTACATCGCGGTCGTGGACAAAGATAGAAACATGGTAAGTTTCGAGCCCAGCCTGCACAGCTCGTTCGGGACAGGGGTGGTAATGGGAAGCACGGGTCTGAGTTTTAACTGCCGAGGCGACTACTATTCGCTTCTGAGAGGTGAGGCGAACGCCCTTGAGCCGGGGAAGCGGCCGCGCAGCACGCTGCAAAGTACGCTGGTATTAAAAGAAGGCCAACCGTATGCCATTCTCGGCAGTCCCGGCGGCGATGACCAGGTGATGCGCACAATGCAGACGCTCATCAACCTGGTGGATTTCGGTATGAATATTCAGCAAGCGATTGAAGCACCACGCTGGTCCACGCGGAGTTTTCCAGCTTCACCATTTCCGCACACCATGTATCCCGGCGATATGGCAGTTGAAGCCAGGATTCCCGAAGCCACGCGTGAGGCTCTTATCGCGCGCGGTCACAAGCTGCGGGTCCAGCCGGCGTGGTCCATGGGTTCCAACGCGGGAATTGTTGTTGATCCGATCACGGGTGTTCTCAGCGCGGGCGCTGATCCCCGCGTCGAGGCATATGCGTGGGCTTGGTAAATCTCGATTCACCAGCGGATTACGGGGACTTCTACACTGCATCCATTCCGCCACCGCCAATGTTCGAATCTCCAGAAAATGGTATAGTGCGGGTTATTGAGCTTGAACTTCCAACGGAGAAGACACTATGAAAACAAGCACAATCAGTCGGATCTTAATAGCAGGCGCATTTCTCGCCTCGATGACGGTCGGGATAAATGCTGTGGCGCAGGCGGCGGCACCGAAGCCGGCAAACCCCGCGAATGCCCAGCAAGCTGCCAAGGTAAAGGCAGCGCAGAAATCCGTCGAAAGCAACCCGGCTTGCCAACGAATCGTCGACGAATGCAAGAAGCTGGGATTTATTCAGGGGGAATGGAAGACAGATAATGGCCTCTGGAAGGATTGCTTTGACCCTGTGGTGCACGGTGGCAAGCCCACGCGAGACGGAAAGTCCATCGAGGTTCCAGCCAGCGCAAGCGACCTGCAGAGCTGTCGCGCAACTGTACAGCAGGTTAAGCAAGCCCAGAAGGCCGAGCAGCCCAAACAGTAAAAAGGTTACGATCGCATCACCGTACTCTGGATTACGAGTCAGGCAGGTTTCCCCGGGCTGTGCACGTCGCCGGGGTCGAATTGCACGGGCATAATTGGGGCGACGCCGCAAGTCGTCGGCGCTCTTGAAGGGAAACGACGGGCTCCCAATAGCATTAGAGGGCGGCGCGGCGTTTATTCGAACTGCAGGACAACAATTTCCGGGTTCGATCCCAGCCGCAGTGGCGGTCCCCAGGTGCCCACACCGCTCGATGTAAAAACCTGCATCTTGCCAATACGGCTCAGTCCGTAGACAAACTGGCGGTAGATTCGACGCGCCATCCAGCTCCAGGGAATGAATTGGCCGACGTGTGTGTGCCCGGAAAGCTGCAGCGAGACTCCCGCCGCTTCCGCCACCTGGGGATGGTCCGGCGCGTGAGTCAGCAGGATGCTCGCGCGCTCGCGGTCCACGCCGATGCCCTTCAGTACCGACGCGAGATGTGCGTTGCGCGCCGCCTGCCGGTAAGGCACCCCAATGATCTGTAATCCGGCCGCCTCGACCTTTTCGTTGCTCAACACTCGCACGCCCGCCGCTTCGACCGCCTGCAGATACTTGCTGTCGTCGCCGAATTGCTCGTGGTTCCCAGCCACGAAATACACGCCATGCGGCGCGGTCAATTGGCGGAGCGGCTCGGCCGCGCGCTTCGCGTCGATCGCCGTGCCATCGTACAGATCGCCGGCGATGAAGATCGCGTCGGGCTTCTCTTTTAGTACGTCCGCCACGATCCGTTGCAAGAAGCTGGCGTTTCGCACGTGACCGAGGTGAAGGTCGCTAATCAGCGCCGCCTTACGCCCGCGCCAAGCTTCCGGAAGATTCGCCAGACGCACCGTGGTTCGGGTGATGCGCGTGCAGTTGGCATTGAAAACGCCGTAGATCCCGGTTGCCACGGCCATCCCAAACAGCGCCTCTACCATGACGTGAAAGTTCAGATTCCAGCCTGCCGCCCAAGCCAAAGCAAAAACAAGCCAGGAGAAAACGGCCGCAATAAACAGGAAACTAAGCAAGCCAAGCCACACTGCCGCCACTTTGTAGATGGCCCGCACTAGCTTGCCTGTATACCGCCAGGCCAGCAGCGACGCGATGAGAAAACTCACGGACAAAATGCCTAGTAGAAGCTTCAGCCACAAAGGCCCAGGGGTACCGTTCGCGGGAAGCGATGACGTCCACGTCTCATATAAAAGCAAGTGTGTCAGGAAGAAAACGGACTGCACTACAACCATGAACCCAATTAAGCCTGCTCGTATCTGCATGCTCCTTAGATTCATCAACCCGCTATTTGTATGCACTTCCACCGCGCCGGCCAACGGTGGCATGGGGGCCGTGATGACGGGGTGCGATCAAAAAGAGGGAGACAAACACCGACCTTGCACCGCCTCGCTCTCGGCCACGACCAATGCCGGGCGCCCGATCAGCGCCCTTCGACGATACGAAAATCCCTTTGCGCGGCGTTCTCGAATACTTTGAGCGCAGCCTTGTACAGGTTGCTTTCATACGCGGCGATCGCCTTTTCTAGGCTGTCGAACTCGACGATGACAACCGACTGATCCACTCCCGCCTCATGGGTCTTAGCCGGCAGGCCTCCAACGATCACCCGACCTCCCAAGGCTTCCAGTGCGGTTGCTGCACGCTTCTTATATTCGGAAATAAGGGTCGGCTTCGACACCGACCTATAGCACACCACCCAATATCCCTTTGGGGCCATCGCTTCCTCCTGATCCCTCTTGAGCGCTGCGCCTCTCGCAGTCTCGTCATTCGGAAATCCCTTCGTAGTTGAAAAGGCGAGTTGCAGTGAGCCAGGCGAGAAGCATGTCTCGCCCGAGGCTAAAGAACTACGATGGGATCGCCGACGCGCAGCATCTTACCAGACTCGGATCGCGCGACACGCGTGTTCACGGCCAGGCGGTAGAAGTGGTCGAAGTGTTCCGGCGTGGCCCAGGCGGGCAACGTGTCGCGCCGCAGATCGCTGAAGCGTTTTTGAAAGCCGGTCATGTCGACGCCGGTCTGCGAGTCGCAGGGCGGAACGCTGCATCGCGCGCACGGGTTGCTACCCTCGAAGTTCACTTCGGCGATGCGGAATCGCACGGCATAGGTTTTCGCCGGGCCAAAGAGGCGATCCTCCCAGAACGGTGGCATCCGGTCGCGTGATCCGGGTGCGCCATCGCCGGCGTCGATCTCGAGCGTCGTGCGAAAGCGCCGCCGCATCTCCTCGATATCGATCTCCGGGAACCAGCCGCACAAAGCTCGCAGCGTCGCCGTCGACACAATCGTCGGGCCGTTTGCGATGGCGTCATCGGGGAAGCCGTTGAGCGAGTGCCGCACCAGAATCTTACACCCGAAGTAGACGCCGAACCATTCCGCAGCTTCTTCGGTATCGCCTGGGAACGCGAAGTCACGCACGGGGATTTGGCGACTGTCGCTCGGAGCGGACAGCGTCACGCGGCTCAGGTCTGGAGAGAAAGCGGCGCGGATCCGCAGAACCGCGGGCGTGCGCTTGCCGTTGACCCAGCGATTGTCGACCGTGTATAGCGCCCACGCACGATCGTGCTCCAGCCCTCCGGATGGCCCGACGCGCGCCTGCGGTACCGAAATGGGGTCGAGCGACTTGATCGGATGCAGTCGTATGTTCGCCAGGCGAGCTTCAGTGTCCCCGATCATTACAAAAAGTTTAGCAGGCGAGGTGTCAGTGCCGCGGGCAGGCGTATCAGCGAACTTCTCGGCCAGCCGTGGGAAGAGGGGAGATCTTTCGCCCCGCCCAAACTCGACACGGCCCTCACATTAATAGCTCGCAGGGTCCTGGTCCCAGAAAGCTTTCTCGTGGCTCCCGTGCTCCGACAACACGCGCGTTTTTCGGAACCCGGGCGAACCAGTGATGGCTTTCGCCCCCGGCAATCCCCGCCTATACGTGAGGGTGCTCGTGCTTGAACGCAAGAGCCTACATGTTCCCGCTTTTCAAGATATTACGAATCACCGCAGAAACTGAGCTTGGTGACTGCTGTCTGATCGCAAGCACTGAGATTGCTGCCGCCAAGAGTCGCTGGTATTCTGGCAGCCAAGCACGGGAGAGGATATGAGATGAAGCGTTTTGCCGTCCCCCAGACGACATGGAGCGTAGAGTAAGGTACATCCGAATCGCTCCCCACCGGAGTTTGGATGAGCCTCTATTTGCGGCCTAAGACACTGGAAGAAGCGGTCGACGTCCTCGCCCGGCAAGGAGGAAGTATCCTCTCTGGAGGTACCGACTTCTTTCCTGCGTTAGGCGAGATGCCGGTCAGCGGGAACGTCATCGATATTTCCGCGATCGGTTCGATGAAGGGCATCATCTCGACGGCTCGCGAGCATCGCATCGGCGGACTCACGACCTGGAGAGATATAGTTGCTAGCTCCCTGCCTTGTTCCTTTGATGCTCTGAAGACGGCGGCCCGGGAAATCGGTGGCATTCAAATCCAGAATCGTGGGACCATAGCCGGCAATCTCTGCAATGCCTCTCCTGCTGCCGACAGTGTACCGCCGCTTCTAGTGCTCGATGCTGAAGTGGAACTGGTATCAACGGTCGAAGCCCGCCGAGTACCGCTTTCCCAGTTTATTGTGGGAAATCGCAAGACGAAGCGCCGCCTGGATGAGATCCTCGCAACCGTGATCGTGCCGCGCGCAATCGACGATGCGAAGTCTGTTTTCTTAAAACTGGGCGCGCGGCGTTACCTGGTGATTTCGATCGCCATGGTTGCCGTGAGCGTGAAAACAGGTGCCAACGGCCGAATTACCGATGCTCGCGTCGCGATTGGAGCTTGTTCTGCGACCGCGCAACGGTTGCCTGACCTCGAGCGTGACCTGGTTGGTGCTGCTGCGCGAGTTGGGCTCGGCGCTCTGGTCCGACGGGAACACTTAGTACCACTTGCTCCCATTGATGATGTCCGCGCCACCGCAGATTACCGGATGGATGCCGCCGTGACGCTTATTTCGCGTGCGCTCGACAATTGTGTACAGAAGGGCTGAGATGGCGACCATCACTCCACCAAAACCGAGGGCGCAAGCAGTTCTGAGTTTTACCCTCAACGGCCAAGAGGTCGAAGCATCCGCGCCACCCGCTGATCGCTTATCGAAAGTGCTGCGCGAGCGTCTTGGGCTTACCGGCACCAAGGTTGGCTGCGATGCTGGAGATTGTGGCGCTTGCACGGTTTTGCTCGATGGTGAGCCTGTTTGCTCTTGTCTCATAGCTGCGGCCCAGGCCGAGGGCCACGAAATCACGACGGTGGAAGGTCTGGCTGCACGCGAACCCCTGTTGGGGCGCCTGCAGGATTCGTTTCTTCGTCATGGAGCCGCGCAATGCGGAATTTGCACACCCGGCATGTTGGTCTCAGCCACCGCACTGCTGGAGCAGAACCCGAACCCGTCCGAAAGTGATGTCATGGATGCGATCGGCGGCGTGCTCTGCCGGTGCACCGGTTATCGCAAGATTATCGCCGCCATTCTGGAAGTGAATTCTCAACCTGAAGTTCCATCCTTAGCCGGCGGAGCGGTCGGCAAGAGGCTGGTTCGGCTCGATGGGCAGCGTAAGGTTCAGGGCAAGGAGATCTTCGGCGCCGACGAGTCTCCTTCCCAAGCCATGGCCCTCCGGGCAATCCGGTGCCCCTACGATCGGGCGCAGTTCACCTTCGGCGATCTCGACGCGTTTGTTGCAGGGCATCCCGGAATCATGCGCGTGTTCACGGCGAGGGATGTTCCTGGGGAGAACCGTTACGGGGTAATCCCTGAGTTCGCTGATCAACCCGTCTTCGCCGAGAGCGAAGCTCGTTTTCGCGGAGAAGCTGTCGCCGCAGTGGTCGGGGACGCCGAGGCCATTGCGAGCTTCGATCCGGCACATTTCCCCGTACAGTGGGAGCAGCTGTCTGCAATCGTCGACGTTGACGACGCCCTGGCACCGCATGCACAGCCGATTCACGCGAGTCGTCGAGATAATGTATTGGTTCGCGGCCGGGTGATTCGTGGCGACGTTCAGGCAGCACTAGTGAAGGCAGATGTGGTTGTCGAAGATATTTACGAAACCGGCTTTGTCGAGCATGCACACATTGAACCTGAGGCCGGGTTTGCAAGGCGTGTGGGCGATCAGATCGAGGTGCAGGCATGCACGCAATCACCCTACATGGATCGCGCTGACCTCGCGAGAATACTAGGCATCGCTCCCGCATCGGTGCGAATTGTTCCCACAGCTGTGGGAGGCGGTTTCGGCGCCAAGTTAGACTTGTCGGTTCAGCCCTTCATCGCACTCGCCGCCTGGCACCTTGGCCAACCCGTGCGCATGGTGTATTCGCGGACAGAATCGATCAGGACCACCACCAAGAGGCATCCCGCCCGCATGCGGATGCGTGCCGGAGCGAACCGTGATGGCAAGCTGGTTGGTGTAGATTTCCAGGCTGATTTCAACACCGGAGCTTATTCCTCTTGGGGTCCGACCGTAGCTAGGCGGGTGCCTGTTCACGCCTCCGGCCCTTACTTTGTGCCGCACTATCGCGCGCTGACGCGCGCCATTCATACGCACCTCGTGCCGGCAGGTGCATTCCGGGGATTCGGGGTACCGCAGGCGGCCATTGCGCAGGAGCAAATCTATGACGATCTTGCCGATCGCATCGGAATGGATCGTCTCGAATTTCGCATCGTGAACGCGCTGACTAATGAGACTCCCACTGTGACTGGCCAGGTGCTGGGAGCAGGCGTGGGAATCCGAGCGTGTTTGCTTGCCCTACGCCCGAAATGGAAGGAGGCCCGTTCCCAGGCGGCTGCCTTCAACAAAAGCAACGCTGGACCGGTTCGTCGAGGTGTCGGATTGGCCGGCATGTGGTACGGCTGCGGCAATACATCCCTGCCGAACCCATCCACCATCCGCATAGGCTTGAAGCCAGATGGCCGAATCGCATTACACCAAGGAGCGGTTGACATCGGGCAGGGTTCGAATACGATCGTCACACAGATCTGTGCCGATGCGCTCGCAGCACCGATTGATCGCTTCGATCTGATTTCGGGCGATACGTCGATTACTCCGGATTGCGGAAAGACTTCGGCATCTCGGCAGACGGTCGTAACCGGCAAGGCTGCGCAGATGGCCGGCAGTGAATTGCGGCGTGCGATTGTGCGGCTTGTAGGCTGTTCTGACCGGGCATCCATAAGTTTCGGGAACGGTTCGATTCGGGTTACGGAGGACGGGAAGCAGCACCTGGTCCCGCTCCGCGAACTTCCCTGCGATGAGCACGGATACATTCTTACTCGCAATGCCACCTTCGATCCGCCGACCTGTCCCCTCGATGAAAATGGCCAGGGAATTCCTTATGCGGTTTACGGCTTTGGCGCTCACATGGCGGAAGTCGACGTGGACGTCGAGCTAGGTACGGTGCGCGTGGTGAAGATCACGGCCGTACACGATGTCGGTCGTGCCATCAACCCGACTCTAATCGAGGGGCAGATCGAGGGTGGCGTCGCCCAGGGTCTCGGTCATGCCCTTATGGAGGAGTTTTTCCCCGGCAAAGGCGAGAATTTGCACGATTATCTGATTCCTTCGGCCGGCGACATCCCACAGGTGGAGTCGATCCTCATCGAAGACCCATCACCCATCGGTCCTTTTGGGGCCAAAGGCATTGGCGAGCAGGCTGTGGTTCCAACCGCCCCAGCGATTCTTAACGCAATTCACGACGCCATCGGGATCAGAATCCACCGTGTTCCCGCCACGCCGGACCGCATTCGTACGGCCATCCTGGCTGCCCAGAAGGACAAAAATCGTGCCTGACGACGATGCGATCCGATGTGATGCCTGCCCGGTCCTCTGTTACATCAAGCCGGGGCGCACGGGCGCGTGTGACCGCTATGGCAATCGTGACGGACAACTGGTACGGCTCGATCCGCACGTACTTCTTGATCGCGCTGTAGCCCGTGGCGAGTCGGTGGTTCCATTCCTCGAACGCGAACGTGAATGGGACGGCAATGTCGTGCGCGCGGGCGACAGTTTCGTCACCGCGATCGGTGCAGGAACCACCTACCCCGACTACAAACCAGCCCCGTTCATCATCTCGTCGGAAGTCGAAGGTGTGGACATGGTAACAGTTGTGACCGAGGGAATTTTCAGCTACTGCGGCGTAAAGTTGAAGATCGATACCGATCGCCATCTCGGGCCGGAAACCAACTTAGTCCGCGCCCAGGGCGAACCCGTGGGCCACGTAACTACCTCCGAGTACGGCTCGCAAATGCTCTCGCTCGGAGGGGTTCGACACCTGACCGGCGGGACGCGCCATGAAGGCACGGTCACCTGCGCAACCTTGCTCGACCTTTGTAACGGTAGAGCCGTGGAACTTTCGATTGACGAAGGCGTCACCATTACGGTGCAGGCCGGCAAGGCGCCCATCGTCGATGGCGTGCAGGAGGAGCGCATGCGCGTAGGTTGCGGTTCAGCAACCATCGGCATGTTTGCCAAGCAGTGGTTCAACAAAGTCGACGAAGTCGTCGTGGTCGATGACCACATCACTGGCGTGCTATCGGAGCACCAGGCGGGTAAATTGCTGGGCATTCCGGAGACCGGAGTCAAGCTGAAAGGTCGCCGCTCCACTCCGGGACGCTATTTCCAGGTTGCCGAGCCGGGTACGGCTTGGGGCGGAACCAATATCCAGGATCCATTGTCGATCTTGAAAGACTTCAACCCGAAAATCGCCTGGCCCGGACTTCGTCTTCTAATGGTCAGCACCACCGGGGAACACTATGCTTACTTTGAACTAGATGAGGCTTTGCGCCCCGTCGAGAAGTCATTACCGGCTTCGCTGAGCGAATCGGTTGCACGAATCAAAGAGAACTGCGAGCCCGCGCTGTCGACGGTTCTCTTCATGGGCGGTGCCGGAGGATCGCTTCGTGCTGGCGTAACCGAGAACCCGGTGCGGCTGACATATTCGGTCCGAGATGCGCTCACACGTGTCACTTGCGGTGGGGCGCCTGTTTATGTGTGGCCGGGCGGCGGCATCACCTTTATGGTCGATGTCACCCGCATGCCAGACAACGCCTTCGGTTATGTGCCGACACCGGCCTTGGTCGCGCCTATCGAATTTACCTTGAAGATGGCCGACTACGCAGCCCTGGGTGGCTACCTGGGTGAGGTTCGGTCGTTGCGTTCGATTCTCTCTGACGAGAAGCGCCGCCACGTCGTCGCACGCGACGATAATCCCTGGCCTTTTTCGTCGGTTAAACGGCAAGAGGACCCATGAGACAGCAAGTTAGCCTTCTTCCTGACCGGCGACGGCTGCATCTGCAGGATGGGCCGATCGATCTAGTCATCGAGGCGTTCGCCGGCAGCGCCGAGGTCAAAGCTGCTTACGATGCGGCGATCACTCGTTTTCAAACCGTGCTCGACGAACTCTGCGCGGAGCTGTCCCTATTGCGCATGCCGGCTGGGCCGGATACGCCAAGGCCAAAAGGGACGATCGCCAGACGGATGGCCATGGCGGTGGCACCCTATGCGGAGGGGACTTTCATCACACCCATGGCAGCCGTCGCCGGCGCAGTGGCCGAAGAAATCCTGGAGGCGATGACCTCCGCGGCGAAACTATCCAAGGCTTACGTCAACGACGGCGGAGACATCGCGCTGCATCTTGCGCCGGGTGAGCAGTTCGTCGTAGGAATGATAGACCGCCCGGACCGGCCTTCGCTTTTCGGTACCGCTATTTTGGGTTCCAGTGATCCTGTGCGCGGCATCGCCACCAGCGGTTGGCATGGTAGAAGTTTCTCCTTGGGAGTTGCCGACGCGGTAACCGTGCTGGCGAGAAATGCGGCTATGGCGGATGCCGCGGCTACCGTTATCGCCAACGCAGTCGACCTGCCGGGGCATCCGAAGATCCATCGGGTCTCGGCTCGCAGCATTGCTCCCGACAGTGACCTGGGGGACCGGTTAGTGACGAGATTTGTTGGAGAATTGTCTGCCGAGGACATCCTGTGTGCCCTCAGTCAAGGTGCCGCCGTGTCCGGGCAGCTAAGGTCAGAAGGTCTGATTCATTCTGCCGCGCTGCTTCTCCAAGGGGAGACACGGATCGTGGCGAGGAACGATTTGATCACCAGCGTCGCGGGCAACCGAGGACCATCGAGGAGCCTTGTCCATGCCTGAGGTCGACGTCAGAAAAAAGTTGATCATGGTGGAGGAGATCTTTCACGAAGGCGGCCCGATTTCCATCAAGCCGTTACGCCGGGCAGCGGCGCTCGCGGTGATTCGGAACCCGTTTGCCGGACGGTATGTGGAAGACATCGCGCAGTTTATGGATGATCTCAAGCCGCTCGGACTCGAAATGGCCAAGACCCTGATCGCTGCCCTAAGCGGCGATCCTCGAGGGGTGGAGGGCTTCGGCAAGGGCGCCATTGTCGGCTCAGCGGGCGAACTCGAGCATGGCGCCCTCTGGCATGTGCCCGGTGGCTATGCCATGCGACAACTCCTGGGGGATGCCAAAGCAATTGTGGCCTCCACCAAGAAAGTCGGTGGCCCGGGCACGCGGCTCGACGTTCCCATAACCCACATCAACGCCTCTTATGTGCGTAGCCATTTCGACGCGATGGAAGTCGGCGTGACCGATGCGCCGCGCTCTGACGAGATCGTAGTGGCTCTGGTGATGAGCAGTGGGCCGCGTATTCATGCCCGCGTGGGGGGTCTGAAAGCATCCGAGATCAAAGGAGAAGACGGACTGCGATGAAAGCGCGCATTCGCAAGCTGGCAACGTTCCTCGAAGAGACACGTGAAGAGATGGGCCGACGCATTACTCCACCCACGCGGCGCGTGGCGGCCGTCGCCGTCATTGAAAATCCCTGTGCGGGCAAATACGCGGAGGACCTGTCCGAGTTGATAGCGATCGGTGAAGAACTGGGCGAACTTCTTACCCAGCGAGCCGTCGCTGCCCTTGGTGTTGCCGAAACGGCAGTCGAAAGTTACGGAAAGGCGGCTGCCGTCGGTGAAAACGGTGAAATCGAGCACGCTGCCGCGATCCTGCATCCCAAACTAGGAGCTGCCGTGCGCAAGGTTCTAGCCAAAGGTGCTGCTCTGATTCCGTCATCGAAAAAGCGCGGGGGAATGGGCGTGGCACTCGACGTTCCCTTGGGGCATAAAGATGCGGCTTACGTTCGCAGTCACTTCGACGGCATGGAGGTTCGCATCAACGATGCTCCCAGGGCAAATGAGATTATGGTGGCCATCGCCGTTACCGACAGCGGTCGTCCTCTAGCACGAGTGGGTGGCCTGACGAAAGATCAGATCAAGGGCGAAGACGGTCTCCGGTAACCAACGGCCATAGATCCTTGCCTATCCACAGTGATTCAAGTCCGTGCCACGTCTCGCGAGTGACTCAGGATCCGATAACCTCGGGAACCTTGGTTGCCGGAGGAGTGTTGCGACTCCGATGCGTGCTCACGGCGCCATCAATGATTACCATTCCAATGCCTGGCAGATCACCCCGCCCGATGCTGTCGAGAACTGTCTTGCCGGAGGAATGTTGTGCCTTGTCAATCATCACAAAGGTTGCAGCGCGGCCAACTTCCACGATGCCGCAGTCCAATTTGCGAATTCTCGCGGTGTTGCCGGTAGCAAAGCATACGGCGATCTCCGCGGGTACCTCGCCTAGCGACGACAAAAACGAAATCAGCCGCAAGATCCCGAGGGGCTGCACTCCTGAACCAGCCGGAGAGTCTGTTCCCAGAATGACGCGGCTGAATTGCTGCAGTGCTTTCGCAGTTCGCAAGGTCAGCAATGCTGCCCTCTCATTTCCATTGTGAACAATTTCGAGTGCCCGCGGTGAGTTCTCGCACAGACTTACAATCTGATCATCGGGGAGAGCTGTGTGTCCGCCATTGATATGTCCGATGACGTCGGCATCCGCCGCCAGGACTATATCTTTGTCGATTAGGCTGGATCCCGGAATGGACGGCCCGCCCGTGTGGATGGTGCTTTGAATGCCGTATTTGCGAGCCCATCCGACCATCTGGCCTGCGGTGGCTCCGTCTTTGACGCTCCCCAACCCAACCTCTCCCAGCATTTTTACGCCTGCAGTCGCCAGCTCCTTGAAATCCTCCTCCACCATGCCATGCTCGAGGACGGGCGCGCCGGCATGAATCTTCACTCCACCAGGGCGAAAAGCAGAGAAGGTGCGTTGTGCGAAGATTGCCATGGCCTTCAGACCAACGACGTCTCTTGGGCGCCCGGGAGTATGGACCTCGCCGGCCGAAACCATGGTGGTCACCCCGCCATGGAGGCAGCTGTCAATCCATCCCAGCTGATTCTGCCGCGGAGTCCAATCGCCAGCGACGGGATGTACGTGGCTGTCGATCAAGCCCGGAGCAAGGGTGGTCCCACAGGCGTCGATGACGGTGGTCGCGCCCTCCGCATCGACGTCCTTTTCCCTGCCGACGGCGACAATCCTCCCATTGACCGCAACCACAGTGTCCGCATCCAGCACGGGATGGCTGAGGTCACCGCTTAAACATAGTCCGATGCTGCGTATAACGAGCTTTGTAGGAGTGGAGCTCACGGCTTTCTGTTCAGTCATGCACTGTCCTTCCTTACTCGCCCGAAACGATTCCAAATTGCGCAGGAAAAATTTCTGCAATCTCCCTCGAACCCGATCGCTCCAGGACGACAGAAACTTAACTCAGCCCATGCTTCTAATCGTACACAGCAAAATCTTAAAGAATATGGCGAGGAGCTAAGACGCAATTGCGGCTCTCCATCGTGTTAGCGTGATCCACACCTCGATGGGCTCGTCGTCAACATTACCAGACCGGTGCAGATGCGTCGGCAGCGCCGTCGTATAATCGGCCATGCTGTGGAAGTTGCAGTTGCAGTTAGCGACCCGTCCGGGGCTCGCTTTTCTGCTGATTTTCTCCCTTTCCTTCCTGGTTCGATCCGCGATTCTGGTCAATGTTCCTCGGCCCGACCTGCGCCAGGCCGGCGAGGCGGGACAGATTGCCGAGGCCCTCATTTCCAAAGGCCAGTTCGCTGATCCTTATCTGGTGCCCACCGGCCCGACGGCACACTCGTGTCCGTTCTTTCCCATGCTGCTGGCCGGCGTCTTCGAGCTTTTCGGCAAAGGCGACGGCGGGCATTTTGCCAGGTGCATCCTGAACATTTGCGCCTACTCCCTGCTCTATGCGCTTTTGCCAACGTTGGCGCGTGCTTTTGCGTTTCTGTACTCGGCTGGACTGATTGCCGGTTTCGCGGCCGCAGTGCTGCCGACCAAGGCTTCGGCCGAAGTGTTTCGCGGATGGGAGGAGCCTTACGCGGCTCTGATTCTCGCCCTCGCCCTGCTTGGGACGATGAGGCGCTGGGATTCTCCACGAAGGAGCGGCGCCAGTGCGGTTTGGCTGGGACTGATCTGGGGAGCCGCGTTCTACGTGAGTGTTTCCCTTGGCTCGGTTCTCATCGGCCTGGTCCTGGTGGATCTCTGGCGGCATCGTTCTGTGCGCACCCTGCGGGACGCGGGTATCGTTTTGGGCGTGTCTTTTGCGGTCACAATTCCCTGGCTGTTGCGGAATCACCAGCAACTCCACGGCTGGACTCTGATCGCGGGACAACCTGGGCCTGGAACTTCGCTATTCCAACCATGATCATGCCGGCGTGTCTTCCGAACAGTTGAATGCGGACCCGGCTTCGGCAGAAATGCATCCGGGCAATTCGGCCCGGGAGGCAAGGATCGTCAGAAATCTGGGAGAGATCGAATACAACCCGCCGCGAACTGTGGCTGGCAAGACCATGGATGACAGATCGCCCAGGCGAGTTCATACGCCTTTCGGCGCGCCGGTTCTTTTATTTTTGGCTAGGTCCCTTCGAGCATCCTGCGCTGCTGGCAATCACGAGCGCCTATACCCTGGCGGGCTTATGGGGGCTGGTATACGTTCGGAAGCGGGTTGGGGAGAGTCAGTTTGTGATCTGGTGTACGGCGTTGGTCTGTTACCCGTCGATCTACTATTTCGTGGCCTACATCAGCCGGTATCGCGTTCCCATTGACTGGCTGATCTGGCTTTCGGCTGGGCTGACCGTGAGTGTACTGGTCGAACGGAGATTCGCGACCGGCCCGACCGAGATCGGAGAGTACAGGAAAGCCGGTTAGGTGCCGCATCCAGGCCGCGCTGAGATGGAGTGACTAAGCGCCTGGGCTTAGAGGATTGCGCCGCGTCGCTTGCATCAGGAAGGCGACTACGCAGAGGGCCCAGCTTAGTTTGCAGATGTCATGGCTGACCTCCCACGGCGAACGCTCGTAAGCGTCGGCTCACAGTCTGTGATTACGCGCCCATCTGTTCGGCTAAGTCGATGATGCTCACCGAAACCACGTCAAAATCGTCTGGTCCGGCTTTGTTCGCCACGCCGACGGAGCCATTGCCGTATTCATCCGGACGGTAGATGAAGCCCGTACGCAAACCACAGCGGCGTGCGGCTTGCAAATCGGAGATGTGAGCCGCACACATGATTACGTCCTCTGGTTTCAGATCCAAATAAAAGGGCGCCGATAGATACATCTCGCGGTCGGGTTTGTAGTGCTTGACAAGATCCGAACCTAGAATGACGTCCCATGGCAAACCGCCGAACTTCGCGAGGTTAGTCATCAGGGCCACATTACCGTTCGACATCGGTGAGATGATGAATTTCTTTTTCAATCGGCTCAGTCCCTCAACCGAATCAGGCCAAGGCTTCAGCCGTCGCCATACATGTGCCCAGTTGACCTTTTCTTCATCGCTCAGCCCCTCGATTTTGTACTGCTTGAGCAGATCCTCGAGGATCATGCGTTGCAAATCGTCCAGATTGGTCCACGGAATTTCTCCTTTGCGTACCCTATCCATCGCTGGTCCGTATCCGAGGCGCCAGCGGTCGGTGAACTCCACCCAGTTAATGTTCAAGCCTTTGGCCTTGCCCCAGTTCGTAGCTTCCGCAATCACGGAGCTGCGCCAGTCCACAACGGTGCCAAATACATCGAAAACGCAAGCCTTTACGTTGGCCAATTTGGGGTTCACCCTCTGAGCGCCTCCTGTCGCCTGCCGTGCAACGGCACGCAGTTCAGCATATGATGTCGCCACGATACTGGTACCCACTGCTACCAAAAACTCTCGGCGATCGAGCTTGGGCCCCATATGGAGTCACCTCGCGGCGAGTCTAACGTGAAACCACGACTGCAACAAAACTCATCTGCGAGGGAATGCCTCTGGGTTTGATTCGAGCGGATACGACAAACTGCCTTCAAAACGATAGTGCCAGATCTAGTGCGCACTGAATGATGTCTCTCGGACTAGGACAACGAACGTCCTAGGTTGAAACCCACCTTTAAGGCGCATCCTACGCAAATGATGAATCACCAACAGCTTATTCTGGGTAGCTCCTCCACAGTGGTTTAGCGACAATGACGCGTCATCGGGAGGTGCTATGAGAAGAACCTGAAGGAGGCAACGCCCGCGGCTTGTCTATATTCCCGGCGACGTGCAAAAGTCCTGGGGCCGCTCTGAGACAATGTAAGCCCGTCTGCAAATCTCCCCCGTGTCAACTTACCAGTGTTCCGAAGGAGAAGGACTTAGGGCATATTGGCCATACTCTCTACATTTTTTCAGGCTTTACAGGAAGAGATCACAGGCTCGTTGGGTACGGTGATTAGTTATTCCGCATTCCGCATCGATACACCAATCCAGCTAAGAATGGTGTATAGTGTGTTATGGCTCGCACTAACATCAACATTAACGAAACCCTGATCCGCAAGGCGAAAAAGCTCACGCGCCTGAAAACAAAGCGCGAAATCGTGGATAGAGCTTTGGAGTTGCTTGTCCGCTCGGAGGATCGCAAAAGCATCCTTCATTACCACGGCAGTGGTATTTGGAAAGGTAACTACAAGTCGGCTCGGAGAAATCGCGTTTGATTCTCGTCGATACCTCTGTTTGGGTCGATTTTTTCAGTTCCTCGCCGAGTCGTGCCGGAACCGAGCTGCGCCGGATGATAGCCGATGCAGAACCTTTTGCCCTTTCGGGCGTTATCGTTTCCGAGATCTTGCAAGGCCTCAGGCGCGACGTCGACCAAATCGAGCGTCATCTTTCGCAGTGGGATATGATTGAGCCTCTCGGCTTCTCCACGTACCGCGAAGCGGCGGCCATTTTCCGCATCGGTCGCGCAAGAGGATTCTCATTGACCACCATCGACAGTCTCATTGCTGCCATTGCCCTTGATCATCGGGCCATTCTTTTCACGGTCGATCGGGATTTCTCACGCATCGCTCGTATTACTCCCCTCCAGCTCCATGCGAACTACTAACCGAGACCTCGGTTCTATCTGAGGCAGGCTCCATCGAGGACGTAGATTCGGACGCAAGGGATTCTTTGAACGCGAAACCGCGGTCGCGTCTGCCGCACGAACACAGCTAGGAAATCAAAGGTAAAAAAGTGCGCCGCAATTTGACTAAGGGCGCTATGTGATTGAAAAAACTGGAAGGCCCGGGAGGACTCGAACCTCTGACCTCTTCCGTGTCAACGTACCACCGTACCTAAGGACAACAACTTAGACCGGGGATTCCAGTGGTGTCCAGGTCGGGCGGTTTTTGAACCAGGGGAACGAACCGAACCATCCCTCTCCACGAACCACTGGTCAGTTCACTCCGTTAAATCAGAGCCCTCCCGTGCAGAGGCTTCCAAGTCCACCGCGCGAGGGAAGAGCACATTGTTTTCGAGATGTACATGCTGATGAAGGTCCGCTTCGAATTCTCTGAGAGCTTCGTACAGCATTTTGAAGGTAGTGCAGGCGTCTCCGGGGGGCGTGTACTCCGAACTCAAAGCGCGAATTTGCCTGACTAAATCTCCCGCAGCATCGTGCTCCTGCATCATCGCATGGATGGGGTTCTTTACCGTTTGGAAGAAGGGCGGTTCAACCGAACTATGTGCATTCGCTGCCCGCTCCAACGCGTCTATGTATGGAAAGAGAATTTGCTCTTCCTTCTGCATGTGCATGATCATCTCTCGGCCAACATCCGCGAAGAGCTTCCCGATATCCACTAGCTCGGTATGATTCTGGCCGTGTTTTATGGCAACTTTCTCCGCCAACGCTCGTGTGAGCGGAATCGCTTCGCGAACGTACCGATGGTGCTTCTCGCGAATGTGCCGCGTCAGTTCGCACAACGGCGCTGACATCCAGTTCAGGTCCTCAGCTCGGGTTTCTTTGGCGTTTTCTCGCAAACGGTTCAGTATTTCCTCCGGCGAGACATTCGCATGAAGGCACGCCTCGTGAAGCGACTTACCGCCACCACAGCAATAATCCAGCCCAGCGTCCTCCAGCACTTGTCTCGCACCCGGATTAGAGAGCGCGATGTCTTTCATTTTAGTTTCGCTGTTGAGATTCATGGCAACCTCCGTCATGGTCAACATTGTCGATCGCAAACGAATTGTTGCCAGTGACTAAAGTCACTTGCGTCCTGGTTTCACCACGAGAGGGCTGTAGGCTACTCCGAAGGGATTTGTTCGCGCTTGAGCGCGGGCAGGTCTTTTACGATGATTGTGCGGCCATCTACTTCCAGAAGTCCTTCAGCTTGGAGGCGACTCAAATTTCGGGACACGAGTTCCCGAACCGTTCCTAATTCCGCTGCCAGGTCTTGATGTGTGGTCGTCAATTCCACTCGGACCCCTTGTTTCGTAGTGGTTCCTCCTTGGGCTAGCCGCAGCAAGAGAGAAATCAAACGCTGCCTCACAGTCGTGAAGGACAAATCCTCGATGATCCCAACTAGGCGGCGCAGCCGGGATCCGACAACAGCAAGAACTTTGAGTGCTACCTCAGGATGCTCGCGACAGTAATTTTGGAAATCCTTGCGTGCGATGAAGAGCACATCGGCATCTTCCAAGGCGGAAGCCGAGGCCGGATATACACCTCCATCGAATACCGGAAGCTCGGCAAAAGAACTCCCCGGTCCTTCGACTGCTAACACCTGTTCGCGCCCAGACGGAGACAATTTGAAAATCCGAATCCTGCCGGCC
>DATJVZ010000155.1:0-15133 GCA_035501575.1 Terriglobales bacterium | reverse complement strand
GCCCAAGGCTGCCTGCGCGGCCACTCCCGCCGAAGTGCTGCCCTGGGAAGGACCGGTGAATACCTCGGTGACGCCCACCGATTTCCATCCCAAGCACGAGTTGAACTATGCCTGGTCGAGCACCAGCGGCCCGATCACTGGACAAGGTACGTCGGCCTCGATCGACACCACCAGCGTGGCTCCGGGCAGTTACACCGTGACCTCCACCATCACCGATCCCAAGGTCAAGAAGGCCCCGCTCAACACGGCCACCTGCACCGCCTCGTTCACGGTGAAACAGCCGCACGGGCCGGAACTGGCGTGTTCGGCCAGTCCGAGCACCATCAATCCGGGTGACCCGGTCACGGTCACCGTGCATGGCAGCAGCCCGGACGGCAGCCGAATTGAAAAGCGCAACTTCTCGACCAGTTCGGGCGCGGTCAAGGAAGGCAACACCACGGCGGGCGGTCAGCCCGGCCAGTTCACGACCGTGGCCACCTTGGATACCAGCAACGCTCCTCCCGGACCGCTCACGGTGAACGTCGGGGCCACCGACGTGCACGGCTACAGCGGCAGCTGCACGGCCACGGCCAGCGTGAACGCGCCTCCGCCTCCGGTGACAGTGGTGAGCGAGTCGCTGATCAGCGAGTGCGACTTCAGCAACCCCAAGAAGCTCGCCCGGGTGGACAACCAGTGCAAAGCTACGCTCGATGAGGTAGCTCTGCGCCTGCAGCAGGAACCGAACGGCCGGCTGGTGGTTGTCGGCTATGCCGAAGAAACCGAGGAAGGGGTTGTCACCAACCTGGAAGGGCTGCGGTCGATCAATGCCAAGTCCTACCTCACCGGGGGCGAAGCCAAACAGCAGATCGACGCCACGCGCATCGAAGCCCGCGAAAGCAGCGACCGGGGCAACGGCAGCAAGGCCCGATTCTACTTTGTTCCCGAGGGTGGAAACTTCACCGTACAAAACACCTCGGTGGTCGACGAGAGCACGTTGCCCGCCGACCGTACCGGCGCTCCCAAGAAGCAAAAGGCCTCTAAGTCGGCGGCTGCACCGCCGCCGCCCGGACAATAAAGGCCACCGCAGTCCATTCTTCCCACGAGCCGGCTGGCCACCCAGTCGGCTCGTTGGTTTTCCGCAATCTCCTAGATCCGCGATGCCAACCTGACCGTTCCCCTGGACATGGGTTAACTACGACCGATTAACTTTGAATCTTGCTGGTGGGATGTAAGATTGTTCTGCTTACTCGGCTGAGGAGATATATCCCTTCTTGTAATGCACATGCAACGGCTGAGCCTCGTTCGCAGAGGTCACCTGCACTTTGATCTTCCGCCACTTGCCATCGTGTACGGCATGATCTGATTTGTAGGCGAGAACATATTGCTGGCGGAGTTCCCGGCTGACCGTAGCGGCAATCTCTGGTATCTTATCGCGGTTATCAGCGGCGATCGTGCGGCCACCGGTAAGATCCGTGAGATCGGTGAGGAGTCTCTTGCCCAACTTCTCCTCGATCGTCTTGAACACTGGGACCGGCATGTTGTCGAAGATCCCGATCGAATACAGCAGCACATCGGCCTCCTCGACGAGCTTCTTGGTCATTCGGGTGTTGTAGTAACTGTGGTTGTCCCCACCATCGGAAATAATCAGAAGGGCTCGCCGTTCGTAGTGGGCGAAGCGCATCTTGTCAACCCCGAGATAAATTGCGTCTAGCAGCGCGGTATTCCCGGCCGGAACGGCCAGTGTCAACTTGTCTTGAAGGTCGGTAAGGGACTGAGTGGAGTCGGCGATCAAGGTTGGGCGGTCGGAGAAAGCAATCGCAAAATAGTCGTCCGCAGGATTGGCATTCTTGAAGAACTCCGCTACGGCCGTCCGCTCCGCTTCGAACTTATTGCTCATGCTCAGACTGAAGTCCAGGATCATTCCCACGGAAATAGGAGCATCCTCTTTCGAGAAAAACCGGATCTTCTGCTCGTTGTCATTTTCATAGAGTCGGAAGTTGTCCTTCTCCAGATCGAGCACCGGCCGATTCGTGGCATCGGTAACCGTCACGGGCACGAGCACCAGATCTACATCGGCCCGCAGGCGTTTGGTGCGGACGCTCAGCTTGGTTTTGTGCGTGGAGCTTCCGGCATCGACATGGACTTCATCGCTCGATTGCGCTTGGGCAAGCGAAGGCAAGACAACGGTTGCAGGAATCAGGAACCAGGCTAAAAGTGTTCCACAGGTACTGCGAAGGCAAAGCTTGAGGATCACGGCAAGGAGCGTACTGCAACCACTTATATCCAAAATACTACCACGGCAGGACGAGAGCCCAAGGATCGATCGAACCCCAGGTGCGCACGGGGAACGTAATTGGCCAGGAGAATCTATTCTCGCGAATGAATCATCGATCCGCATGATACGAACCGATCACAGGGACGTCGGTAACAGCCTTTCCAGAGCTGGAAGTCTGCCCAACCCGCGCCCAAGTGACGCCGTCCTCGATGAGTGAGTCTAACTGTGTCTTGCTGATCCCTGGCATCAGTTGAAACGCCACGTGATCGGCCTTGTAGTCTTTCGCCAAGTCGGTGAACGTCTCCCAATCTGGCCAGCGCGGAGGCTTCTCGAACCAGTGGGAGCCTGATCGGGCGATCGTGCGTAAGACGACGGGACCGCCTACCGATCCCGGCTGAACCGCCGTCGCATAATCATCAATCGTCTGTTGCATGAAATGTGCGGCATCTTGGAATGATAGCGAGCCCGCCTTCTTGAGCCCGACAATTTGCTGCCCCGGACTCGACAGATACCCTGAAGAACGGCACTTGGTGGTGCGGCTGGATTCGCCGCGATAGATGCACACCATCGGTCTATTTTTCTTGAAGCCCGCAAAGATCAGAGTTTGCAGCTTGGCAGACTCCGCGCCGGCGGGGAGTAATACGCTATTAGCGTAGTTGAAATAAGCAGCCGGGAGCTGGTCGACTTCAACGTGGGACAGAGGACTCTTCGCAAAGCGGGACATCAGCGCAGACAGGAACGACAACTTCGGATCGTTTAGAGATGCGTACCCGGTATCGGCGATCAGTTTGTTCCCGATCGGAAAAATCTTCTGGTCAAGATCGTAGTAGGCAATGCGCCGACCCTCGCGGTCCTTTAGCGTGCCTCTCGAATCGGACGCGACAATAATGCCATCTTTGCAGATTACGGCGACCACAAACGAGCCTTTTACCCGGATGGGCGCAGTTTCCACGGGCTCGGTTGACGTCGTGGCCCCGGAAAAAGCCGTACACAGCAGAACTATGACAAGGATGGTCCTGAACAATTTTCTGCGGTCACTCGGAACCATTCCAAGTGGCAGCCTTTGAAGGACTAGGTTCCGGTTGCAAGAGGACATTCGGATCGAGCATTCCTACGACTGTCGAACCTAACAGACAAAACGCTGAAGAAATACCTTAGAGTCGCGCCAGAAATTACTGAGGTAACGCGCACCGTATGGGGTCGACGGCGATTGAGGGGGAGGGCGTCACCGAAAGGCTTTCGCCTCGGCACCGACCCAAGCTAGAGGAACCTGGTAAGGAATGTCGTTGCTCGGTGGCAATGAAGACGAGACTGCTTTGTCTTAAGCAACCATCTAAAAAGCTAGCTCGCTCCCCCCTGCTCCATCGGCAGGGTGACCAAAAGGGCCTCGAAATAATAAGACAATATCGAGGAGTCGCTAAGGTGCTGATTTGACACTTGTTGACGAGAGACGGGCAAATGGGAGCCGGTTCTGCCATTCTTGGTTCCCTTCAATGTTCAGCGAGCGGCAGTGGTTCGCCTACAATGTGTACGGCTCGACCGCAGTTGGCTCGCCCCTGCCATTTGCACCAGTGGCACTTGCGACCGGCATTTGCGGTTGGATTCTAGGGCTCCTTGGTCAGCGCCATAAAGCCGCTTTCCGATTCTTTTAACGAGACCTCGGCTTCGATAGCCGCCACTTGAACAATGGTTCTTGCACGTCGCCCAGACGCAGTGGTTCCGGCGGTGCGCAGTCCTCGATTGCGAATTGCTTTTTGCCAGCCGTTTGGATTGGTTGGGACGGTAATTTTCGCGGCGGCCTTGGCAGCGAGCGGTCAGACGGTTTCGACCGGAGCAGTGACCGGCTCAATCTTCGACCCCACGGGCGCTGTCCTGGCCGGTGCGACAGTTCTGCTCACCGAGGAGAATACTTCCGCCACACAATCCAAGATTTCTGATGGCCAGGGGAACTTCAGCTTCGCATTGCTTGAGCCCGGGACCTATGAAATAACGGCTGCGTCAGCCGACTATGGTCGGATTGTCCCAGCCATCTTCACCATCTCGGCGACCGAAACGGTTCGTCTGGAACTGCATCTCCATCTCGGAAGGATTCAGCAGCACACCGAAGTGGTGGCCAAGGCCTTGATGGTGGAAACGGAGTCGGCTACGTTGGGACGCGTCGTGGGCCAGGCGGCGGTTGCCAACTTGCCGCTGGTGAGCCGCAATTTCACCCAGATTGCAGGTCTCTCTCCCGGCGTTTCAACCGCAGTGAGCAATGCGGGCGAACTCGGTCTCGGCGGGAACGGTTTTTCACAAATTGGCGCATCCTACGATGGCATGTTCGTCCATGGCGGCCGGTCCTACGACAACAATTTTCAGATGGACGGAATCAGCGTAAGTGATGCCCAGGGCAGCGGCAACGCCAGCGGGGGAGTTCCGATTCCAAATCCCGATACCATCCAGGAATTCAAGGTGCAGACGGCGCTTTACGATGCGGCTTACGGTCGCTATGGCGGCGCCAACATCGCCATTGTGACCCGATCCGGCAGCAACGCCTACCATGGAAGTGTCTTTGAATTCCTTCGCAACGAGGCGTTGAATGCCAACGATTTCTTCTTCGATCAGACCGGCCAACCAAAACCTGAACTCAGGCTGAATCAATTCGGCTTCGATTTGGGCGGTCCCATCCAACAGGACCGCTTGCTGTTTTTTGGTTCCTATCAGGGCACTCGCCAGGTGAATGGCTTGGCCGCGGGGCAGGCCAGAACCGGATGCACGGTGACTTTGCTCACTCCGCCGCTGACCAACGACCGCTCGGCGGCTGCGCTCGGCAAACTGTTTGGCGGTAGGGCCGGGTCTCTGGGCGGCGTTCGAGTAGCTTCCGACGGTTCGAACATCAATCCCGTAACGCTCGACCTGCTGAGCTTCAAGTTAGCCGATGGCTCGTACTTCATTCCCACCCCGCAAACCATCGATTCCAGCCGACCGTTTGCCAGCCAAGGCTTTTCCACCTTCAGCCAGCCGTGCCACTTTAGCGAAGATCAATTCTTGGTAAATGCGGACTACCTGGCTTCGGCCAAGAGCCGAGTCCTGGGGCGCTTTTTTTGGGCCAACAACAACCAAGCGGTGACATTTCCGGGAAACGGCTTCAACCCTGCGGGCAATCTGGAAGGATTTCCCAGTGCTGTCGGAAACCAATTCAGGGTGCTATCGGTTGGTCATACCTTTGCCATCAGTGCGAAGTCTTTGAACGAAGCCCGATTGGGATTCATTCGTACTCGGGGCAACACCACGGCGCAGACACCGTTTGCATGGTCCGACCTTGGGGTCACCGCCGGCATGGAGAATGACGTAAATGGCCTTCCGAGCTTGAGCGTAGAAGGCTCGATCAGTTTCGCCCCAGGGTTCCCCCGCACCTTTACGCAAAACAGTTTCTGGGCGATCGACGACTTCAGCACCTTGCGAGGCAAGCACATGTTCCGCATGGGAGGCTCCCTCACTCGTTTCGAGGACAACATTGATGTCCTCGGGGTGGGCTCGGTCGCCGAGTTTCTATCGTGGCCAGACTTCCTGCTCGGATTAAGTTCGGCGCAGAACCGTTCCGCCTTCAGCAACCTCTTTTCCTCCGGCGACGGTTATGGTCTTTTCGAGCGAGCATATCGTTCGTGGGAGGCTTCGGCTTATGGGCTCGATGAATACCGGTTTAGCCAGTCCCTGACCTTGAACTTTGGGCTGCGGTTCGAGCGCCTCGGCCAGTTGGCCGACGGGCTAGGCAGAAATGCCAGCTTTGACATCAACAAGGCCGATGCCAATCCGCCGATGAGCGGAAGCGCCGCCGGGTACGTCGTAGCCGCGAATTTTCCTGGGACCCCGCCTCCCGGTGTCAGGCGAGCGAGCAATTCCTTCGGCAACGACGGGCTAGGACAGAATGCATTCGCCCCACGAGTCGGTTTTGCCTGGCAACCGTACCCGCAATCCGTCCGACTCGTGATCCGCGGCGGCTACGGATTGTACTTTTCTCGGCCCACAGGTCAGGCTTTCTTTATGAGTGACTTCGGGGCGCCGTTTGGCGAAGCACGCTTCTCGAGCGGAATGGCGAACGCGCGCGCCACTTTCCAAAACCCTTTCGCGCAGCCCTTCCCCACTGCCGCCGACTTTCCGCAATTTCCGCTTTACTCTCCGTCGAGTGCTATTACCGTGAGCGCCGTCTCTCCCCGCTTCCGGCCGTCGGTGATCGAACAGTTCGGCCTAAATGTTCAATCCGAATTCGCCCGCGATTTCTTGCTGGAGATCGGCTATGTAGGAACGCACGGCACTTCCCTGCTGCGAACGCGCACGCTCAATCAAGCCCTCGATGCCTCGCCCCAAGATCCGGTGCGCGGCGTAACCGACAACACGCTGACCAACATAGAAACCCGGGTGCCGGTGCTGGGCATCGCCGCCGACACCCTGAAAATGGTCGAATCGGAAGGCGAGTCTTGGTACAACGGCCTGGAGGCGAGCTTGACCAAGCGCCTCGGCCATGGCCTCCAGTTTCTTGCCTCCTATACCTTTTCGAAAGCCCTCGACACCGACGGCGCGAATGTGAATTCCACTTCGGCCGGAAACCAGTTCACGCTGGGAGATCAAAACTCTCCCCGTCAACGTTGGGGACGGGCTAGCTTTGATCGCACCAATCGCTTTGTCTTCAGTACCATTTACTCGTTGCCAAGTCCCAAAACCGGCCTGCGACGCGCCTTAGTCGGCGGCTGGACACTGGCAGCGGTCGCGGTGGTTCAGTCAGGTGCCGCCCTAACCGTGGCTTATACCAATGCCAAAAATGTCTTTGGGATTCCCCAAGACAGAGCGCAGCTTACCGGTTGTCCTCCAAGCCAACTCGTCACCGCGGGGGAGGTAGAGTCCAAATTGAACCTCTACTTCAATACCGGGTGCTTTACCACACCGCCCGTGATCGGGGCTGACGGCCTAGGAACCGCATTCGGGGATAGCGCCACTGGCCTGGTGAATGGCCCGGATCAGGCTAACTTCGATCTGTCGCTTGCGAAGGCCGTTCCGCTCGCCTGGCCTACGGAAAATGGCAGGGTTGAGTTCCGGGCAGCCTTCTTCAATGTGTTCAACCATCCGCAGTTTGCCAATCCCGACAACGACCTGGCCTCCCCCGCATTCGGCGTCATAAGCAGTACAGCCGTGAATCCCAGGGTGGGACAATTGGCTTTAAAGTTTATTTTTTAATTCTCTGCCGTATCGGGCGGATGCTGACGGGGTGACGTAAATTCGTGTGTGTAAAAGCGATGAGGGTGTAAGTTGGTTTTTGCGACCAAGCGAAAACCAAATCCTTAGGATAAGGAGCCTTACACTCAATGGCGAAGGTAACACCGATAACCGAGCATTTCCAACATTTTGTCCAAGATCTGAAAGAGAGCTTCTGGGGCGACATGCAGGGGCAAGTGCAGAAGGCAGCCAAGAGGTTGTTCGAGCTACTGTCAGAGCGGCAGCGCGACCTCTATATGGTGAGTGCGCGCTACAGCCGGGCAGAGAAACGCAAGGATTATCGCAATGGGTACTACGAGCGAGATTTCGTGACCCGCTTTGGAACGCTGCGCTTACGGATTGCCCGCAGCCGTAAGAAGGGCTTTTTACCCGAGGTGTTGAAAAAGTTTCAGCGCCGGGCGGAAGAAGTTTCGCTGTTGATTCGGGAAGCCTTCTTGCGGGGTATCAGCACGCGGCAAGTGGGACGCGTGGTAGCCAGAATGACCGGAGAAGTGGTGAGCGCCCAAACGGTTTCTCGGATCACGCGCGATCTGGACGAGGTGGTGCAGCAGTTCCATCAAGCGCGACTGGAGGATGACTGGGCTTACCTTTTTCTTGATGGCGTGAGTTTGCGGGTGCGCCGGCCGAGCGGACGGAAACGGGTGCAGATGCTGGTGGCCTACGGAGTGAAGAAAGATGGGCGCCGGCAGCTGCTGGCGTTTCTGCGCAGCCAGGGAGAGAGCCAGGCCGATTGGGAGGGTTTACTGAATGACCTCTACCGTCGCGGGCTGGAGGGAAAGTGTTTGCAGCTGATTGTGACCGATGGCTGTGCGGGTTTGGCGGCCGCAATCCAAACCGTGTACCCGCGCGTGGCTCATCAACGATGTTGGGTCCATAAAATGCGCAACCTATTGGAAAAGGTTCGCCGCCGCGACCATGATGCGGTGAAAGCTGATGCGCAGGCCATCTATTTGGCGGAAAGCCGGGCGCAAGCGAAAATTGCGTTTCGCAATTTCCGGGCACGCTGGAAACGAGAGTACGGCAGCATGGTGAAGCAATTGGAGCGAGATCTGCCGGAACTATTCTCGTTCTTTGCCCTGCCCCAGCATCTGTGGCGTAAATTGCGCACCACCAACATCATTGAGCGTTGTTTTGTCGAAGTACGTAGGAGGACAAGGCCAATGGTTTGTTTTGTCAACGTGAGAAGTGTGGACCGCATCATTTATTCCATCTTCCAGAGATTTAACCTGGAATGGAAAAACCGCACCCTCAAGGTTTTTACACAGGCGGCTTGACATCACCGCTGACGGATATTGCTTTCCCTTTTCGCGACGAAGGTTTAAGCTGTTCAACACTTCTGTTGGTTTCGCCGTGCGCCTCCCGTCAGGGTCCCACAAGCCGGCTCCCTTGGGAGACTACGTGAGTGTCGCTGGAAAGAGCCGATTGCTTCGCCGCGCATCGAGCCGGTGGGCGAGATGCCTACTAATCGTCTGCCTGGCCACCCCACTGGCCTTCCCTACGCCCGGCCCGCCGCCAAAGGCGGTGAAACGAGTTTTGTTGCTGTACTCTGAAAATACCCGTCTGCCATTTGCCCAATTGCAGGATGAAGTTTTTCGCCAGAGGCTGAGCGACCTCCCCGAAATGGTGGATGTATTCAGCGAGAATTTTGACTCCTCTCGGTTGGGCGAGAACCCGCCCGACACGCTCGTCGCCGACTACTATCGGCAGAAGTATAAGAATATTCATTTTGACGTTCTCATCGCGGTCAAGTCTTCGGCTCTCCGCTTTCTGCTGGCTCACCGCGCCGACACTTTTGGCAATGCGCCGGTGGTCTTCTGCAATCTAAGCGCTACCGATAAGGCATTGGATCAACTAACGCCGGGAGTTACCGGGGTCGAGACAGATTACTCGCCCCTGCTGTCACTCGAGTTGATCCGGCGGCTGCAGCCCGATACACAACGGGTGGTAATGATTCTCGGAGAAGAGGCGCTTATCGGAGACTGGAGCAGAGACATCGCATCTTTTGCGGCGCAAACCCCTGTCGATCTCTGGGTCGGTCTGACTCAGGAGGAGCTGGATGCCGAGCTAGCCGCGTTATCCACGCAGACTGCGGTTCTATATGTCAGCGAAAGAAGAGATCGCCTGGGACACTCCTTTGTTCCCCGCGACCTTCTCGCGCAAATCTCTTCCCGGTCGAGCGCTCCTGTCTACTCGATCGCTACGACCTACTTGGGAACTGGAACCGTAGGAGGAAGACTCATTGACCCCAAGACCGATGCCGGGATGGCAACCGATCTCGCCGAACGCATTCTCAACGGCGAGAATCCCGCAAGCATGAAGCCCGTCTTCGAACCTCCCCGCTACGCGTTTGACAGCCGGGTGCTCGAACGATTTCACATCCCGGAGACGCGGTTGCCGGCGGGAAGTGAGGTGCTGTTCCGGGAACCGACGGCTTGGGAGCGCTATCGCTTCTATATTGTGGCGGCGGTTCTCTTCCTGTTGGTGGAGACGGCGCTGGTGGCCATGTTGCTGATCGAAAGACGCCGTACCAAACAGGCGAAGTCGCTTCTCGAACGCCGTTTTTCGATCGAGAGAATTATCTCGGAGTGTTCGACAAAGCTTTCCGAGTGTCCCGCAGATAAAGTGGATGTCGAAATCGAGAGGGGCTTGCGCGCGCTGCTCGGGTCGGAAGGAGCCGATCGAGCCTCCTGGTTTGTGATGGACGACTCGGGAGTAGACGTTCGCAACATGATTTCGGTGCACCGGCCCGGGGTGAGCCCGGAACCCGCCTTCTACAATCGTCCGGAACTGCCCTGGATAACCGGGAAGCTTCGGAGCGGCCAAACTGTGATCCTGGCAAGGCTCCACGATCTTCCACCGGAAGCGCGGGCCGACCGCTCTTTCCTCGAGGAGCGAGGGGCCACGTCCCTGGCGTTCGTTGCTTTCCGTCACGCCGCCGCGCGCGGGTTGCTGGTCTTGTCCCGCCTGGCTGAGCCGGAACAGTGGCCGGCTGCGTTGACAGACCGCCTGGAGGTTCTGGGCAATATCTTCGCCAATGCACTCATGCGCAAACAAGCGCAGGAGGCTCGACAGGAAAGCGAGGATAGATTCCGCTACCTCTTTACCGAAGCCCCCATTGGGATCGCACTCGAAGACCCGGAGGGCAGAGTCCTGTTTGCCAATCCGGCTTTGTGTTCCATGCTTGGCTACCCGCCGGAGGAACTGACAAACATGAACTGCTCCCAGTTTGCTGATCCGGAGGACGAGGAGGAGGATTGGCAGGAATTTCAAGCCATGCGTGCGGGTACTAGGCGAAGCTACCAGCTGGAGAAACGGTATCGCCGAAAAGACGGCAGCTGGATGTGGGGGCGGTTGAACGTTTCCATGTTGAATTCTTCCGGGCGCCCCACGCTGGTGCTTGCGACCGTCGAGGACATTACGGAGAAAAGGGCTGCGCTTGAGGATTTGCAGCGTGCCCACGCAGAATTGCAACAGCTGACACCACGTTTGATTTCCGCGCAGGAAGCGGAAAGACTGCGCATTTCCCGCGAGCTGCACGACGATGTTGGTCAGAGGCTCTCGTTATTGATGGTGAATCTCGATGTTCTGCAACATCAGATACCGATAGAAAGAGCGGCGGAGCAGGCAGAGATCGGAAAGCTTCTGAGCGAACTCGACGAGCTTGTAACCGACATACACAACATGTCGCACCAGCTGCACTCTTCGAAGCTGGACCATCTGGGCCTTAGCGCCGCGCTGAGAGAGCTTTGCCGGCAGCTTGCCGGTCAGCATCGCACAGAAATTAATCTGACCAGCGAGCAAGTGCCGCAGTCTTTATCGGAAGAGGTTTCCCTTTGCTTCTATCGGGTTGCTCAGGAAGCACTTACGAACGCCGCGAAGCACAGCCGATCCGCCCGCGTAGATGTTGCCGTGGTCTCGGACGGCCGAGTACTAAGCATGCGGATCCGAGATTTTGGGGTCGGGTTCGATCCGGCGGTCGAAAGGGATGGTTTGGGGCTGGTCACCATGCAAGAACGACTGAAAATGATCGGCGGCGTGCTTCGCTTGCATTCCATCCCAGGAAGGGGAACAGAGCTCGAGGCCGAGGCCAACCTTGGCGATGCCAGCCTTTCGGCTCAAGCGGCCTGAACGACACACCGTTCCCCTGCCTGCCTTGCTCGTTGGTTACTGCTAACCGTGCGAGATGCCTTTTCCGCCGAAGCGTGTCATCGGTGCGCGGAAACCTTGGAATCCAGGAGCGAAATCAGGGGCTTTCCGGCCGCGGTGGTCTGCACGGCATCATGGCGCACAATATCGCTTGCAGCCACGTCCTTGCCGTAGAGGCGCTTGTTGGCGTCATTGTCGGCCTCGATGGTCGCGCCCCCCAGCGAAACTCCGGCATAGACGCCACTGGTCTTGGCGTACGTAAGGAGGTCATTTCCCTCGCCTAGTTCTTTTGATGTTACTCCCGGGCCGGCCGCCGCGGTCGCATCCTTACCCAGTTTGGTCTTCCCACTCAGGATCGCATTCAAGCCTCTCTCGTCCATAACCAGGAGAACAAAATCTGTAGATGAGCCGCCAAGTTGAAGCCCCGCGCTAGCGCCGCCAATCGTGTACATCGCCGGCGCCGACCAGGATCCTTTGAAATTCTGCCCCTTGCGGCAGGTCATGGGCCCACGACCGCCAGTACCGCCGATGCCGACGCTGAATTTCTTCACATCGGGCATGATGATGACGCACTCGGCCTTGCTCATGAGGTCCGGCGGAATGCTGTTACCGCTGAGCATTTCCTCGAGAACTTGAGCGGCGTCCTTGAGTGTTTGTTCATCCTTTTCCGCGGAGGCGCTCCACGCCGGCAGCGCAACCAGAAACACTAGCGTCAACACGAGGAAGCACGCCATCACTCCGCGGCGTGCAGATTGGCGAGATACGACTGATCTGGTGTGAAGCATGTGCAATTACCTCTCTTTCTCTTTCTTGATTGTTTTTTGGGCAGTCCTCCACCGTGTTGGCTTCGCGCCCGACCCGACACCACCGACGAGTTCCTATTGAAGGCACCAGACTACGGCAACTGGATCGCCCAGGAAACTGTTAACTATGACAGTCGAGAGGGGAGCGCCAACCATGAAATCCAGAAGCGGAGAAATCAATACTACTTGCCTCGAGGTCGTCCCCGCCCTCGTGCCGGTCTGCCAGCTGGGGGCGGTCGGCGGCAATTCTTCTTTCCTGTCAAATGTGACAGTTGTCAATGCCGCCAGCGTACTCCACTTTGCTGGGGGGAGCAAACTTGTGCGAAATGCTTTAACCAGGCTTTCGAAGGCGGAGAGAACGTGATGGGTGTACCGGCAAAAAATCCAGAACTCCCGCGTCAGACTGGCCCGATGTTGGAGCCCCCGCCTCCGTCTGGCAGCCAGAGTGCGCTTGAGATCGCGGATGCGACGGTCCGCAACTTTTCGATCGTCATGGGTGGGCCACTCTACGACTGGCTGCTGCGCAAGGGAGCCCTGCGCTTTGTCCTCCCTAACTTAGCGCGCAGAATCGTCATTCTGGTCGCACTGACATGGTTGCCACTGCTGCTGCTCTCCCTTAAAGACGGTGTCGCCTTCGGGAACCAAGTCAGAATCCCGCTCCTCTATGACGTTTCGATGTACGCACGCTTTCTACTCTGCTTGCCGCTTTTATTGCTCGCAGAGATCGTGATCGATCCCTCAATCCGGGAGGCGGTGGGCGAATTTGTAAACGGCGGGATCGTGCCGGCCGAAGAGCTGCCCAAGTTCGATCGGGTTCTCGAAAGCACGCAACGGCTGCGGGACTCCTGGATTCCCGAAGCCGTGATATTTGTATTGGCGTTCTTCCCCGTATTCTTGTTTGAACGCGAATGGGGAAGCGCTGCGGTTTCGAGTTGGCACACCACGTCGGGCGGGCTGACGGCAGCGGGATATTGGTATGCCTTGTTTAGCACGCCGGTCCTCCGCTTCCTTATCTACCGATGGGTTTTTCGTTATTTTATCTGGGCGCTCTTGCTGTGGCGGATCAGCCGACTGCATTTGATTCTCCCGCCTACTCATCCCGACCATGCTGGCGGGCTCAATTTTCTCGGTCTCGCCCAGAAGCACTTCGGAATCCTGTTCTGTGCCTTGGGATGCATCTTTTCCGGTCGCATGACGAACGACATGCTATTCGAAGCCGCACCGCTAAGTTCTTTCCGATTTCTGGTGGTGGGATTTATCGTTCTGTCGATGATCGTGGGAATTCTTCCTCTGACGCTTCTGGCACCCAAACTGTCGAAGATTCGTAAAGCGGGTCTGCTCGAATATGGCAAGCTGGCTCACTCCTACACCCAATCGTTCGATCAAAAGTGGGTACACTACGGCGAACGACCGGCCGAGCCTCTACTGGGGACGGGCGACATTCAATCACTGGCCGACCTGGGGAACAGTTTCGGCTTAGTCAAGGCCATGAACATCGCGCCCATTACGAAGAGCCTCCTAGTGCAACTCGGGGCGCAAACGGTCTTGCCGCTCCTCCCGGTGATTGTCCTCGGCACGCCCACTCCGGAGTTGGTGCGTGCAGTGATGAAGATGTTGGTACCCTAGCGAGAAGGCGGTGGCAGCACCTAGCCTCTGGCCGCTGTTACATCTGTCAGTTGACCGTTCCTAGGGTAGCTCGCTAATTTCGCACGAAAGTGCGGGTCTAGATTTGTAGCGCCGGTTTACCCAGCCGTAAGATTTGCACTTTCCAACGCCCGAGCCGTTGCGGGTCGATTGCGCGAGCAATTACCACGGGAGGGCCATGGAGGAAGTATTTAAGCAAATTGCCGGTTACATCGCGCTGGCAGTGGAGGCATCGGCCGCCCTCATCATCGCCTACGGGGCAATGCAAGCGCTATACGGATCGGTTCGCGCGGTTATCGAAAAACGATCGCAGGCGGGTCAGCGCAAAGATGTATGGCTGAATTTTGGCGTCTGGCTCTTGTTGGGGCTTGAGTTTGAGCTCGCCGCCGACATCGTACGTACGGCAATTTCTCCCACATGGACCGACATCGGGCAGCTCGCGGCCATTGGCGTCATCCGCACGTTCTTAAATTTCTTCTTGGAAAAGGATTTGGAGAGATACGATTCCCAAGAAGCCGAGCCCCAGAAGGGGATAGCAAGTTCGCGAGCGGCATAGGGCGACCTCGAAGGAGATCGGTGGAAACGCATCTCGAGAGCGGAATGGCAGTGATGTTTGCCATTCGCCACCAGCATGAGGTTTTCCGATGAGCACCCCCCGCGTTGCGCCCGACAGCACCCACCTAGCCTTGGATCGGACCTGGCTTGCCCATGAACGCACTCTGATGGCATGGGTCCGCACCGCAACCTCCATGATCAGTTTTGGGTTTACCATCTACAAGTTCTTCCAGTTTGAGGCCGGCCAAGGAGCGCCGATTGCACACGGGATCATCAGTCCCCGTGAATTTGCTCTGATGATGGTCAGCATTGGACTGGTCGCCCTGCTGATGGCGACCATTGCCCACCACAAAGAGACTCGTGGCTTAGCCGAAGAGCTGGACGGGCGGCGCTCGAGAGCACAAATTGTTGCTGCGCTGGTGAGCATATTCGGACTCGTGGTCCTCTTGTCAGAAATTTTTCACGGTTAGCATCTCGAAAG
>DATJVZ010000154.1:0-3961 GCA_035501575.1 Terriglobales bacterium | reverse complement strand
TCCAAACGGTTCCAAGTTCGTTTGCGGGGTATTTGCAAATGGATGAAAAGATTGGCTCCTCAGGTAGGACTCGAATCCGCTTGAGAACGTACATTCAACAAGATGCAGAGCAACGGATGGCACTGAAGGACATCGAAGGCAGTCGTAAACCGTTAAACGGATCGCAAATGGATCGCAAATATCGGCAGGTGTTAGCGTCGCGATTTTTCACCAACAACCGCAAGCTACTCGGTTGCCCGACAACCCCCAGGAAGAATTCCCAATAGGTTACGTAGGTGATCCTCTCTTGGCTCTCGTACCTTGACTCTCATATTCGTTCATTGTATTTTTCGCCAACTGCAGCAGTTACAGAAGCGTCTAAACCTCCTTTGGGGGGGGAGCGTCGGCTACTGCGGCCCTTGCGGGAGCGCTTTAGCAGGGAGAATAATCCGATGATGATACCGGGACTGTCACAGTTGGCCAAGGACCTAAAGGCAGTTGAGGACCATGCCCGAGCCTGCCAGTCTAGAGAAGAAGAACAAATGGTGCTCCTTACTCGGGAAGAAGTCGAAGTAATAGAGTCGTTCCGTCGCTTTAAGGCTCAGGACTACGATTGATAAGCTCGTGGTCCCGGCTTCGGACGTGTAACCGGCTTCGATCCGCCGGTCCGGTGAACGAAAGAAAGAAGGGCCAGAGATTCTTGGCCCTTCTTCGAAAGCGGCGTTGGTGGCTAGGTTGACGCGGAGGCTACTGTCCGTGTTTCGCCATCGCTTCGGCGATCTTCTCCTTCACGGCATCGAGGTTGAAGGATGCGCCTTTTTGCATGGGTGGATAATCGAGGGCGCTCATGGCGAGCTTCCCAACCACCTGTTGCACAAACACGAAGCGCCAGAACTCGTACATGAACCAGTCCATATAGAAGTAGCTCCCCCTATTCCCGTCCGCACCCGGGAAACCCATCCTCTCGAAGGGATCGAGACGCAGGTTGGTGAGAATCGGCATGTCTGGATGATCCTTGGTGCCGAGCCAGCCGCCGGGCTGCGTAATGAACTGGTACTTGAAGTCGTCGACCCGCACCGCTGCAAGGTTGCTTTCCGCAAAGTAGTAGACTTCGCGGCGTGCCGATGGACCCTTGCCGGTGATCAAATCCAGCTGGTTATAGCTATCGAGGTGGTTCTTGTAGGTGCGGTCGCCAAGCTTCACGCCCTGAAGGAGATCATCCTTGATGTGCGGGTTGCCAGCGGCGGCCACGAACGTCGGGAACCAATCGAGGCCTGAAATGATCCCACTCTCGACCTTTCCGGCGGGGACATGGCCGGGCCAGCGAATCATCGCAGGAACCCGGAAGCCGCCTTCATAGCCCGTACCTTTGGCTCCGTAGAACGGGGTTGTTCCGCCATCCGGCCATGTAAAGGCCTCCGTGCCATTGTCGGTGGTGAACATGACCATGGTGTCGTCGTCCAGTCCGTTGTCTTTCAGGTATTTCATTACCGAGCCGACGATGTCGTCGAGCTGCGCCATGCCGGCTTCTTGAATGGACCAGCCGTTGTTGGAGTTGCGCAGCGCTTCGTATTTCGGTGAGAGGTGGGTAACGACGTGCATGCGCGTCGGGTTTAGCCAGACGAAGAAGGGCTTTTTCGCGGCCTTTGCCTGGCCTATGAACTTGAGCGAATGGTCGAGAATTTCATCGTCTACAGTCTCCATGCGTTTCGGATAAAGCGTGCCTGCATCCTCGATCTTCTGCTTCCCTACTTTGCCCCAGCGCGGGTCCACGGTGGGGTCATCTTTATCGGAAGCCCAGGAATGAACCATGTTGCGCGGGCCAACTTGATTCAACAGCTCCTGCGGGTAGCCGGGGTGCGAGGGATCCTCCATTGCGTCGAGGTGATAGAGGTAGCCGAAGAACTCGTCGAACCCGTGAACGGTGGGCAGGAATTCATTTAGATCGCCGAGGTGGTTCTTGCCGAATTGGCCCGTCGCGTAGCCCATCGTCTTGAGAACCGTCGCGATGGTCGCTGCTTCGGCGGGCAGTCCGAGTTTGGCACCGGCCTGACCGACCGTGGTCATCCCCGTGCGGATCGGCAGCTCGCCCGTGATGAATGCAGCGCGACCTGCGGTGCAGCTTGCTTCGCCGTAGCAGTCAGTGAACAACATGCCTTCGGCGGCGAGCTTGTCGAGGTTCGGGGTGCGCCCGGCCATCATACCGCGATGGTAGGCGCCAATGTTCCAGATGCCGATGTCGTCCGCCATGATGGCAACGATGTTGGGTTGCTTTGCAGCCATGGTATTTTCCTCTCACTAAGTCGAGATTGCGTTGAGGTTTCCCACTTTACGAAAGCCACATACCGTAACGTTGCTAGTGCATCACCTCCCGCGCTCAGTGCAAACTGTCACTTCTTACAGCCGGGAGACTCCAAAAACATTGGACGAGGGCTTCCTTGAAGAAAGGTAGCGCCAGTTTAAACCGTGGTTTGGTGTGGGCGAACGGTCAAAACTGACAGCTGCAGGGGGAATCGAAACGTGCGGCTGAAGCGGTTATAGTCATGGAAGGTGACGACCATCTTTGGCGCGGACAGCGATTGGATTTTCGCCAGTCCGCTTAAGCTCGGCCGCCAGCCGTACTCGTATACGGGAGTGTACGCGAATTGCAGAAAGCTATTGAGACTGCCGGAATCGGTAAACTCGGCACTCATGCATTCAGGCACGCGTACCGATCATGGCTGGATGCTGTAGGGACTTCGGTTGCCGTACAACAAAACTGATGCGGCACTCGGATATCAGAACCACCACGAAGATCTACGGCGACATGGTAACGGATGAGATGGAAGAGGCGCACGCGAAAGTCGTGGGCTTGACATTGTCTCAGGCTTAACGGATCGCAAGACGGTCGCGCGGATTTCTAACTGCTTGAAAGGATGGCTCCTCAGGTAGGACTCGAACCTACAACCCTCCGGTTAACAGCCGGCCCCTAGACAGGACGCGTGTTGATTCTAAAGGAGGGCACAGCCGCTCCAAACCGTCCAAACCGCCCTGATTGGGGGGTTTTGCTGGACAATTTGCTGAACAAATTCCCATCGACCACTCACCGGCGCCCGTGCGTAATAACAAATGCATTCCGGAAGGCCGCAACGACTTTACAGAAGCCAGTTTACGTCAATGAAGACGTGGCGGCAACCTGGCAGAATTGGAAACACGGGAAGGGAGTTGGAGGCAACCGTCCTCAGGAAATAAAGACGGTCCAAGTGGGAACCCCTGAAGGATGAACGGAATCTTACTTGCGGTGGGTCGATCTTGAAAGGCGGCGTAACTTATCAGGAGACAATTTGACGACCTTACCGTCGCGGCCGATATAAAGGGGGAGGCCCAGACGAGCGTGTTCGGCAATGACATCGTTGACCGCCTCGCGTAGTGCCAATTCGGCGCGCTTTTCCATAGGCAAGCGCAGTATGCTGTGATGCGTCCGTTTCATCTCTCACCGTACCGCGTAATCAGCGTGTCATACGTCTTGCGATTCATTATACGGAGTTGCCTCCTCTTCTTAAAGGCGATCGGGACCGGGTTGGTACCTGTATTGTCGAACAAGTACCATGAATCAACGAGCGCCTGATACTCTCGAAAGAAATTGCGAACGGAACGATCGAACCGGCGCCGAACCACCGCTTCGGGCACATCGTGTCCGCCCTTTAGCACGCGCTCCTTGATCCTCGATAGCGTCACGTCGACTGCTTCCACAAAGAGAAAGAACAGGTGGACCTTGTAGCCTCTTCTCTTAAGCCGTTGGACCAGGCCCAAGTAGCTGCGGCCCGACAGCGTTGTTTCAAAACCAAAAGAAACCTGCCGTTTTGAGAAGAATTCGATCTCGGTGAGCATCAGTCGGCCGGCGCGAATCGCAGCAGCTTCTGGAGAGAAGGGAGATATTCCTTGGGCGATCAGGTCGGCGTTGACGAAGTTTTTGCAATTGGCATATTTGGGAAGGAACTTC
>DATJVZ010000153.1:0-5244 GCA_035501575.1 Terriglobales bacterium | reverse complement strand
CAACACCGAGTATTTCGTTGACTTGAAGCCCAAGGACCAGTGGAGGCCGGTTTTCCATCGAAACAAAGAGGAGCTGATTGCCGCCATGAACCGTGCGGTCGAAAGGTATCCCGGGGCGATCTGGAACTTTTCGCAGCCCATCGAGGACAACGTCGGAGAAACGCTCACGGGCACTAAGGGCGCCGCCGCCCTCAAGATCTTCGGTGACGATCTGAAACTTCTCGAGCAGAAGGGCGAGGAAGTCACCGTCGTGATGTCGAGAATTCCTGGCATGCATGATGTCAAGCTCTTACGCGATTTCGGTCAGCCGAATCTTGACCTGACAATCGATCGCCGCCAGGCCGCTCGTTTTGGCATCAACGTGGCAGACATACAAGACGCCGTTCAGACGGCAGTGGGCGGCAATGCCGTAAGCCAGGTGCTGATCGGCGAACAGCGGTACGACCTGGTCGTGCGATACCAGGCGCCCTACCGTAGCACCCAGCGGTCCATCGAGAAGGTTCGCCTCGTTTCTCCTGCGGGGGAACGCGTGTCTCTGGCGCAACTAACCAAAGTAGAGGTGAAGGACGGCGCATACGACATCTATCGGGAAGGCAACCGCCGCTACGTGGCAGTAACCTTCAGCGTGAGAGGCCGGGATCTAGGGACCACGGTCGAAGAGGCGATTAGCCGGATTAATAAACAAGTGAAGATGCCGCCCGGCTATAGCATCGGTTGGTCTGGTGAATACGAAAGTGAGAAGCGGGCCGAGGCGCGACTGGCGATCATCGTGCCGCTGACGGTCCTGGTAATTTTTATCATTCTCTACACCATGTTTCGCTCGTTCAAATGGTCGCTGCTTATTCTGTTAAACGTCGCTCTGGCTCGCATTGGCGGTCTGCTGGCTCTCCTGATCACCGGAACTTATCTTAGTGTCTCGTCGGGTGTCGGCATGCTGGCGCTGTTTGGCGTATCGGTGCAGACCGGTGTGATCATGCTCGAATACATCAACCAGCTCCGCGCCAGAGGGCATTCGATCGCGGACGCCGCTGTGGAAGGCGCGGTCCTTAGACTTCGTCCCATTATGATGACTATGCTTGTGGCGACTCTTGGACTCCTGCCCGCGGCGCTATCGCATGACATCGGCTCCGATTCGCAGCGGCCTTTCGCCATCGTCATTGTCGGTGGCCTGATTTCCGATTTGCTGCTAAGCATCGTCCTGTTGCCCACGTTCTATGTCTGGATTGCGAGGGACGGCGATCAACTTCCCGAACCGGAGGGCTCTTTCGAGGGCTAAATGAAAACTAAGCATGCAATTTTGCCGATGAAGCACATCGGGCACATTTTCGTGGGTGCGGTTTTGCTCGGTATCTTCGTGCCAGATTCGGCCCGCGCCCAGGGACCGGCCAGGATTACGCTCGATGAAGCCATTCAGATGGCGCTCCGGCACAACCACATTTTGCAAGCTGCTCGGACCACCATCCAACAAAGCCAGGCCGCGGAAGTCACCGCCAACCTGCGTCCCAACCCGACCTTCTTCGTCGACTGGGAATACCTGCCGCTTTTCTCCCGTCCCCAAAACGAAAGTGTGTCGGATTACATCCAAGCCTCAACCGAGGGTGATATTGGATTGAGTTACCTGTTTGAACGCGGCCACAAGCGCGCGCGCCGCCTGCAAGCCGCCAGGGACGCCACCGCCGTAACGCGTTCGCAAGTAGCGGATAATGAGCGTGGTGTTGCGTTTCAGGTTGGCTCCCTGTTTATCAATGCTCAGCTTGCGCAATCGACTCTGGACCTTGCGCGGCAGGACCTGAACAGCTTTCAGAAGACCGTCGACATCAGTGCAGCCCAGTACAAAGATGGCGGCATGAGCGAGAACGACTACTTGAAGATCCAGCTCCAGTTGGTGCAATTTGAGAGCGACGTGCAACAAGCCATGCTGAACAAAGCTCAGGCGCTCTCGGACCTCCGCCAACAATTAGGTTATGAATCGGTGCCCGCGGAGTACGACGTCGTCGGTGAATTTGAATACAAGCCGTTGTTGGTCAATCTCGAAGAACTGCAAGCGAAGGCCCTTCAGAATCGGCCCGATCTCCGCGCGGCGGTGTTGGGCATTACTGCCGCTAACAGCCAATTTGCGCTCGCTAAAGCCAACGGCAAGCAGGATTTCACCCTCTCGGGTAATTACTCGCACGCTAATGGCATCAGTGGCGCCACCTGGTCGTTCAGTATTCCGCTTGCAATTTTTGACCGCAACCAGGGCAATATTGCGCAGACACGCATTGCTATTCGGCAGGCAGAGCAGCAGCAGAAAGGAACTCAGGGCCAGGTGCTGACGGACGTTAGGGATGCGTATGAGGCTTTCCAGGAGAATGCGCGCATAGCACAGCTCTATAAGTCCAGTTATCTCGAGGTGGCGCAGAAGAGCCGCGACATCAGCGAATACGCCTACCGGCGCGGCGCCCTGGCGTTGCTCGACTTCTTGGACGCGGAGCGCACTTATCGCGCTACGCAGCTCGCCTATCGTCAGGCGGTGGCCGCTTATCTGGTTGCGCTGGAGCAGCTTCGCCAGGCGGTGGGGACGCGGGAATTAATTTGATGCTATAACCTCACCTCTGCCGCATGGGACCCGAGTTGCAGTGAAAATTCAAAACCGAAAGTGGAATCGATGAAAAAGGCAGAAGTTCGCGCCCGCATTGAGGAAATCGGCATCATCCCAGGCATTCGTGTATCTACGCCCGAACGGGCGCGTTTCGCCGCGGAAGCCGTCAACCGTTCCGGTATTCCCATCGCGGAGATCACCATGACGGTGCCGGGTGCGATTGATGTGATAGCGCATCTCGCCAAAAACTTGCCGGAAATGGTTGTGGGCGCGGGAACCGTTCTGGATGCCGAGATGGCTCGCCGCTGCCTCGACGCTGGCGCCACGTTCCTGACGAGCACGGGACTCGTCACGGAAGTTGTGGAATTCGCTTTGAAGAATGATGTGGTGGTGTTCCCGGGCGCTATGACTCCCACAGAGGTCATTGAGGCATGGAAAACGGGCGCCGACTTCGTCAAGATTTTCCCTTGCGGCCCGCTGGGCGGCCCTGCCTACATTCGGGCTTTGAAGCTGCCGTTTCCCCAAGTGCCTTTAATCGCCACCGGCGGCGTGAATCAACAAACCGCCGGCAATTTCATCCGGAATGGGGCCACCGCCCTGGGCATCGGAGCCGAGTTGATCAACCCGGAGGGTCTTCCCTTGATGCGGGAAGAACAGATCCGGGAACTGGCCCGCAGATACCTGGCAATGGTGAAAGCTGCCCGCGCGCCACAGAACGGAGGCTAACCGATATGAGAAACAAATTGATTATGGCCTGCGGGCTGAGCATTCTAGCAATTGCGCTGCTGCACGGTGAAGAAGGCGCCAAACAATCGTTCGAAATAACCAGCACGGAGCACGTGAATTTCCTGCCCGGCGGCACCATCCACGTGGACCATTCTTACGGCTACTTGACGGTGGAAGGTTGGGACGAGCCCGAAGTTGAGGTCACCGTGATCAAGTCGACCGATGCGTTCTATAAACCCAACCAGAAGGAACAAGCAGACGAGCGCTTCCAGAAGCTTCGCGTGGTAACGGAACGGCGCTCCGACAAAGAATTGACAATCTCAACGATTCTTTCTTCCCGCCACCTCAAGTTCTTGCCACCGAGCGGCAGGGCAGGCATAACCCTGGAGTACCGAATCCTGGTACCACGCAACTCGCATCTGGTCGTTCACCACGACAACGGCTACGTGTGGGTAAGCGATGTGACGGGCAGCCTGGAGGTCAGAAGCCACACCGGCGACATGATTGTGCTGCTGCCGGATCCAGGTTCGTACGCAATCGACGCGAAAACCGGAATGGGCAACATTACTTCGGATTTCGTAGGCAAATCCGGAAATCGGCTGCTGATAGGCTCGCACTTCTCCTTCACTTCCGAAGCTTCGTCACCTCGGGTCGTTCTGCGCATGGGCCGCGGATGCATCACGATCAAGCAGGGCCCTCCATTCAGCCCCTTCCCTAAGAACTAAGCGGAGCGGCCCCAAGGTCGTGGTCTGCATTTCCGATTTAGTACTAATACAACCAAGTTCTACTATTGACCGCTGCAAGAAAAGCATTTATATTTCGAGATGTCCGTGGTTGAACAGCGTAGATCTGCCCGTTTCGACCTGCAGTTGCCCCTCCGGATCGTGCGGACCGGGGTTAGCCGCGTTTCCCACGATTCATTAACGCAGAACATCAGTTCCGGCGGCGTTCTGTTCACATCTGAAGTAGATGCACCGATCGGCGGCGCTATCGAATACGTCGTCACGCTCAGCGCGGAGCGCGATCGTCACGTAGATTTGCGCTGTTTCGGCAAAGTCGTACGGCTCGAAAAGTCTCGTTCCAAGCTTCAAAGTTCAAACTATCTGATCGCGGCAACCGTGGATCGGTATCAACTCGTCCGCCACGAGTCCTAGCCTGGGGCCCTAAAAGCTCTTCCACAAACTCGCCACATCGGCATCGTGTCTTACAGGTTCTACTGGTACTAGAACCGCGCATGCCTGCCGTTCAACGGGATTCTCGATGACGTGGACGAAATGGAACAACTTCGGCCCGTTCATAGGCTTGGCGCAATTCTGCCTTCTCATCGCACAAGATAGCCGAATGGGGACTGTCTTAAAGGTACCGCTATTCAAAAACTCGATAGTATTTCGCGTCCGCTACTGAAGCAATTAGAGAAGACCACTTGCGCGGATGAAGACCGGTGGCTACACTACATTTCCAAGACCACGTAAATGGCGGCAAACCATGAAGTTAACTTCCGTCGTCGTTTAAGGAAAATCCCCGATACTTTTTGATCCTGGTACCGTCAACGTTGCGCCTGACAATAAGTTTGTGCCACGATAACACAAGTTCGGTGCCGGGCTGTGCTGCCGAAACACGCGGAAAAAGAAGGATGATTTTTTCTGTCGTTGCAAGGATTTGCATGCCCAACGGCCACATCAGAAGCGGGGCTATCAACGTAGGGCAGAAACTCTTTCGGCTCAGGATTGGGCCAGCACGATTCGATAAGAGCTGATCTGGAGGACGAATTCAAATGACGGTATTACGTGTAGTAGGGGGCCTGCTGCTGACGGCCTCGTCGGCTTGTTTATTTGGACAGGCGGCGGCGAACGCCGGCCAGCCATCCGCAGGTCCGGAAACAGTCATCGCCGAAATGGGCGGGCAAAAGGTTACTTTAAGCGACTTGGAGCACGGCA
>DATJVZ010000152.1:0-4283 GCA_035501575.1 Terriglobales bacterium | reverse complement strand
TCGGTATCTCGATCACTTCCCGGGAGGTAACGAATTCCGGCGCAATGTCGAAAAGGTTGGTGTTGTTCTTGGGCAAGACCACGAAATCACCCGCGTGAAAGCTGGAGCTGAAGTTGCTGACATCGACAGAATGCGCCCCATAGGCTTGCATGTAGTATTGGAAACCCCAATGCCCGGCGAACCAGACGGTGCCGGATTCGGTCTGGGTTTTTTGGTGGATAAGGTCGGCGGCCTTTTTGGCCGATTCCGCCCATCCCGCATCGGCGCAGGTGATCCAGAGAGCGACAATACCGGCCGCCCCCAGCGGAACCGCCAATCTCGCCAAAGACACAATCCTTGGCGTGATTTCCAGGCGCCGGGCAATCAGGATGCCGACCGCCGGAATCATGGGAAGGATAGAGCGGCCGTTTGTTGTCCAGTTGACATAAACTGCGAAGACATATGTTCCCAGTACCCACGCGGTCAGCAACGCTGAGTCAGCGTTCCGATTCTTCCAGGCATCGACCACGGCGAGGGCCAGCAAAGAGATCCCTCCCGCGACCAGGAATGCCAATTGAATTTCCACCCACCCCCAGTGAGTGACATGGGTGCTCAGATGCACCCAGCCGACAGCCACCGAGAGCGTCGCTAAGCCGCTGAGCACGGCGCCAATCGCCATCTGCCGGCGCGACCAAAGGAGTGGCGCCAATGCGAGCGCGGAAATCAGGCATCCCCCGGTGAAGCTGAGCCCGACGAGACTCTTGGTGAGAAACGGCAGTTGCTGATCGGCCGGTCGGGAGCGCGCGTAAATGGCGGCGTCCCACAATAGTCCGCGGCCATAAAGCATGTGGGTCGCAAAATGGTAGCCTGCCAGGGCCACGACCGGCGCTAGCAAATAGCCTGCCCAGGAACCCAGCCGACGCTCACGCAGCAGAGAGTAAAACAGAAGCAATACCATCAACGCAGCTCCGAAGTACTTCGTCAGCGCCGCCGCCGCCATCAGCAGAGCCGAGGTCATCAGATAGGACTGCCTTCGCGGATTCAGGCCCTCGATCCAAAACACGGCCGCCCACACCCAAAAGCCCAGCATCATGACGTCGCACATTATGCCGGTGGCGGAGACCATGAAAACCGGAGTCAGCAAAGCCGACGCGGCGGCAATCAAAGGCATTTGCGTGAAATGAGACGCCAGCCGATAGGTTCCAAGAACGAGGACAACAGCGGGCAAGAGAAATCCTACATGCCAAACGCATTCGGACCATCCCGCGATGCTTCCGATCAGCGCACCGTAGTACGAGGTCAGGGGAGGATTCTTGGTCACCTCCGCCATGGGCATAGCATATCCGTACCAAACGATGTTAAAGCCATAGGGGTTGAACGGATGTTCGACGATATGTTTGGCCGTGGCGACGAACAGAGTGTCATCGACGTGGAAGGGTTTGCCGGAAAATGGAAGCAGGCAGAAAAGGGCAAGCCCAACCAGCCAAAGATGGTCACGCTCGATGCTAGGGATCAGTGGCCGAGATTCAGGCCCCGAGGGCGGCCTATTTGCTGGGGAACGAACTTCCTGGTCCATCGATTCCTCTAACCTAACTGGAAATGGAACCAGGTGAAACCAAAAGAATCCCGCTACGTGTCACCCAAGTAATATCTGCAAAGTCAACCATATCGTGCGGCTAGCCTGCCCGGGCGAGGAAAGGAAAATAGTTCACGCCGTCACGAACCAAGCGACGGAAACCATACGGGATTCTCGATGTAGGGTCGTGGCCAGAGACCGTACCCGTGCACGCTATAATGCGCTTTCAGGATGTTGAGGAAATCCATTCTGTTGAAGCGTATCGCCATCCTACTTATTACCTCCATCGCAAGCGTGACGCAGGCCGCCGATGTCCGCGCCATCGCCGAGGCGGTCGACCGACATTACAACCATCTGCACACACTCGAATGTGACTTTACCGAGATTTATTCCGGATCGGGCAGCGAGCGAACCGAGACCGGAACGCTGTGGTTGAAAAAGCCTGGCAAGATGCGCTGGGAATACCGTTCTCCTAGAGAAAAGCTGTTCGTCGGAGACGGGAAGAACGTCTGGTTCTACGTTCCTAGCGAGCGCCAGGTCAGAAAAACGTCCATGAAAAAGCTGGACGACCTGCGCTCGCCCCTGGCGTTTCTGCTTGGTAAGACACAGTTGGGAAAGGAGTTGCTCGGACTGTCGTTGGCGCCCGAGGTGGCCCCGCTGGCCTCTGGCGACGTCATTTTAAAAGGCGTGCCCCGGGGGTTTCAGGACCGCCTAAACCAGGTTCTCCTCGAAATCACAGCGGAAAACTCGATCCGGCGCATCGTACTTGATCAGGCGGATGGGGCCACGATCGAGTACCGTTTCAGTGAACAGAAAGAGGACGTGGCAATTTCCGACCAGCATTTCGAATTTCGCGTTCCCGATGGAGTCGAAGTTGTGGAAGAGAGCTTCGGCCAATAGGGACGGGATTTCGGGTACAACAAGCTTATTTTGCAGCAACTTATGATGTAGTTTGAGTTCCCTCCCCCTGTGGCATTACCCGAGGAACGGTGCAACGGGCATTTAACAGAGTCTTGACTATTTTGAATGTTAGACTTGGGGGTGGGTGCAGGGTAACTAATTACCGATGGCCGAATTCCTGATCAAGATCGCGGATGATCGCGGGCGCCTGGTGGAACAAGTCGAAAACGGCTATTCCGAGGCCGAGGTCCGGGACCGCCTTGTGCAGCAAGGCTTCCTGGTTTATTGGGTCAGGCCGCGCAGCGTTCTTTCGGGGGACTTCGCCCTGGGGCGGCGGGGGAAGGTCAAGCAGAGCCAGTTTCTGATCTTCAACCAGCAGTTTCTGACCCTGATCAAGGCGGGGCTGCCGATATTGAACTCCCTCGACCTGCTGATCAAGAGACAGAAGAACAAATCCCTGCAGACTCTGCTGCAGAATGTGCGCGACCGAGTCAAGGGCGGGGCACTGCTGTCGGATGCGTTTGCCGCGCAAGCTGCCTTCCCCAAGATCTATACCACCACCCTGATGGCGGGGGAGAAGAGCGGCAACATGGAGGAAGTGCTCACTCGTTACATCGCGTTTCAGCGCCTGGCCTTGACCTTCAAGAAGAAGCTGGCCGTGTCGCTCATTTATCCCGCTCTGCTGGTGACCGTGGTTTTCAGTATGCTGATTTTTCTGGTTACTTTCGTGGTACCGAAGTTCGCCCAGCTTTACTCCGACATGAACGCCCAGCTGCCGACGATTACCTTGATCATGCTCAATGTGGGGACACACGCCCAACAATATGCGCCTTTCGTGGCGATAGCCGTGATCGTCACGGTGCTGCTGTTGTGGCAGTGGAAGAGAACAGATCGGGGAGCGGAGGCCGTGGATGGCGCCATCCTGCGGCTTCCTCTGCTCGGTGATGTATGGCTGAAATATCAGGTTGCCAATTTCTCCCGCATGCTTTCGACTCTGCTGGCGGGCGGGATGCCACTCGTGCCCTCGCTCGAGACCGCAGGAGCTTCGATGAGCAGCCGGCGCATCCTGAACGGGATTGAGAAAGCGTCGGTGCGCGTGCGCGAAGGGCAGGCGCTGGCCAAGAGCCTGGAAGCGCAAAAGATGTTTCCCGACCTATCGGTGGAAATGATTGAAGTCGGCGAGTCTACCGGAGCGCTGCCGGCGATGCTGAACTCGGTGGCGGAATTTTACGAAGAGGACGTACAAACGGCGCTGGGCGCCGCAATGGCTTTGATCGAACCCCTGATCTTGATCATTATGGCTGTCTTTGTGGGCGGGATCCTGATCTCGCTTTACCTACCCATCTTTACCATAGGATCGAGCATCCACTAGGAACGAAGGGACTTGGCGGTACGGAATTAGAATTGCGCTAGAACAAGCAAGGCAGAATCGGTAATGGCAACCATGCCGGAAAACAAGGCGGCGCTAGCGGGGGGCGGAAACGGCGGACGGGTTCCGTCCGGACACCAGCCCGGAGCTCCGTCCGGAGCCCCCAACGAAGAGCTCGAAAAAGCCCAGGATGTCGCCCGGCGTTATCGCTGCCAATTTGTCGATCTGCACAATTTCCAGCTGCACCACGATCTCTTCAAGAAAATCCCCGTGCACCTGATGTTCCGCTACAACTTTGTGCCCCTCGAAGAGACCGATGATGGCCGGCTGGCCATCGCCATTGCCGATCCCAGCAAATTGATGATGATCGACGAGATCAGCCTGTTGCTGGGCAAGCGCATCATCACCAAAGTTTCTACCCTCGGGCAAATCAGCGAGATTCTCAAGAAGACCGAGCAA
>DATJVZ010000151.1:0-19929 GCA_035501575.1 Terriglobales bacterium | reverse complement strand
GGAACAGCCCGTCAAGGGATCGAAGCTGCCCAATGTCGTTTGTACGCTGCCGGGGAGTTCGGAAAAGGTGATCATCGTCGGCGCACACTTTGACCGCGTCTCCCAGGGCGATGGGGTCGTCGACAACTGGAGTGGTGCGTCGCTGTTACCTTCCCTGTTTCAAGCCGTGAACGCGGAGCCTCGTAAGCACACCTATATTTTCATTGGTTTCACCGATGAAGAGCAGGGTGAGGTTGGTTCGCGTTTCTACGTCCACCAGATGAGCGAGCAACAAATTGCTGCGACCGACGCGATGGTGAATATGGACACCCTGGGATTGGCGTCCACTGAGGTTTGGGCCAGCCATTCCGACACCCGGTTGGTTGATGCGCTGCGATACATCGCGGGGAAACTGAATCTACCGCTGCGCGGCGTTGATGTAGAAAAGATCGGCAGCACGGATGCCGAGCAGTTCGCCAAGCGAAGGATTCCTCGCATTACGATTCACTCGCTCACACAGAATGCCTGGAATGATCACATTCTTCCCAGCTCGAAGGACAAGATTTCAGCCATGCGGCTCGATGATTACTATGAAACCTACCGCCTTCTGGCGGCGTATATCGCGTTCTTAGACATGTCTACAGGTGCTCCGCCCGCGAACGCGACTCAGTAGCGGAACTGCTCTCCGTTGCCATCGGGCGAAACTTCATAGGTTTGACCGGCAACCCCTAGATCACCACCGCTTCCTTGTATTCCCCGAATACCTTTCGTGTCGTGTCGGAGATCTCGCCGACGGTGGCATAGGCTTCCACGGCGGCAAGTATGCGCGGCATCAGATTGGCGCCCGAGCGGGCAGCGTCTTCGACCGCCTGCAGGGAATCTTTCCATCTTTGCGGATCGCGCCGCCCGCGAAGGGCCCGCACCCGCTCGACCTGCCTCGGTTCGAGCGACGCGTCAATGTGCTGAATGGGAATCGGCTTTTCCTCTTCCACCGGGAAGCAATTCACGCCGACCACGGTGATTTCTCCGCGGTCGACCTGCTGCTGATATGCGTAGGCGGCGTTCTGAATTTCTTGCTGCACGAAGCCGCGGTCGATGGCCTTGGGCATTCCGCCGAGAGCTTGGATTTTGTCGACATACTGGCGCGCCCGCTTTTCCATCTCGTCGGTCAGGTACTCGATATAGTAGGAACCGGCCAGCGGATCGATCGTCTGTGGGGCGCCTGATTCATAGGCGATGATCTGTTGGGTTCGTAAGGCAATCCGCGCCGCCTGCTCCGTGGGTAGTGCCAAAGCCTCGTCGTAGGAGTTGGTATGCAAGGACTGGGTTCCGCCTAGGACGGCCGCCATGGCTTGTACGGCGGTCCGCACTATATTGTTCTCCGGTTGCTGGGCGGTCAGCGTGGACCCCGCCGTTTGGGTATGAAAGCGCAGCATCCACGACCGCGGATTCTTGGCCTGGAAGCGCTCCTTCATGATGTTTGCCCACAGGCGTCGAGCCGCCCGGAACTTGGCCACCTCCTCCAAAAAATTGTTGTGTGCGTTGAAGAAGAAGGAGAGCCGGGGAGCGAACTTGTCGACATCGAGCCCGGCCTGGATCGCAGCTTCGACATAGGCGATTCCGTTGGCCAGGGTGAACGCCAACTCCTGCACAGCGGTCGAACCTGCCTCTCGCATGTGATACCCGGAGATCGAGATCGGGTTCCAGTCAGGAAGGTTCTCGCTGGTCCACGCGAACATGTCGGTGACGATCCGCATGGCTTGCGGGATCGGGTAAATATAGGTACCCCGGGCGATGTACTCTTTGAGGATATCGTTCTGCACCGTCCCGGAGAGCTTGCGCAGGTCGGCGCCATGGCGGCGGGCGACGGCTACGTACAGTGCGAGAAGAATCGACGCCGTAGCGTTGATGGTCATCGCGGTGGAGATTTTGGTCAGGTCGATGCCATCGAACAGCCGCTCCATATCCTCGATGGAGTCAATGGCTACGCCCACTCTGCCGACTTCACCGAAAGACTGAGCATGATCGGAGTCCAAGCCGATTTGCGTAGGCAGATCGAAGGCTACGGAAAGCCCCATGGTGCCGTTGGCCAGAAGATACTTATAGCGCTTGTTGGATTCTTCGGCATCGCCCATGCCGGCATACTGACGCATGGTCCAAAGCCGTCCCCGATACATGGTCGCTTGCACGCCGCGGGTGAAAGGGTACTGGCCGGGATATCCGACTTGCTGTCCGTAGTCCCAGCCTTCGAGATCGGAGGCCGCGTAGAAGGGGCGAATCGGGATGTGAGAGGAGGTTTGCGGCTCGGAAGCCGGGGCCGGACTGCCAGCGGGGCCTTTCCTGTTGAACGTCATAAGAACCTTCGTACGACCGAGCCGGGAAAGCGAATCTTTCCCGATAGATGACGCCAGCCGGAACCGTCGCGCAGCTTGCACGGGGTTGCCCTAGTTTCGGTTCCCCGCCTCAGGGGAAAAGATTCTTGGGCCCTTAGGCAACGTTTTTCGAGGTCCCACGGTCGAAAATCGTTCGCCTTCATCCTTTCTTCTTTACCCGCCAGAATGAACTCAAGCCAAACCAGGCGAACAAGAGTGTGAAACAAACCGCCACCACCATCCGTCCTGAACCGGCTCGTCCCTCGTGGTACCTCGCATACTCGCGGAAGAAGGCGAGAAATCCGATCGAGGCTAACGCCAAGAAAACAAAACCCGTGACCTCAAGCCACAGCTGCCCTAAAACCCTTCCCGTATGAGCGGTTGTGGCCTGCGCGGCTCTCACTGCCACGGCGAATGTACGACTTTTCTTCAGTTGCTGGCCAACCACCCGAGCTGCAATGCCCAACTTGCGGCCAGTTGAGACCTGCGCCATGACACTGGTGATTTTATCAAGCTTCAGCGTTACAATGAGCGGTCACGAGCAGTTCTGAACGCAGCGTCGGGGCGAACGCCAGCATCTAATAAATCGACCAGGGTGGAAGGGGGACTTGTGGACCAGCAACTGAAGCAATTGATGAAGGAACTCGGCGAGGCGATCAACGAGTCCCTAGCAGAGTCCGATCAGATTGCTGAGGTGGTTTCCCGAATCAAAGAGGGAGGCTATGACATTTTCCTGGTGCTCGAAGCCACCATTGGGGTAAGTAAGCCCGGGGAAAAGACCAACGACAAGACCTCCCTGGTGACCACCCTTACCGGCAACCCCGAGTTCAAAGTCAGCGATCAGGATCTAAAGTTCCTTAAGTCCCTGCGCATCAAAATCGAAGACGACGCCGCTTAGGCCGAGCCCGGATAACTGGCTGGGGTGGAAATCCGCCGTCGCTGGGTTTCGCCCGAATCTAAGGTAACCGGCCTCCTGGGGAAGCCGGGGTCCATGCATTCAGCCCTATGCTAGTATTTAGCGTCTACTAGCGTTGCAGGCTCCATTTGCCAGCGCTGGGCGGCGCATCCCATACGCCCAAGGCTGATCCAAGCGGGAATGTGATGAAGGACACGCTCGGAGTTTTACTGGCCGGAGGGGCGGGAGAACGTCTTTATCCGCTCACCCGCGATCGCGCCAAACCGGCCGTGACTTTCGGCGGCATCTACCGCATCATCGATGTAACTCTCTCGAACTGCATCAACTCCGATCTGCGCCGGATCTACATCCTTACGCAATACAAGGCACTCTCCCTCAATCGCCACATCCGCGAAGGCTGGAACATCGTCGCGCGCGAGATCGGAGAGTTCATTGAAGTGTTGCCGCCGATGAAGCGGGTGAGCGAGGAGTGGTATCAGGGGACAGCCGATGCGGTTTATCAGAATATCTACTCCATCGGTTCCGAGCAGCCGAAGCACGTGCTGGTTCTCTCCGGCGACCACATCTACAAGATGAATTACGGCCTGATGTTGAAGCAGCACGTCGATTCCGGCGCCGATGTCACCCTGGCTACCATTCAAGTGAATCCCGACGAAGTCTATCGCTTCGGCGTGGTGGAAGTGGACCGAGACAGCCGGGTGAACGGTTTTCTCGAGAAGCCGCAGACCACGGATTTGCGCTCGCCCTATAACCCGGAAAAAGTGTCCGCCTCGATGGGCATTTACCTCTTCAATACCGACGTGCTCATTCCGGTATTGCTCAAAGACGCCGAGGAGCCGGAGTCTAGCCACGACTTCGGCAAAGATCTTCTGCCCAGGATGGTAGATGACTACCGGGTGTACTCTTTCGACTTCGTGGACGAGAACAAGAAGGAAGCCTTGTACTGGCGCGATGTGGGCACGCTCGAGGCCTACTACGAGGCGAACATGGACATCGTGTCGGTGTCGCCCGTATTCAACCTTTATGACGAGGGATGGCCGATTCGGACTCATCAGCGGCAGTATCCGCCGGCCAAGTTCGTCTTCGCCGAGCTAGGACGCACGGGTACGGCGCTCGATTCGATTGTCTCCGCCGGCTGCATCGTTTCCGGCAGCACGGTGAAAAATAGCGTGCTGTCTCCGAATGTGCGGGTAAATTCCTTCAGCGAACTCGACGCCAGCATCTTGTTCTCGCACGTGAATGTCGGGCGCCATTGCCGCGTCCGCAAAGCCATCATCGACCGCGACGTGCATATTCCCGAAGGTACCACCATCGGCTACGACGCCGAAGCCGACCGGCAACGCTATTTCGTCACCGACAGCGGGATCACGGTTGTGACCCGAGATTACTCGCTGTTTGAGAATCCGGTGACGGTGGATTACTTCACGGCGGAATAACCAGACTCTTGGCATCCGTGTCAGCGGCCAGATCCGTCCAGTAAGCGCCCCGGGTTCACGACCTTTCGGAACATTTTGCTCGAGTGAATCGAATAGCGTTCCATATTCGCAATTTGTTCGCCCACGCGGCGCCTGCTACAATCGATTGTTTTCCCTCGAGTTCCACACTCGCGGCCTCAAGAAACGCCTGGTTTTTTGAGGGTGAACCGCGTCGCGGCATGAAATCACCAGGTCCGCGGAGTTCCGGTTGGAAGATGCCCAAGTCACAGTGCAACTCATCCGCCGCTGCATCGCCGGCGATGCAGGCGCCTGGGAGGAACTCGTCCAGCAGTACCACCGGCGGATTTACAACCTCTGTTTTCGCTTCGCAGGATCCGCCGGAGACGCACAGGACCTCACGCAAGAGGTCTTCATCAAGATGTACCGCACGCTCAAAACCTACGACGTCGAGCGAGGCGCATTCATCACTTGGGTCACCGCCCTGACCCGCAATCTCCTGGTCGATCACTTTCGCAGGAGCAAGCAGGAGCGGCTGACGGATTCGCTTGACGCCGCGCCTCCCGAGCGTGATGATGCCATGCCGTTGAGCGAGCAGATTCAGGACGGCCGTCCTGCCCCAGATGCGCGAGCCCAGTCGCAGCAACTGGGTGATGCGGTGCACCGCGCCCTGGGCAAGCTTTCGCCCGACCTTCGTGAAGCTGTGATTCTAAGAGACTTACAAGACATGGACTACAAGCAGATTGCCACGGTGCTGAAAGTACCCGAAGGTACCGTGAAATCTCGAATCAATCGCGGACGGGCGGAACTTGCACGTCTGCTCGAACGTACATATAAACAGGTGATGTAATGGCAGGGAAAGACCATAGCGATATGCAGTGCAGCGAGTTCGACGCTCTGCTCAGCGATGCCCTGGACAAGGTTCTCACCGGTCCAAAGGCGCAAGCATTCCAGGCTCACGCGAGTTCGTGTCCCATCTGCGGGCCGCTGTTGGCCGAAGCGGAGAGCGGCAAGCGCTGGCTCGAGCAACTAGTGGAAGTCGAACCTCCACGGCAGTTGCTGCACAACATTCTGGCAGCCACCACCGGGATTGACCACGTCGGCCGCGACCGACCGGCAGCGGCTCAACCTTCCTGGTGGGCGCGCGCGGCCGGTTGGGGTAAAGGATTCGCGCGTCCCATCGTGGCGCTCAGCAAGCAGCCGCGGTTTGCCATGTCTTTCGGCATGGCATTCTTTTCGCTTTCGGTTTCCCTAAGCCTGGCGGGCGTGAGGCTGGCGGATCTGCGTCGCGTGGATCTTCGCCCCTCGGCCATCCGCAGGAGCTATTACGAGACCTCGGGGAAGGTCGTGAAGTACTACGAGAATATCCGGTTCGTCTATGAGATCCAATCGCGAGTGCGGGAATTTAAGCGGGTAACGGCACCCGCCGAGCCAGCACCCACAAAACAGCAAAAAAGTCCGAACGACAACACCAGTGAACAACCCGAGCAAAAGCAAGAGCGCAACTCCGGTCCGGTAGATGGCCAGACGGTTCTGGCTGCATCTTCGGATCGGCCGCCTGCAGTGCAATTGGCCTGGGTGAATCTGGCCACACTCAGGAGGAAAGCGTGAATTGTGTCAACCATCCCGATGCTGCGGCAATCGCATACTGCCGCACTTGCGGAAAACCCCTTTGTTCGAACTGTACGCGCGAAGTGAAAGGAGTCATCTACTGCGAAAACTGCCTGGCGGAGCGCCTGGCGGGTGTACAGCCCGCCATGCCGTCGCCGCCTCCGGCTGCATTCGCTCCGCCCGAGCCCGCGCCCGCCAGTACCGGCCGGGAACCGAATCCTGCGGTTGCCGGGATTCTCGCCGGCTTTTTTCCCTTCGGCGTGGGGGCGGTCTATACCGGACAATATGCCAAGGGCTTGGCTCACTTGCTCATCTTCGTCGGCCTGGTCATTGGTGCGGGCCAAGGCAGCCCACTTGATACCTTTTGCGGGATCGCAATTTGCTTTTTCTACGTGTGGCAGATCATCGACGCTGTACGCACGGCCAAAGCTATTGAACTGGGACAACCCCCTCCCGATCCCATGGGTCTGGGACAAGCATTCTCTATGGGAGAGAAGGTTGATACCTCAAAAATTCCGATCTTTGCCATCGTGCTGATCGGACTGGGCGGACTGTTTCTGCTTCAAACCCTAGGGGGCTTCTTCTTCAGCGTAGGAACTCTGTGGCCGATTTTTCTGATCCTCCTCGGAGTTTGGATCTTTGCCAAACGCGAGGGGCTGGTACCCTCCGCCCGGGCCTGCAGCTACGAGGGGCGGACCCGTACCGGGCCCGTAGTCCTGATTACAGTCGGGTTGCTTTCCTTGATTGAACGAATGGGTGGTCCCGGCTGGCACCGCACCTGGCCAATCCTGCTGCTGGCCATTGGCATTACCAAGCTCCTGGAGCGGCAGATTCCACCGTCGCCTCCGCCGCCCAGCCTAGGCAGCGGAGCAGATTCGATGGGCGCGATCAGTGGAGAGGGTCAACGACCGGTGAGCGAGGTGAAAAATGGCTAGCCCGGTCAAGGCGCCGCCCCCGCGCCGTCAGCTTTCGCTTTCGGGCCCCATCCTGATGATCTCGCTCGGAATCGTATTTCTTCTGGGCACGATGGGGTACGTTAACTGGTCGAAGCTAGGCCACTGGTTTGCCCACTACTGGCCGGTGATTCTGATCCTGGCCGGAGTCATCAAACTGATTGAGTATCAGACGGCGCAGCGTCAGGGCCAGCGTAGTTCCGGTATGAGCGCCGGCGGAGTTTTGTTGACCATCCTGGTGATTGTCTTTGGCCTGATGGCGACGCAGGCCTCGCGCTTTGATTGGGGTGAGGTTCGCGATCAATTCCACCTGGACGAGGGTGACTGGTTTGGTCAGAAATACGAGTACGACGATCAGTTGGCCCAGGATTTTCCGGCTGGCGCCAGCTTGCATGTAACCAATACTCGTGGAGCAGTACACGTCAGCAGTTCGACCGACTCTCAGATCCACGTCTCGGTGCACAAGCGCATCCAGGCGGAAAGCCAGGGGGAAGCCGACAAGTACAACGCCGGGACCAAGCCGCAGATTACGGTGAGCGGGAACCGCGTTAATTTGAACGCCAACAACCAGGGCGCGGGCGATCACTGGGTGGAGGAAGATCTGGATATTTCCCTGCCCCGCCAGGCAACCGTCGAAGTCTCCACCCGCTTCGGAGACGTCGCCGTCGTGGGACGCGATGGAGATGTCACGGTATCCGCCCAGCGCAACGAAGTGTCGGCCACTGATATCCATGGCAAAGTGAACCTGAATCTCGATCGCAGCTCGGCCCAGGTCTCCCAAGTCAGCTCGGATGTCTCCATCTCGGGTCGCGCCAACGATGTCTCGCTCGCCGACATCAAGGGCAGCGTTCATCTGGATGGAGAGTTCATGGAAAGCGTAAAGTTGGCCAACATCGCCCAGTCGGTCCTGTTCAAGTCCTCGCGCACGGAAATGCAGTTTTCCCGTCTGGACGGCGACCTGAGTTTGGATTCGGGCGATCTTCAGGCGACGAACATTACCGGACCCTTGCGGCTTGCGACCCGCTCAAAAGACATCCGGCTAGCCGGGCTGTCAGGGGATGTGCGACTGGAAGATAAAAACGGCTCGGTCGAGATACACGCCAAAAAGCTGGGCAGCATGCAGGTTGAAAGCCAGAGGGGGGATGTGCAGATCTATGTCCCGCCGAAAACTGGCTTCCAAGTGGATGCCCGGTCGCGCGGCGGGGATGTGGAAACAGATTTTTCCGAAATCAAAGTGGAAAATTCGAATAACCAGGCAACCGGCACCGGCACCGTCGGCGCCGGCGGCCCGCGTTTGATCGTGAACGTGGATGAGGGCACCATTGAAATCCGCCAGGGTTCGGTAGAGGCCAGCCTGTCAGAGGACGAGGAAGAGCCACCCAAAGCCGGCAAGTCCCGGCAGGGAGCTTCGGCGCCCGCCGTCACCGAAAATTAACCGCTCCATCCGCTTGATACTCGAGCCCGACACGGATCACCGTCTTCTGCTGACCCGACGGGCCCGCAAACCGGTGACAGAGTCAGGATCGCGAGCTTTCTGCCGGTTTTCAGTGCGCCGCAAGCCGTGTTATGTTCAAAGTTCTCCTCGAGAGACCCTAAAAATGATCCGCTCCTTTAAGGGTGTGACGCCGACCGTCCCGCCTTCCTGTTATGTGGATGACTCTGCACAGCTCATCGGCGATGTGGTATTGGCCGACCATGTCAGTATCTGGATGAACGCCGTGCTTCGTGGCGACGTGCATTCCATACGCATCGGCGCTCATTCGAACGTCCAGGATTGCTCGGTGCTCCACGGCATGAAAGAACAGTACGGGGTGTTTGTAGGAGAGTACGTCACCGTCGGACACTCGGTGACGCTGCACGGCTGTGTCATCGAAGACCGATGTCTCATCGGCATGGGATCGACCATATTGAATGGCGCTCGCATTGGTGCGGGCTCGATCATTGCCGCCGGCACCCTGATACCGGAGAAAACGATGGTTGAGCCCGGCTCGCTCTGGATGGGCTCTCCCGGTAAGTTCCGTCGCCGTCTGGAAGAGGAAGATCAGCAAACCATTCTGCGCTACGCGAAGAATTATCTGGGGTATAAGGAGTCCTATCTGAGGGAAATGTGAAAGAACACTCCCACGCCCCGGCAATCCTGATTCAACCAGGAAACTGCTGCGGTCGAGCGAGCTTCGTTCGGAATCGGAATCGATAGCCCTGGATTTTAGACACGGCCGTGATCAAAGCCATTCGTGGAACTCGTGACCTCCTGCCGCCGGAAACGGCATTGTGGAATTTTGTCGAAGACACGGTGCGCGACGTCTTCCGCACTTACAACTTCCAGGAAATTCGCACACCCATTTTCGAGGAAACTCAGCTGTTCGCCCGCAGCGTGGGAGAAGAGACCGATATTGTGGCCAAGGAAATGTACACCTGGGAGGATCGCACCCGACGAGAAGGCGACCAGGCGCAGTCGCTCACCCTGCGTCCCGAGAACACGGCCGGCGTCGTACGTGCCTACATCGAGCACAAGCTCTGGGAACGGGGCCTCAATAAGCTTTACTACATCGGGCCGCAGTTCCGCCGAGAGCGGCCGCAAAAGGGGCGCTACCGCCAGTTCTACCAAATCGGCGCCGAAGCGATCGGTCCGAGCAGTGCGGGTAGTGAGTCGCCGGCGCGGGACGCCGAAATCCTGGAACTACTGGCTACCCTGCTCAACCGCCTGGGGATCGAAAACTGGCAATTGCAGTTGAATTCCATCGGTTGCCCCGCGGACCGCGCGGGTTATACCGAAGTCCTGAAAGAAGCGCTCGCACCGCTCGCCCTGAAGATGTGCGCGGATTGCCAGCGCCGTGCGGTTCGCAATCCTCTGCGGGTGTTCGACTGCAAAGTTCCGGAGGATCAACCCCTGATCGAAGCCCTGCCGCGTATCAGCCAATACCTTGATGAGCCCTGTCGTAAGCACTTTCAGGAGGTGCAGGAAATCTTGCAAGCCGTAGGCGTGCCGTTCATCCTGAACGATCGTCTGGTGCGAGGTCTTGACTACTACACGCGCACCGCCTTCGAATTCACCCACGGCGCGCTCGGCGCCCAGAATGCGATTCTCGGTGGCGGCCGCTACGATGGCTTATCGGAATCGCTGGGGGGACCAAAAGCGCCAGGCATCGGATTTGCAATTGGGGAAGATCGACTCGTGCTCGCCCTGAAGCAGCCGGCTGAATCTTTCCTGCCTAAGCCGGACGTCTACATCGCGCCCCTCGGACCCGGCATGGATCGCGAGGCTGCCCGGCTGGCACGCGAGCTGCGCAGCCAGCAGATCGTTGCCGAACTGGGAGACGAATCGTTTCGCCTGAAGAAGTCGTTTGAGATGGCCGCCAAGCTGGGGGCGCGCTACATCCTGATTGTGGGCGAGAACGAAGTGAAAGCAGGAGCCTTTGCGCTCAAGAACCTGGAAAGCGGCGAACAGGTCTTGGTCCCGGGCGCCGAGCTGCCTCGGAGATTACAGGGATGAGGGAGCGTATAATTCCGCAAATATGGCGTTGACCGCGGGCCAGCGACTTGGCCCTTACCAGATCCAATCCGCGATCGGCGCCGGTGGCATGGGAGAAGTCTACCGTGCTCTCGATACGCGTCTAGAGCGTACGGTCGCCATTAAGATCCTGCCGTCCCATCTCAGTGCCAGCTCCGAACTGCGTTCCCGCTTCGAGCGCGAGGCCAAAGCCATATCCGGTCTGCAACATCCCAACATTTGTGTCCTCTATGACGTCGGCCGGCAGGACGGCATCGACTTCCTGGTCATGGAGTATCTGGAGGGCGAAACCCTCGCCGCCCGCCTGGCGCGCAAACCGCTCGCTGCCGAGGAAACGCTGAAAACCGCCGTCGAAATTGCCGACGCCCTGGAGAAGGCTCACCGCGCCGGTATCGTCCACCGCGATCTGAAACCCGGGAACGTGATGCTGACGAAAGGCGGGGCCAAGCTGATGGATTTTGGGCTGGCCAAACTGAACACGCTGGGGAATGGTTCGTCCGCCGGAGGTCCGAGCCTGTCGTCCATGGCAACCATGGCCGGAAATGCGGCGAATGTGCCATCGCCAGTCACGGTCGCCGGAACCATGATCGGAACCGTGCAGTATATGAGCCCCGAGCAGATTCAAGGCAAGGAGGCCGATGCACGCAGCGACATTTTTGCCTTCGGTGCAATGCTGTACGAAATGCTCACTGGAAAGCGGGCGTTCGAAGGCAAGAGCCAGCTTTCGGTGGCCAGTGCAATCCTCGAGCGGGAACCGGAAGTCATCTCCGCCTCGAAGCCGCTGACTCCGCTGGCGCTCGAACAGGTCGTGCGCACCTGTCTGGCGAAGGAGCCAGACGATCGCTTTCAGAACGCGCACGACATGAAGTTGCAACTGCAATGGATCGCCACCGGCGGCAGTCAGGCCGGGGCTGCCGCGGTGACGTCGCGTCCGCAACCAACCAGCAAGCTCCTGGTGGCAACCATGGCTGCGGGCTGGCTGCTCGCCATCGCGGCCGGGTTCCTCGCCATCAGCTATGCGGGACGGCTCACCGTCGCTCAGCGACCCGTGCGGGCGGGCATTGAAGGTCCCGCCGCCTTTGATTTCTCCTCCGTGCTCGATGGCGCACCCGTAGTCTCGCCGGATGGCCGGTGGCTGGCGTTCGTTGGCCACAAGAAACTCGCCGTTGACCCCGGGGGTGGCACTGGCATCGGCAACCTCATTCTCCTGCGTCGCATGAGCACGAGCGAGGTCAGCTCTATACCGGGAACGGAAAACGCTCTCTTTCCCTTTTGGTCTCCGGACGACCAATTCTTAGGATTCTTTGCCGACGGCAAGCTGAAGAAGGTTCCGGTAGCGGGCGGCCCCCCTCAGGTTCTCTGCGATGCTCCCGAGGGTCGGGGAGGAGCCTGGAGCAAACGGGGAACGATCGTTTTTGCTCCTAGGATTACCGGGCCACTCGAGGCTGTTTCCGACGGAGGTGGAACTCCGGTGCCGATCACCGTCGAGAACAAGCAAGACAGCGATTTCACGAATCGCAATCCGTATTTTCTTCCCGATGGCAAGCATTTCCTATTTTTGCAGCGCGGCGGAAAGGATTCGGTAGGAAGTATCTATGCAGGATCTCTGGATGGAGGCGCGCCAAAGCAGCTTCTCGCCGCCGGCTCCAATGTCGCCTACAGTGACGGCTATCTGTTCTACCTAAAAGACGGCATTTTAACCGCGGCGGCATTTGATCCCAATGGGCTTGAGTTCCGAGGTAAACCCCTCACCATCGCTGATGGCGTCGAATACTATAACGCCCGTGACATCGGCTACTTTTCGGTAAGCGGAAACGTCCTGGTGTATCGCAAATCCCCCATCGAGAATCGGGAAGTTGCCTGGTTGGACCTATCGGGGAAGGAGTTGGACCATTGGGCTGAGCCGGGCCCCTACAGTGGAGGCACCTTTTCTGCCGGAAGCCAGATGGCGGTTGTCTACCGGGCGAATTCGAGCGGGCGCGGAGACAGCTTGTGGCTCGCCGATACCCGGCGCCGCACGTTAAGCCGACTGACGGCCGATTCGGACTTGGAGCAAGCCGGTGTCGTCTCCGCCGATGGCAACAGCGTGGTGATCTCATCGACCAGCGGGTACACCGGATCTTTGGTCCAGCGCTGGCTCACCGCATCGGGGAAGGAAGAAAAGCTGGCGGACATACCCTCCGGGTTCCTCAATGTCACTAGCGTTTCACGGGACGGGCGGTATTTCTTCTTTTCCAATCAGGGGGCAAAAACCAGTTTTGACATTTACTACCTGGACCTTCAAGGAGAACGCAAGCTGGTGCCGTTACTTACCTCTCCCTACGGAGAGTTCGACGCCCGCCTCTCGCCCAACGACAAGTGGCTCGCCTACACTTCCGACGAAAGCGGCAGAGTTGAGCTCTACCTGACATCATTTCCCACGGCTGGGTCCAAATGGCAGCTATCGAACAGCGGAGTCACCTCAAATGACGTTTTGAACGTGATGGACTGGTCGCCGGATGGCAAGAGCCTGCGCTATCAAGCGGGCAACAAGATCTACAACGTGGAGTTGCAAGATAACGGGGGTAAACCGGACTTTTCTGCACCAAGAGAGATTGCCAGCGTTCCACCCAGGACGGTTGTCATTTCCATCCTTCCCGATAACAAGCGAATCCTCGTCGCTCGTCCCGTGGGCGATAATGCGGCCTCCCCGTTTGAGCTTTTGCTCAACTGGCAACAGCTGTTCCGCTGATCCTCGAAGTTTTCGCGGCCGTTCTTACTGGCTGGGAGATCTCCAGGACGCCGCTTCGAGCATAGATTCGATGGACTGATTGCCAGGTAGCAGCACGCTCTCCAGGGCAGCACGGCTTCTCCTCTGAGCCTCGAGCAACACACTACCTCGTAGGGCCGAGGTATCGGTCGAACCAGTCGAGCGTCTCCTTGATGATCTCATTCCGGGGCGGAACGTGACCGGTATCAAACAAAGCGTTCCGCTTTTCATTGACAGGCGTGCCGAGCAAGCGAAACAGCGGCATTTGGGATGAATTGAGTGGAGTATCAAAATCGTATCGGCCATTGACCATCAATACGGGGATCGTCACCCGAGGTGCGAAATTCATAGGATCCACCTCCGGCGGTTCGGGCTGATCAGGCAGTCCTCCTCCGACCAAGACTGCGACCTTCACACGCTTTTCTAAAGCCAGCACCCTCGGTGCCATATCCGCGCCCCAACTTAGGCCGTAAAAACCCAATTTCCCGTGCTCCACGTCCGGGCGACTCTCCAGGTAGTCGATCGACCGGAAGAAATCCTTCGCCCTCTGGATGGTCAAATCCCGCCAGACGGTAGGTGCGTCTTGGTCGATTTCGACGTGCCGCTCAAACGTGCCCTTATAGATCGGATACAGCAATGCCCGGCCACTCTTGATGACAAAGTCAAGAAAGCGCAGATCCAGGTTCTCACTGGATCTGAGATCCTGCGCCCCCGAGTGGGGAAAGTAAATCACGGCCTGATAAGGCGGGTTGACGTTTTTCGGAAGGAACAGGAAGGCGATGATGCGTTCGTTCCCGTAGGCCGCATTGAACGTGATCTTTTGCTTCGTCCAGTATCCCGAGCTTGCGTCGGTCGATTCCACAGCCGGCTTTAGATCGGACTCGTCGTAGGCATAGAACCTCTTGTAGATTGCAAAAACCTGGTCTGAGACCGGCTTCTCTTTAGAATAGTCCCGCGTCAAGTGCTCAATCGGTCGTTCGAGCACTGCCGCATTGGCGCCAGCATCGCCGAGACTCTTCATGCCGCGAAATCCGTAGGTCGGCAAGCGATTGAAGGGTGACTGGGCGTCATCATCGACGAACATGTACATGGCTTCATTCCACCCTCCGCCAAGTATGTAGCGGCGGTCCCCGGACCGATTCCAGCACCACTCCTTTACGTTTCCCGCCATGTCATAGGTCCCGTATGGATTGATTCCCCCGAGGCTACCCACGCGCACGGGACCATTCCCTGCAAAATTGCTGAAATTCACACTGTCGGAGAAAATCCGGACGTCGGCTGCCTTGTACCAGTGATACACGCTGGGCAGTCTCTTGCCGGCGAACTCAGCGTACGCAGCAGCCTCGTACCAACTCACTCCGCTCACCGGGAAATCATCCTGCCCTTGAGGGTAATCTCCCAGTTCCCAGGTAGCAGGTCCAGGTCTGCCGGTCCGATCGCAGAATCGTTTCATGGCATCGTCCCAGGTCAGAGTGCGCCCCGCGTCGACGAACGGCTCTTTCCAATACTCCCGCTTCTTGTATCCCCCGCTGTCGACGAATTTCTTGAACTCCCGATTGGTTACTTCGTACTTGTCCATCAGATAGTCCGGCAATTCAACCTCTGGCATGGTTCCCCAGTGGAAACGTCCGCCCGGGACACGCACCATCCCTGGCGGCAGGCTGCCTTCGGGATCGAGCGTGAAATTGAGGTCGCGGTCTGGACCCGCGGCTCCTTCTACCGTCCCATAACCTGGCTTCGAGATTCTCCAGCGTAGATATCCGAAGGGGAGACGGACATGATCGAGTGGGGATTTGCCAAGGTACCGCCATTCGCCATTCAGCTCCGCATACGCCTTGGTGAATATGTCTGCTCCTGGTGGAGTCGTTCGGATGGAAACGACCAACGAGTAGTCCCGATCCAGCTTGGCGAAAAAGGGGTCGTCAGGCAGGTACTGTTTCGCTTGCTCTGCCAGGTCGAATGCGGCGACGTACTGCCCATTCTCAACCAGCCGCGAGATTTCGGGAATCGCCTGCTCCCTCGCCCAGCGCACGCGCGCATTGTGGCGGATCAGCCAGACGGCGCCGCCTAGCGGCAGCAAAACCATGAGCACAACCGGAACCACAACCATCGGTCTACGGATGATCTGAGCGACGGGCACCACCGCCACTCGACCGGAGTCCGATGGCTGCCGCAGTCGCTCGAGATCCTCGGCCAGTTCGCGTGCCGATTGGTATCGTTTCTCGCGATCCTTCTCGAGAGCCTTGGCGATGATGCTTCCCAGCTCCTTCGGTACCGCAGGGTTCAATTGTTCCGGGGCCACCGGAGCGTGGTGCAAGATGCCGTCGAAAATGAGGGCCGATGTCGGTCCGTCAAACGGCCTCTTTCCGGTTGTCATCTCATACAGCACCACCCCAAGGGAAAAAATGTCGGTGCGTCCGTCCAGGTCTTCCCCGCGCGCCTGTTCCGGGGACATGTAGGCAATCGTGCCCACCGCCAGGCCCGGACTGGTGAGCGACTCCTGCAAACTCTCGGTTGGCAGTGCCGACAATGCGGTCTCCCCCTCAGCTGGCGACTGTGGCGCTACAGCCTTGGCTAGTCCAAAGTCAAGCACCTTGGGTTGCCCTCGCTTGGTTAGGAAGATGTTTCCTGGCTTTATATCGCGATGAATAATGCCTTCGCAGTGGGCGGCGTCGAGCGCTTCGGCCAATTCAACGCCTAGGGCCACGACCTCTTCTGCCGGGAGTGCTCCCCCCGCAATGCGGTAGGTGAGAGTCATGCCGGTAAGTAATTCCATGACGATGAAGGGACGGCCCTGATATTCATCAACCTCGTAGATGGTGCAAATGTTGGAGTGATTCAAAGCAGAAGCCGCTTGCGCTTCCCGCCGAAAGCGCACTAAGCTCTGCCCATCTTTGGCGACTTCATCGGGCAGAAACTTTAGGGCGACGAAACGGTGCAGCCGTGTGTCCTCAGCCTTGTACACCACTCCCATGCCGCCGACGCCTAGTTTCTCTAGGATGCGATAGTGCGAAATGATTTGGCCGATCATTGGCTGAAATGTTAGGTCGAGGGGGAAGGCAAGTCAATCAAGGCCAGGGTAGGGTGATGTCAAGCCGCCTGGAACCATCCATCTTCGACCCTGCTGCGATATTGGCTGCACGGTTTAACGTGAAACTTGTTTTTCTTGGACATTGATCTATAATCCGACGCCGGAGGGCGAGCTATGCAACGCTTTTGTTTTTTAACGGCGTTTGCCTGCTTGCTTGCAGGCACGCTCTGGGCCGCAGACGATCCTTTTTGCGGGAAATGGAAGGTCAACATGGAGAAGAGCAAATTTTCCGGCGACCAAGTGAAGATTCAGGACCTCGGTGGCAACAAGTACAAGTGGACGGTCGGCAACATCTCGGACACCATTACCTACGATGGCACCGATCAGCCGGTCAATTTCGGGCGAACCATATCCATGACTCCCGAAGGAACCAACCACTGGAAGATGGTGATCAAGAAGGACGGCAGACTGCTCAGTTCCATGACCCACACCATTTCCGACGACGGGAAAACACAGACGATCAAGGGAGCAGACACCAAACCAGACGGAACAACTTCGGATTTCAACCTCGTCTGGAAGAAGGTGGGCGGTGGGTCGGGCTGGGAAGGCACATGGGAAGAAACCGATGTGAAGTTCACTGCTCCGGACGAGTGGAATATCGAACCCTACGATGGCGACGGATTGACGTTCAATACACCGGCTTATCAGGACACTCTCAGCATGAAATTTGATGGCAAGGACTACGAAGAAAAGGGCCCGAACGTCGCGCCGGGTTCCATGTCCTCCGGCAAGCGTGTGACCGCGCACACCTTGGAAGTTACCGACAAGGTGAAGGGCGAGGTGTTGGATCACACAAAATACGAAGTCTCTCCGGATGGAAAAACGCTGACGCTTACGATTCGGCAAACCGGACAGCCGAAAGAGTTAACCATCGTCTATGACAAGATGTAGGGATCGGGGCAGTTTCCCGTTCCGGAGGCTAGGCAAATTCGCGTCACGTCTCTGTCCCCCCGCTCCGTGCCCCGCTCCCCAGGACAGGTGTCTTCGTCTCTCGATTTAGAGTTTTCTCCCTCTACTCTTCCTCTTCCTTTACCTCACCCCGTGCTGCCTTCGCCTTCTCGATGATCTTCTCCTGCAATTGCGCCGGTACAATGTCGTAGCGGTGCATTTCCATGTTGAAACTGCCCCGCCCCTGGGTCATGGAGGTTAAATCGGCGCCGTAGGTCAGCATCTCCGCCATCGGCACCTCGGCCTTCACCACGGTGTTGCCGCCCTTATTGTCCATGCCTTGGATCCGCCCCCGCCGGCTGTTTAGATCGCCCATGATGGATCCGGCAAACTCGTCGGGAACCGTGATCTCGACGGCCATAATGGGTTCGAGCAGCGTCGCCTTGGCCTGTTCCATGGCCTTCTTGAAAGCGATGCGCCCGGCCAGCTGGAACGACAAATCGTTCGAGTCGACCTCGTGGTACGACCCGTCGTAGAGCACGACGCGAAAATCCACCACCGGATACCCTGCCAGATATCCGCGCGCCGCGGCGTCGCGAATTCCCTTCTCCACGGCGGGAATGAAGTTCCTGGGGATCGCGCCCCCGAAAATATCGTTGACAAACTCGAATTCGCCGCCGCGCGCAAGCGGTTCCATTTTGATCTTGCAATCCCCAAACTGGCCATGGCCGCCGGTCTGCTTCTTGTGACGACCCTGCACGTCGGCTTTGCCGCGGATGGTCTCCCGGTACGGCACCTTGGGCGCTTTCAGGTTGACTTCGACGTGGTATCGCTTCTTTAGCCTGGAAACGATGACTTCAATATGCTGCTGGCCGGTCCCGGCAATAAGAAATTCTTTGGTCTGCGGGTCGCGGAAGAAGCGCAGCATGGCGTCCTCTTCGATGAGTTTGTGAAGGCCGGGACCAAGCTTATCTTCGTCGGCGCGACTCTTCGGTTCAATGGCAAATGTGATTGCGGGTTCGGGCAGGGTAATTCTCGGATACCGGATGGGGGCTGACTTTTCGCCCAGGGTATCGCCCGTCAGAGTGTCCTTCAGCTTGGCCACCGCACCGATATCGCCGGCATGCAACTCGGTCACGGGCACAGCGGTTTTGCCCTGCATGATGGAGATATGGGCCAGCTTCTCGGGGGAGTTACGAGTGAAATTCTGCAAGCTGGCATCGTTCTTCAGCACCCCGGAGAAAACCTTGAAAAAAGAGATCCTGCCGGCAAACACGTCATTCACGGTCTTGAACACGTAGAGCGAAACCGGCTCGGCATCGGACTCCTGGCGGCGCTGCGGCTCGCCGTTGCCCGAGGCCGCGGCTTCCCCTTGCACCCAGGCATGCTCCGAAGGTGCCGGGGTGTAATCGACGATGAAGTTCATCAACCGGTCCGCCCCGACGTTGCCCAGACCAGAGCCGAAGAGCACGGGAAAAATCTTGTCTTCCCGGATGGCTTCATGCAACGCCGGAATCAGATGTTCTTCGGGAATAGTCCCCTTGTCAAAAAACTCTTCCATCAAGCTGTCGTTGCCCTCGGCAATCATCTCGACCAGCTTCTCGTGGGCTGCCTGGGCCCGCTCTTTCATATTGGCGGGGATTTCGCCTTCCTTGCCTCTGCCGTTTCCGCCCAACTCATAGGTGTAAGCCTTCATGTTGACCAGGTCGACTACGCCGGCGAAGCTCTTTTCGCTGCCGATCGGCAACTCGAGGGGCACGACCGCCCTGCCAAAGGCCTTGGAGAGAGACTCTAAGACGCGCGTGGCGTCGGCGCGTTCGCGGTCCATGCGGTTGGCCAGGATTAACCTAGGAGTCTTGAACTCTTCGCAGTAGTTCCAAACACGCTCGGTGACGACTTCGACTCCGGCCACGCCATCCACTACAACGATGGCCGCGTCCACCACCGGCAGGACCAGCTTGGCCTCGTGGACGAACATATTGAACCCGGGCGTGTCGATGAAGTTGATCTTGGTCTTGCCCCACTCGACATAGGCCAGCGCGCTGGCGATTGACATTTTGCGGGCAATCTCTTCCTCATCGTAGTCGGTGGTGGCCGTTCCATCATCCACTCGGCCTAGCCGATCGGTGGCTTGCGCCGTGGCGAGCATGGCAGAGACCAGAGAAGTTTTACCGGCTTTGCCATGCCCCAATAAGGCTACGTTGCGAATATTGGCGCCTTCATAGACTTTCACGGGACTACTCCTTCAGACCGTGGGGGGACAGGTTCTCACCCGTCCGCGCTGATTGCTTCTCACCTGCGGATCTTCACTACGGCGGGCCCATAAAGAACGAAAGAAAGAGGACTTCCTATAGGCCAACGTCGAACGACCTGCCGAAACTTAGGATGCTAACACAGCAGAAATTCGCGGCTCAACTTCAGGAACA
>DATJVZ010000150.1:0-17855 GCA_035501575.1 Terriglobales bacterium | reverse complement strand
CGCCAGAGCCTGGAAGCTCGGCTTGACGCCGCTGGCAAGCAAGGTCTCGACTCGTTTTGATTTCAGCCACCACTCGGCCACCAGCCGATCTGTGGGCAGGCCACCCTGCAGGACCGATGACGTCACGCCGTACAGGTTGGTTTGATAGCGACGCACAATCGCTCCTAGTTTCTCGATATTGAGGTAGGCATTCTTGATTTCGAGAGGATCAAAGGTCCACTCCATCAGCTCGACGCCGCGGGCCAGGGCGTCTTCCCTTTGAAATAACTTGAGGCGCCGGCCCAGACCGCAATTCCTGTATTGGTGGCGGACGGCCAGCATCTGGGAATGCAAAAACGAATGCCCATGACGCAGGCCAGGAATGGCGAAGGCAAATCCTACCAGCTCTCCCTGGTCGAAAGCGCCGATCACCTGTCCGCCTATCTTTTCGCCTACCACAAACATGCGCAGGGGCACGAGGTCAATGTCGGCAAAATTCCAGACTTCTTTTTGCAGGGCTACACAAGCGCGCATCTCCTCTAGGCCCTGGCAGTTGCGGATGAGAAGCGAATCCTGGCTCACCCCTCGGGTTGCTCTTGTCGTTTGGCTTGTTGCCACAAGGACTCCAGCTCTTCGATCGAGGCTTGGTGCGGCGAACGGCCGGCATTTTCTAATTGCCGTTCCACCCACTGAAAGCGACGGCGAAACTTGCGGTTGGTCTTTTTCAGAGCCGATTCCGGATCAAGCGACAGACGGCGCGCGAGGTTGACCAGTACAAAGAACACATCACCCAGTTCGCCCTCGAGCCGGCTGCGGATAGGGTCGTCGAGGCCAGCGTCTCCTGCAGGTTTCTCCTTCCTAACAGGTTCCGGAAATTTATTTAGGTATTGCTTTAGCTCTTGAATTTCCTCCTCGAGCTTCTCGAGTATGCCTGCGATATCGGGCCAGTCAAAGCCCACGTGCGCGGCCCGGGAGCTCAGTTTGCGGGCTTCGAGCAACGCCGGCATGGTCGAGGAAACACCGGCCAGCACAGATTGGCTCGGCTCCTCCTGGTTCACGGCTTGGCTGTCACCCGACTCCAGGCGGCGTCTCTTCTCTTCGGCTTTCAATGCTTCCCAGTTGCGCAACACCTCAGCGGGAGTTTCCGCCTTGACGTCGCCAAACACATGGGGATGGCGATCAACCAGCTTACGGGAAAGCCGGTCGAGCACATCATCAATCGAAAACGACCCTTGTTCTTGGGCCATCTCGGCATAAAAGAGGACTTGCAGCAACAGATCCCCGAGCTCCCCGGCCAGCTCGTTCCAGTCACGATTGTCGATCGCTTCCAAGACTTCGTAAGCTTCTTCCAGGGTGTATGGCTTGATCGAATCGAAGGTCTGTTCACGATCCCAGGGGCATCCGCCGGGCGCGCGCAGGCGGGCCATGATCGAAACCGCTTGTTCGAAGCGCTTTCCTGTGGTGAACATCGGATGTCACACTCTAAATGACGCGAGGTGGCTCGGGCAACCGCACAGCGCCGCCCGAGGAGACGAACTTCCGTCATCTTTTCGGCGTACCATCGATCCGCCACACTGAGCTGGCATACTTGGTTTAGGGGAAATCGGGCCCGAACCGGCTGCCAGGAGATTTCCGACCCGCCACTCTCCCGGATGTGGTTGGACGACCGAATGCCGACAGACACGAGCGCGCATCTAAGCCCGGTGAAGAACTCACGAATGCCTCTCGAGAACGCGCAGTTCGATGTCCTCGTCATCGGGGGAGGAATCAACGGTGTGGCCATTGCGCGAGAGTGTGCGCGAGCCGGGCGGAGAACTCTGCTCGTTGAACAGCATGATTTTGCGGCGGGAACCACCAGCCGATCGACTCGCATCATCCACGGCGGTCTGCGTTATCTCGAACACGGCGATTTTGCGCAGGTGAGGGAATCTCTCCGCGAGCGCCAGAAGCTCCTGCGCGACTATCCTCATCTGGTACACCCCCTGGAGTTCGTGCTGGCGTTGGATGGGAAAAGCCGACGCAGTGCACTTGCCATTCGTGCCGGACTGTGGCTGTACCGGCGCATGGCGGGCAGGCAGATCGATCATCGCGAAGGTCAGCCAGCCGATTTCGATCGCTTGCTCGACCGGGGACGACACTTTTCGCTGTTTCGCTTCGAAGATGCCCAGTGCGAGTTTCCCGAGCGATTGGTCGCCGAATGGCTGGTTGAAGCTATGGCTGCGGGCTGCGTAGTGAGAAACCACACTCGCCTGCTCGCGGTCACGATCCGCCAGGGACGGGCCACCGGCGCCGTGTTGCGCGATCATCCCACCGGCCGGGAGGGCCGCGTCGAGTGTTCCTGGATCATCAACGCCACCGGCCCTTGGGCCGATGACATCTGCCAACACTCCGGAGTCCGCACCCCGCATCGAATGCTGGGAGGGGTTCGCGGATCGCACATCGTGCTCGAGAAGTTTGCCGGGGCACCAGGCCAAGCTGTGTATACCGAAGCGCTGGACGGGCGGCCCATCTTCATCATTCCCTGGAATGATCAGATCCTGGTAGGCACAACCGAGGTCCCCGAGAGTGGCGATCCGAGCCGGGTGCAGCCTTCCGCGGAGGAGATCGACTATCTGCTATCCTCGCTCGCCGGCTTGTTTCCCCGACTCGGAATCTCGAGGAGCCACATACGTTACGCCTTCGCCGGAGTGCGGCCGCTTCCCTACTCCCCCCAGGTGCGGCCATCCGCGATTCCTCGCCGTCACTTTTTCCACGATCACACGCCAGACGGGGCTGCGGGCATGATCTCCGTGATTGGCGGAAAACTTACCACGGCCGGCAGCGTGGCTCGCGAGTGCGTAGAGAAGATCGGGCTTCGATCCGTACTTTCCCCGGTCGCTCTTGCCTACGAGAGCGAACTCGATTGTCTCGTCGCCCAAATGGGTGCCGAGGTTTCCCAGATTGCGGGTGTCACTCCCGAACTCGCGCATAAGATGGTCGAGTGGTACGGACGACGCGCCCTGGACCTCGCCCACCGGGCGCGCGGGAGCGCGCCATTGAAGGAGCGCCTGTGTCCGCACACGCATCACATCGTAGCCGAAGCCCTGGATGCATTCGAGAATCAATCGGCCGTCACCCTGGCGGATGTTCTGTTACGCAGGGTGCCGTTGGCGTTAGGCCCGTGCTGGTCGACCGCATGCACTCGCGTCGCGGCCGCCCGGGTAGCCGCGATTCGGGGATGGGATACCGCGCGTATCAAGTTGGAGCTGGAAGGCTTCGACACTGAATACCAGGCATTTCTTGGCCAGCGAGAGGCACCAGTTCCGCAAGCTGTGACCTAATCTTCATCATTCACCTGCGATTTCCGCTGGTTTTCTTCTCCCTCGTGCCCTCCGGGCCGGAAACGACACGAACCGGTCCACCGGAAAGACCGAACACAAAGAGCGCACTTTGAGATGCGATCGCAACAAATTGCTTGCCGTTCACGGAATAGGTCATCGGGGAAGCCACTATGGCGGCACCGGTTTGGACATGCCACAGGTTTTGACCGGAACGCGCATCGAATGCCATGAAGTTCCCTTCCATATCGGCGGAAAAAACTAGCGCGCCCGCCGTCGAGAGCACTCCAGCCATGGGAGGCGACGCATATCTAAACTCCCAGCGCAGCTGTCCCGTTCTTGGGTCAAGCGCCCGCAAGGCTCCCCATGCGTCCTCTCTGGCAGTTGTGTGTCCACCGAACCAGTAATGACCGTTTTCAAACGCCTGGTCGGAAGAGAAATATCGACCGCACTCTTCCCGGGCAGCCACATAAAAAAGTTCGGTTTGAGGACTATAGGAGGGAGACATCCAGTTGGTAACGCCAAACAACCCGGGACACACGTCAACGCCTTCCGCTGTCGGCCTGGACCCGGGAAGTTCTACCGGACGCCCATCGGCGCCGATCTCTCTGGCCCATGTCTGATGGCCGTATGGCTTGGCAAACAAAAACTGACCCGTGGTGCGGTCGAGGACATAAAAGAAGCCGTTTCGGTTGGCATCGAGCAAGAGCTTGCGTCGCCGCCCCCCGATGTCTAGGTCGACGAGAACCGGAATTTGGTTGGCATCCCAGTCATGCAGGTCATGAGGAGTGAATTGAAAATGCCATTTCAGCTGTCCCGTATCCGCATCGAGGGCAACCACGGAGCACGAGTACAAGTTGTCTCCTTCGCGATGCTCGCCGAAATTCGCCGGACCGGGGTTCGAGGTGGTCCAATAGACCAGGTTCAGCTCCGGGTCGTAACTGCCCGTGAGCCAGGTGGCGGCGCCCCCGTGAATCCAGGAGTCTCCTTCCCAGGTTTGGTGATTCGGCTCACCGCGAGCGGGAATCGTGTAGAACCGCCAATTGCGACGCCCGGTTTCAGTATCGAAAGCATCAACATAGCCGCGAATCCCGAACTCAGCTCCCGAGGGGCCAATCAAAACGTTGTTTTTCACCACTAAGGGAGCCAAGTTAAAGCTATAGCCCTTTCGATAATCGTCGATCTCTCGATCAAAAACGAGGTTGCCGGTCTTGCTATCGAGGGCAATTAAATGCCCGTCTAAAGTTGCCATGTAAACTTTGTTTCCGCTCAAGGCCACGCCGCGACTAACGTGTCCGCAACAGGTGGGTATGTCGCTCGGAAGAGTGCGCGCATAATGCCAAAGGGATCGTCCAGTTTGGGCATCTAAAGCCACCGCTCCATTGTTTGGCAAGGCTACGTACATAATGCCATCGGCTACCAGCGGGGTAGCCTGGAACCTCTCGGTCGAGCCCGTCTGAAAAGCCCACTGGAGCACCAGTTCGTGGACATTGTTGACATCGATTTCGGTCAGTGTGCTGTAGCGCCACCCATCATAGGTGCCGGAGTAGGTCAGCCAATTCTCTGGTTCACTTCTAGAATGCACTAATCGGTCGGGAGAAACGTTCCCCTCGGCCCACACCACTCCCAGGCTTAATATGCAGAGGACGATCGAACCCCACGATTTCTCGATCACATCGGGCTCCTAAACATTGCGGATCACTTGGACTTCAGGTTCATGACAAAGACGACCAGATTCTCGAGCTCAGCGTCACTCAACATCTTCTCGTCGTAGGCCGGCATCATCGATCCGTGTTCGTGGACAACTTGTTTCACATCTTGCTTGAGAACCAGATGTATCCTCTCCTCCTGGTCCATGAGCTGAACCGAAAACGAATCCTCGTTGAGCCTGACACCGGTAATCCTTCTCCCATCCGGATAAATCAGTGTGACTTTGGCGTATTTCTTCAATCGGTCTGCTCCTATCCCGGCGAATGCACCCTTATCCACGGGAAGACTGGAGCCGGGGTCGCGAATGGCGTGGGCCAGGTAGTTCTGGGTCATAGGACTGTCGGTGCTAGAAAGATCCGGTCCGAGGCGTCCGCCTTGCCCATTGACCATATGGCAACGAGAGCAATTCCCTCGCCCGAAAAAGAGGTTCTTGCCCTCTTCTACTTTGAGCGGATCCGCTTGCCCCGTCTCCCGCCGGCTGCGCAGAAAGGAGATAACGTCCCAAACTTCTTCGTCGCGCAGCCGGAAGGCAGGCATGCCGGTGTCAGGTAGGCCTTTTGTGATGGTCGCGAAAACAGCACTGTCGCTGTCGCCGTGCTTAAAGTGTCCGCCGGCTAGGTCAGGCCCGCGGCTTCCCCCGCGTCCCTCGGGCCCGTGGCACCCGGAACAATTCGCGTCAAACAGCTTTCTTCCTCGTTGAATCCCTTCCGGACCAGAATCCGACGACCTCGTAGTTTGGTCTTGAGCGGCTCCCGGGTAGAGATTTCTCGCTCTGGCATGGGAAAGCGATATCCCTAACTGGAGAGAAACGGCGATCGACAGAGTGAACCAAACTCTGCGCTTGCGGTCGGCGTCCCCTCTCAAGGCAAAATCGTTATCTTTCCGCAGCTGGTTCACGGTTTTCAACGAGAAGCCTTTCCCTGGCTCTCGGTCGTCGACCTGGCAATCGAGGGGATGTTCTTGAGTCGCTTGACCTGGGTCGAAATGGCCACTTCAGTGGGAAGGCGCTCGATCGAAGAAGCTCCGAAGAACCCGTTGATTCCGCTGGTGTGGCTTAGGAGATAGGCCACGTCTTCGGGTTCGGCAAGCGGGCCTCCATGACCGATCACTAAAATGTCGGGTTTGACCGAACGACCCGCGTTCGCAATACGCTGCACGAACTCCGCCGCCTCATCCAAGGTCGTTGCGCTGCGGGCGCCGATCGTGCCCTTGCTTGTCAGACCGGCATGCGCCACCAGCACATCGGCGCCTGCCTCTGCCATCTTCCGTGCCTCCGCTTCGCTGAAGACGTAGGGGGTGGTGAGCAAGCCCAGCCGGCTTGCCTGCGCAATCATGGCGACTTCCAAGTCGAAACCCATGCCGGTTTCTTCCAGAGCCCGGCGAAATACTCCGTCATAGAGGCCCACGGTGGGGAAATTTTGCACCCCGGAGAAACCGGTCTCCTTCACCTGTTGGAGAAACACGTCCATCAGTCGGAAGGGGTCGGTACCGCAAACGCCGGCCAGGACAGGGGTGTCTTTGACAATCGGCAAAACCTCGCGCGCCATGTCCATCACGATGGCGTTGGCGTCACCATAGGGCATCAGCCCGGCGAGCGATCCCCGTCCTGCCATGCGGAAGCGACCGGAGTTGTAAATGATGATTAGGTCGACGCCCCCGGCCTCCGCACACTTGGCACTGATGCCCGTCCCGGCTCCTGCGCCAATGATTGGCTTGCCCGAAGTGACCGTCGCCCGCAGACGTGCCAGACATTGTTCCCGCGTAAATGCCATCACACCCCCGCTTGTTGTTTTGCCTTGCCCATCAGATCCAAGAACACCTCGACCGCTTTATCTGCAAACTCGGGATCGTTGATGTTGAGGCTGAGCTCCATCACTGGGATATCCTGGCGAAGATTCTCCTTGATCGCCGCGAAACAACTGTGATCGGCCGCCGGATCCCAGAACGGTTGGCCGCGGCTGTCCAACATAGAGACACCTTCCAGGGGAATTAGCACGGCCACTGGGCCTCGAGATTCATTGGCCGTCTGGGCCAGCATTTTTCCAATCTCGACGTTTTCGGCAGGATTGGTGCGCATCAGGGTTACGCTGGAATTCCATGCATAGAGATTGCGCCCTCGGTATTTTTCCGGCACCGCAGAAGGTTCCCAAAAGTTACACATGTCGACGCAGCCGGGGGCCAGAAGCAGGGGAATATTCTTTTTCGAGGCCAGGTAAACTCTGCCGGGGCCGGCGCTGAAAACTCCACCGCACACTTCGTCTGCCAGTTCCGTCGTCGTCACATCGAAGAGGCCCTGAATGAAGCCGTCTTCGACCAAGGCCTGCATGGTCCTTCCGCCTTTTCCGGTGGCATGAAAGACAACTACCTCATAACCGCGGCTTTCGAGATTGGCGCGACCGCGATCGATGCATTGGGTGGTGTTACCGAACATGGAGGCGGCAATCAACGGCCTATCGTCCGTGCGGCATTGGGTTTCGATCTCGGTCTCGACCATTCCCACCATCGCCCCCGCGGCGTTGGCGTAAATGCGGCGACTGATGCGATTGACTCCCGCGACATCGACTACCGAGGGCATCATTGTTATGTCGCGCGTGCCAACGTAGCCCGAGGCATCGCTACCGGCAACCGTAGAGACCATCAATTTCGGAATTCCTACCGGAAGCGCCCGCATCGCTTCCGTGGCAATGGAGGTGCCGCTTGTTCCGCCCATGCCCAGGATGCCCTGCAGGCGGCCTTCCTGATGTAATCGGCGAACGATCACGACAAGTCCGGCGGCCATGACTCGCATGGCCTCAGTCTTGTCCCGAGAAGACCGCAAGTTTAGAAGCTTGCCGCCGCCGGCTAAAGCGACTTCCTGGTTCGAGATATCAGGCGTCAAACCCGGTTCGCCGAGGACCCCGAAATCGACGAGAACCGTGTTGATTCTCCGTGCCTGAATCAGTTCGCAGACAAATCCGAATTCTTGACTCTTGGTGTCTAGCGCACCGACCAACACAACGCTCTTCGCCATACTCGAGCCAGTTTTCCCGGCTGGCCTCAACGGTTCGGCATATCCCCCGCTACCCACCGGATGGAGCGCTCCAGTATTTTTCTGAAGTTGGGATTGTCATAAGCCGAAGGGCCATGCCCCAGTTGGAGATAAACAATCGGAGAGTTCTTGTAGGTGTGGGTCCATGCAATGACTTTGCCGCTGTCGGGGTGATCGACGGTCAAGAGCACATGGACATCGGGGTTGACCGTGTAGTGATCGTAGGTCTCATCGACAATGTCGAAATCCTCGAGACCGCGGGTGATCGGGTGGTCGCGATCGGCGATGTGCACACGAAACGCTACATCGTGCTTATAAGTGGAATTGGGCACGCCTTCGACGACCTGGTTGGGGAAGAAGTTGGCATGTCCACCCAAGATTTCGCCGTAGATCGGCCAATGAATGTACGATCCCAGGGCATGATGCAAGAACACCGTGGGCTTGCCCTTTTCGAGTACTTTCAGCCAATCGTTCCCATGCGGCTCGGAATTCTGATACATGTCGTAGAACAGGGCTACGTCGTATTGATCGGCCGCTTCCGGCTTGAGTTTTTCCTCCGCCTCTTGCGGAAAGCGCACGTGGGTCCAGGAGATTCCATCCATCGCCTTGAAAATTCCGAAGAATGCGTCCTCGTCGAAGTCGTGACCACCGGTCAGGATCAACAGACGGAGTGGATGGCTTGTTTGACCGGTCTCGCTCCGCCCGAGAGCGTCTGGCTCTGGCTGAAACAGAAGAACAGCCAACAGCAACCCGGCCCAAAGCACTGCCCAGGACTTGCCTGGCGGCACCCCGAACGCGCTTCGTTGGGCGGTCACGGCTAACGGGCCTCGACTCTCTCACCACTTCTCGGACGCTCGCTCGGCCTTTGGGTGGCGGCCGCCGACTTGATCCCGGCCAGCCTGGACCCATCGTTCAGGCCGTCCGAAAAGGCATGGTCTGAGCTCCCTGCCGGCGCGCTTTGGCCATCTCCCAGCATAAATTGAAACGTTCCAATCAGAACGCTTATATCGGAAGCCAAGATTCATGTCAAGAAGATGAACCACTTCAAGGAGCCGGCTTTTTGATAATCTGATGCGAGCTTAAAAAAGGGGAATGCCGGGAGGAGTACCGAACAACCGACCAGCCGGAGGCGGAACGTTATTACTCTCAAAGAAATTGCGAAGAAATCGGGGGTTTCCGTGGGGACGGTCTCGAACGTCCTGACGGGTGCTGCGGTAGTCAGCCCGGAACGCCGGGAACGCGTTCTGACCGTGATTCGAGATTCGGGTTATCACCCAAACTTCGTGGCGCGCAGCCTAAAGCTCCGACAAACCCGAATTCTCGGAATGGTCTTGGCCGACATCACCAACCCCTTCTTTGCGCAGATGGTACGTGGCGCCGAGGATGCGGCGCTGAAGCGGAACTATGTGCTTTTGACATTCAACACCGATGATCACGTGGAGCGAGAAAAGCATGCTTTCTCGGTGTTGAGGAGCCAGCGGGTGGACGGAATCTTGCTGGTGGTTGCACCCGGTCCGAAAAAGCCGTCCCATATCCTCGACATGCTGAAGACGGGGGGTCCCCTTGTCTGTCTCGATCGTGTGCCGCCCGGCCTGAAGGTGGATTCGGTCACCGTAGGCAACTTCGCGGCGACGCGGGAATGCGTGCGTCACCTCATCGCGCTTGGCCACCGTCGCATCGGAATCGTGGCCGGAAACTTGAATCTGCAGACCGGCCGCGAGCGGCTGAATGGATATCTGGCAGCATTGCGAGATGCGGGGATTAAAGTTGCGCCGGAACTGATCCGCAAGGGCGATTTTCACATGGAGAGCGGTTATCAGTTGGGATTGGAATTGCTTTTAAGCAAACGTCGGCCGACAGCGTTGTTTGTCTCGAACAACCTGATGACCATCGGGGTTATGAGAGCCCTGGCCGAATCGGGTTTGCGCTGCCCCCAGGATCTAGCGCTTGCGATCTTTGATGACATGCCTGCGACCCAGGTTCTGCAACCGCCTCTAACCGCCGTGGCGCAGCCGGCCTATACCATCGGACAGAGAGGCGCCGATCTCCTCATGGACCGAATCGAATCCAAGCTAGCCGATCGAGCCCCCGTAACCATCCGCTTGGCCGGAGAGTTGAAAATCAGGGAGTCAACCACCGGCTCGAGGCCCGGAAAAGGCGATTCGAATCTCGAGCCTCGCGTGCTGGGCGGTGGCGGCAAAATACCACTGAGCATCTAGTCACACTTCACCCTGCGCTGAGGTTGCAATAACAGGCTCGGCGAGGCGACGCTTTTTCGTTGATTGCCTTTGCCGTGATGGCTCTCTCACCAGGGCTTCAATTGCCTGCATAGCCTCGGGCTCCATTGATGTGTCTGGGCCTATCGATGAGAGCAACTTCCCCGGTTTCAAGAAGCGACTTGAACGCTCTCTATGCTCTAACCCATCCAGTACCGTTTCAAGAGTTCGGTCGTTGTCAGTGCTTGCCAAAGCTTCTCCGGCGTGGTGGCGGATATAGGTCTCGTAGACAAAAATCGATTGCGCCATTGTTTTTCCCGTTGTGGTTTCCCGTTGTCGTTTCAGCCCGGGCGGCGTAAAGCGGACAATATCTCTTCCCAGCCGGATGAGCCTCATCCCAGCGGTACTCTTTGCGTGAGCCACTTCCAAATTGCTCGGAAAAGATTTCCAGAAAGTACTTCCAACCTTTCGCATGCCCTCTTGCCAGCTCATGATCCGGAAGGTTGGAATGCACCAGGGTCATCAGGGTTTCGTCTCCCTTTTTCTCGAAGGTCACGGTCACCGTCGACTCTTTTCCCAGGGTTTTCGGCGATACCCACGTGTGTTGAATCCGAGCCGGTCGCTCGACCACCGTGAACCGGCCATAATGGGACGTCCCCTTGAGCGCCCAGAAAAAGAGGCCGTCGACTTTCGGATCTAGCAACAGCTTCTCGGCTGCATTCCAGGGATTGCCAGGGATCTTCGGATCTAGCCATCCATCGAATACCTCAGTCAGGGGAGCTGGGATTGTCCGTTCGAGCTTAAATTCAAGGGTCATCTCCATTACCTTTTCTCCTTCCTCTTCTTGTCGCGAAAATACTGCTGAAACTGATCGAGGCGCTCGTTCCAGAACCGTTCGTACTCATGCACCCACCCTGCTACCTCCCGAAGCGGTTCTCCGCGAAAGGAGATGAGCACCTCGCGACCGTGCTTTTCGCGCTCAATGAGCCCTGCTCTTTCGAGCATTTTGAGATGCTTCGTCACAGCGTTCAAAGCCGTGTCGTGCGGCTTTGCAATATCCAAGAATCGAGCCGGTCCGTTTGCTAGCTGCCCAATAATTGCGCGCCGAGTCGGGTGAGAAATGGCTGTCAGCACATTCGTCAGTTGATCCATGTCCGATATTACACCATAAGGTGTAATGTGTTGCAACCCTAATTTTTCGGCAGTATCTGGGAAGGCGGCTTCTAGGGGATGAATAGCTTTGGCGTGAGCATGGCGAAAGACTAGTCACTCAAAAAACGCTCATTGCCACTTTTCGCGGTTCACGGACAATACGGAAGTTCTGAATCGGCGCTCAGCCGTGGCGCCGGGATGGTGTATTTTTCTTCCAAACATTGTACCCCGCGTGTTGCATCCATCAAGGACCACAATCTTCTTGACAAGCAATCTCTGCTTTGATAAAAAGTGAAACGTTTCAATTGCTAAGGTATTCCTAAGATATTCATGTCTCATGGCTTAGTTAACGATGCCCTCCCTTTTGCTTGGCTCACCCGGCGCGCTACTAGGCCAGCCTCCCATCCCGACCCGCCTGCGCCGTTCAGTCGAATAGGTGCCCCGTGAAATATGGCGTCAATCTGATGGTGTGGACGACGCGCGTGGGCCCGCAGCACGATGCTTTGTTGGCCCGCGTGAAAAAGTGGGGATTCGATGGGGTGGAACTGTTCCTTTCGACCGAAGAGCCGGCCGACATACCGGCCGTGCAGCGGACACTCGACCGCCTAAAGCTCGAGCGCACGACCTGCAGCGTTTTGCCCCGCGAATTTCATCTGGTGAGCACCAAACCCGAGGTGCGTGCCCAGGGCGTCGACTTTCTCAGCCGCTGTGTGGAAAGGACGGCGGAGCTTGGCGCCAAGATCATGTGCGGGCCGCTCTATGCCGGACTGGGATTGATGACGGGAGCTCGCCGAACCCCAGAAGAATGGAAATGGGCGGTCGAAGGCCTCCGCCGGGTGGCCTCGCGGGCCAACCAGCTCGGCGTCACCCTGTGCATTGAACCGCTCAACCGGTTCGAGACCTACTTTCTCAACACATTGCAGGACGCTTCCCTGCTGGTCCACGACATTGGAGCGTCCAACGTTCGCATTCACTTCGACACGTTCCACTCGAACATCGAAGAGCGGAAGCCGGCGGCCGAGCTCAAACGAGTCGCGAAATATCTCGGACATGTCCACATTTCCGAAAATGACCGAGGCATTCCGGGTAGCGGACATGTCGAGTGGCGCAAAGTTTTGTCCACGCTGCGCGACGTCGGTTACGACGGATGGCTGACCATCGAGTCTTTTGCCGAACCCGGACCGGAGCTGGCTGCGGCTGCGTCCATTTGGCGGGACCTTGCCCCGTCGGGCGACGAACTTGCCCATCAAGGACTGAATTTCGTGAAAGGTCTGGCCAAAGAGCTGGGGATTCGGTGACCGCACCGACCTTGGGCGGCGTCCAGCTGCGCTCCTACTCTAAGGAACTACGGCGACTCTGAATCGAGGGTTGGAGGGAAAGGAACCGATGCTCACTCGGCGCAGGTTTATCGCGGCCGTTGGCGGGGGAATACTGGCTCTCCGCACGGCCAGAGCCCAGAACGCTCGCTTCGAACTCGGAATTGGTACCTATACCTATCGCGGGCTTACCGAGGATCAGATGATCGAAGACTTGGGGGCCCTTCACATCCGACAAATCGAATTGTCCAGTCCGAATTACTTCCTTCCGGCGGTCAAGCTGGATGCCGTCAAGAGCCTGCGTGTGAAGCTCGCTCGCGGAGGAGTCACGGCGGTGTCATACTTTGCGGGGGGCATTAAGACCGAAGAAGACATCGACACAACCATCCGCGTTGCCCAGGAACTCGGTGTGAACCATGTTTCCGGTTCGGCTGTCGATCCGGCGCTGAAGATGGTGGATTCGCGTTTTACCCGCGAAGGCTTAAAGTTCGGCATTCACAACCATTGGTTTCGCGGGCGCAGGTTTGAATATGAAAGCCCGGAAGATGTGTTAAAAGCACTCGACACTGTTTCGCCTACCGTGGGTGCGACCCTGGATGTGGGGCATATGGCTTCGTGCGGCTATGACCCGGTCGACGCCCTCGACAAGCTGTGGCCACGCTTGCAACTCGTACATCTTAAAGATGTCGAGCGCTCAGGGGATGACAAGAACGTCGTCCTGGGCACGGGCATCGCCAAGAGCCGAGCGGTGGTTGAGACACTGGAGAAGCGCGGATACACGGGTCTGGTCGCGATTGAGTACGAGGCCGCGGTGGAAAACCCGCAGCCCGATGTGATCCGCTGTGTTGCCTTCGCCCGCGCACGGATGTGATTAGGTTTCAAAACTTGGGAATTAACGAGGTCGCTCATCCATGCAGGTCATCCGTTCTCCAAAAGTCTACGACGTATGCATCGTAGGATCGGGCGCCGCCGGCGGCATGGCGGCGAAGATACTAACCGAGGGTGGCCTCGAAGTGGTTATGCTCGAAGCCGGACCCACGCTCGATCCGAATAAGGACTTCAAAGAGCACGTGTGGCCCTATGACCTCGCCCACCGCGGCGCCGGAATCGCCGGCATGTACTACAACATCCCGTATATCAACGAATTCACCGCGCCCAATGCCTTCTTCACCATCAAGGGTGAGCCATACACGACGGCTCCTGACACGAAGTTCATGTGGTTGCGTTCCCGCATCGTGGGCGGACGAACCAATCATTGGGCTCGCATCGCTCTACGCTTCGCCGAGGTTGACTTTCGGGGACGGTCCACCGACGGAATGGGAGATGACTGGCCGATCACCTACCAGGACCTGGCACCGTACTATGACAAGGTAGAGTCCTACATCGGAGTTTTTGGCACGAAGGAAAACATACCCAGCGCACCGGACGGTGTATTCCTTCCGCCGCCCAAACCGCGTTGCACAGAAACCATTATCAAGAAGGCCTGCAACAACCTGAACATACTCTGTGTTCCATCCCGCCTGGCGATTATCACCAAGGAGGTCAATGGGCGACCCGCTTGTCACTATTGCGCGCAATGCGAACGCGGGTGCATGACGGCCTCCAATTTCAGTTCGAGCCAAGTCCTGATTCCTCCCGCCATGGCGACTGGCCGAATGACGCTCATCCCCAATGCCATGGCCAGGGAGGTTCTGGTAGGTAAGGACGGGAAAGCGCAAGCGGTCTCCTACGTAGACAAGGCCACTCGCCAGGAACGTCAGATTCGCGCTCGCGCATTCGTCATTGGGGCCAGCGCTTGCGAATCGGCACGGCTCTTATTGAACTCAAAATCCACGCTTTTCCCGGATGGACTTGGCAATTCTTCCGGTGTGGTCGGACGCTACCTGACCGACAGCGTGGGTTCGAGCGGCTACGGCTACTTCCCCCAACTGGAAAAAGTGCCGCCTCATAACCATGACGGCGTGGGGGGCATGCACATGTACATCCCGTGGTGGAAATTTGACCGCAAGAATGACTTCTTGCGTGGGTATCATGTCGAGTTTGGCGGTGGGCGCGGGATGCCCCGCGTCGGACAGTTCAACAATATATGCCGACAGTCGGAAGGCTACGGATCGGCACTGAAACAAAAGTGTCACGATAGCTATGGCAACTACATCGGATTGGGGGGACGGGGTGAGATGATCCCTAACGCTCAAACCTACTGCGAAATCGACCCTGACGTGGCCGACGAATGGGGCATCCCCGTCCTGCGCTTTCACTTCAAGTGGAGCGACAATGAAATCAAGATGGCCAAGGATATGCAAGAAACATTCCGGGCGATCGTAGAACAAGCCGGTGGAACCTACTTGACGAAGGTAGAGACTACCGGTGACTACCCGTACCGCATTTCCGTAGGCGGGGTGATTCTGCACGAGTTGGGGACGGCGCGTATGGGGACGAATCCGAAGACCTCCGCCTTGAATGGATTTTGCCAGGCGCATGACGTGAAAAATGTGTTTGTGACCGATGGGGCGGCCTTCGTTTCTAACCCAGACAAGAATCCGACCCTGACGATCTTGGCTCTTTCCTGGCGCGCCTCGGACTACCTGCTCCAGCAAGCCAAGCAAGGAAGTTTGTAATCTTTTTTACTGAAGAATCTGGGAATAAGGAGAATCGCCGCATGAGTTCCGAGGGGATCGATAGACGCAACCTACTAAAGACCCTGGCTGCGGTACCGGCTTCGGCGCTGATTCGGCTGATTCCGCGGCAAACGGCCGAAGCGGTTCACAACACCGTCCAGGGGGCGAAAGCGCGAGCAACTGCCGGAGCGTATGCACCAAGATTCTTCAACGCGCATGAGTACGCCACGCTTCGAGCCCTCTGCCAGGCGATCATCCCCCCTGACGGCCGTTGGGGAGGGGCGGTAGAAGCGGGCGCACCCGAATTTATCGATCTGTTGACCAGCGAGAATGAAGACTATCAGCAACGTCTAGGCGGAGGGATCATCTGGCTGGATGCCACGTGCCAAAAGCGCTTCGATAACGTCTATACTAAATGTTCGCCTGTCGAGCAAAAGGAGATCCTGGATCTTATTGCCTACCGGGCGAACGGTGAGAAAGACCCCAGCCTGGCTCCCGGCATCGGCTTTTTTTCCCTTCTCCGCGAACTGACCGCCGACGGCTTCTTCACCAGCAAGATCGGAATCGAGTATCTCGGCTACATGGGCAATAAATACCTACTCGAATTTCCCGGCTGTCCACCCGTTCCCGGTCTCTAAGTCGCGGGACCCGGCTCGGCGATTTAGCTTGCCCTATCAGGGCGGCACGCGCGACTAGGGTTAGGCAGGAAATCGCGACATGTATGCCTTCGGCATCGACGTGGGTACGGGCGGCACACGCGCACTCGTCATCGACGAATTGGGCCGAGTGGTAGCCTCGGCCACCGAAGATCACGCCCCATTTGCCTCTCCGAACATAGGCTGGGCTGAACAGCAACCCGAGGACTGGTGGCGGGCCGCGAGCCTTGCGGTGCGTAAGGTGCTCCACCAGGCCAACCTCGATGCCGACGAGATCGCCTGTGTGGGCCTGTCCGGGCAAATGCACGGTGCCGTCATGCTGGACGGGCAGGATCGGCCGGTCCGCCCCGCTCTCATCTGGTGCGATGTTCGCAGCGAAGAACAGTGCCGGGAATTGAATCAGAAGATCGGTGCGGAACGAATCATTCAACTCACCTGCAACCCGGCCCTCAGCAATTTTACGCTGACGAAATTTCTCTGGGTCCGTGAGCACGAGCCGGAAAACTGGAAGCGCGTTCGCTCCGTCCTCTTGCCCAAGGACTACACTCGTTTCCGCCTTACCGGGGATCGCGCCACGGATGTAGCGGATGCGTCCGGTACCTTGATGCTGGATGTTCGAATCCGGCGTTGGTCGGACGAGATGCTTCAGTTGGCGGAGATCGACGATCGCTTGCTTCCCGCCGTTTTTGAGTCTCCGTGCCTATGCGGCAGAATCTCCGCGGAGGGCGCTGCGGCCACCGGCCTTCGGCGCGGCACACGGGTTGTGGCCGGCGCGGGCGATCAGGCGGCCGGAGCGCTCGGCATGGGCATCGTCACCCCTGGGGCGGTGAGCGCGACCATCGGTACTTCGGGCGTGGTCTTCGCGGCTACCGACCACCCTGCGATCGATCCCAAAGGACGGGTGCACACCTTCTGTCATGCCATTCCCGGACGTTGGCATGTCATGGGAGTGACCCAGGCCGCTGGATTGTCTCTGCGCTGGTTCCGCGACCAGTTCGGCGTAGGCGCCGACGGTGCACGCGACCCGTACGAGAGGCTGAGTGAGGAAGCCGGCAAGATTGCTCCCGGCGCCGAGGGTCTGCTGTGGACTCCCTATCTGATGGGGGAACGCACCCCCCATCTGGACCCGCAAGCTCGTGCGGCGCTCGTCGGCCTTACGGCGAACCATACTCGCGCCCACATCATCCGCGCCATCCTCGAAGGAGTCGCGTTCAGTCTGCGTAGTTCCCTCAGCATCTTGGAGGAAATGAGGGTTCCGGTCGAGACCATCCGCCTGGGAGGAGGAGGCGCACGTTCGGCGACATGGCGACAAATCCAGGCTGACGTCTATGGACAGGAGGTGGAAATCGTTGAGGCCGAGGAAGGCGCGGCCTACGGAGCGGCGATTCTGGCCGGGGTAGGCGCCGGCCTTTGGCCGAGCGTAGATGCCGCCTGTGCGGCGAATGTGCGGGTTACCACGCGTCTGCGCCCGCAGCCGGAAGCCGTGACGGTCATGAATGAAAGCTATTCCGCCTATCGCCGGGTTTATCCCGCGACCAAAGAGATTTTCAATGGTAGCGAGCCCGCGCGAACTCCCCGCGACGGAGCGAGAAAAGGAGCCTCATGACGAAAGGCAGTTACCAGCCTCGGCCAGAACACAAATTCTCTTTCGGGCTCTGGACGGTCGGCAATCGCGGGCGCGATCCCTTTGGGGATGCGGTTCGCGAAGCGAAGCCCCCGGTCGAGCTCGTTTCCCTGCTGGGAGAAGTCGGTGCCTGGGGTGTGAACTTGCACGACAACGACCTGGTTCCCATCGATGCCAAACCCGCGGAGCGGGATCGCATTGTTCGTGAGTTTCAGAAAGCCTGCGAAAAGAACAAAATC
>DATJVZ010000149.1:0-3446 GCA_035501575.1 Terriglobales bacterium | reverse complement strand
GCGCAGCACTCCCGGGCTGATTGCCGTGCCGGCTTCAATGTAGCCGTAGCCGGTCTCGGCACGGGTTGGACGAACGCCGAGGGCGACGATGTTCTCGCCGGAGCGAGCGATTTCTATTCCCCTGCGCACCAGTTCGCGATAGTGGGAGTCGCCCTCGATTACGTGGTCGGAAGGAAACATGCCGATCAGGGCGGCCGGATCATTGCGGAGAAGCAAGAATGCCGCCAAGCCGACGGCCGGCGCCGTGTTTCTTCCCACCGGCTCGGCGATGATCTGCCGCTGGCTGAGCCGCGGAAGTTGGCGTCCGAGCTCCCGTCGCAAGTCGTGGTTGGTGATGACCCAAAAATGCTGGGCGGGAGCGAGCGGCAGCAAGCGCCGAACCGTCTGCTGAATCATGGTCTCGCGGCCATCCAAGGCCAGGAGTTGTTTGGCGCGACGTTTGCGGCTCATCGGCCAGAAACGAGTACCTCGGCCTCCGGCGAGGATTACCGGATAGAAATGGGGATCGGTTTTCGGCAAGGCTTCACGCACCTCGTTCGTCGCCCCTAAGCGAAGCCTTTCTCATCGTTCCCTGGCGGCCAGTGGTAATGGGGGCCGGGCTCGGAGAAGGGAGTCATAGCTCGGTCACCGGTTCCGGCATGTCTTGACTCGGCAAGGACGACTTGAGGAACCCGATTGAGGGCTGCGGCTGGACCCGAAAGCCGGGGAGCGACGCGGGCACCACCACGGCGTCTCCCTTGGTTATCGCCATGGGTTCAACCGCTTCCGATTCAAGGACACCGGACCCCTCGATCACCACTAAAACCTGAGCCGAACGCCGGCCTTGAGGTCGAAGCTCGTACGGCTGGTTCAGTTCGAACCGCTCCACCACAAAATAAGGCGAAGCAATGAGCCGCCAATGGCGATTGCCCTCGCCGTGAATTTTGCTCGGGGCCGATCGGACGACCTTACCCGAGCGTACGCTTTCTTTTAGAGCGGATAATCCATCCGTCAGGTGCAACTCGCGCGGCCGGCCATAATCATACAACCGATAGGTTGTGTCGGAGGGTTGCTGGGTTTCTACGATAATCGAACCAGGCCCCAAAGTGTGGACCGTACCTCCGGCAACATAAATCATTTCCCCGGTTCGTACGTCGATCCAGTTCAAGAGCTCTTCCGCCCGTTCTTCCCGGATGGAACGTTCAAACTGTGCTCGGGTAACTCCCGGTTTGAGTCCCAGCGCGACCTGGGCGCTGGCCTCGGCATGAACCACGTACCAGCACTCGGTTTTGCCGCAAGCCCATCCCCGCCTCACAGCGGTCTCGTCATCCGGGTGTACTTGCACCGAAAGCTTTTCGCAGGGAAACAGAAACTTGACGAGCAGCGGAAAACGCGCCGGCTCGGGAGCGCTTTCGCCAACCAAGTCGCGCCCGTACTCACTGCTCAACTTGGCCAACGACTGGCCTTCGAACCACCCGTTCGCCACCTTCGAATGGTCTCCGGTCAGCCAGGCCTCGCCAATTTTTTCGGCAAAGCGATGGTGGGGATAGATCGGCGACAAGTCCCGCGTTCCCCAGGGGCGCGGGTCGAAGATAGGCGACATCAGGAGAGGGTACAGGTCGCGCATGGTCGAAAACTCGGGTCGGGAAACCGTGGGAGAAGTCTTAGATGGCCGCTAGAAACTTACGCATACGCTCCAGACCACGATCCAGCTCCGCCATCGAAGTTGCATAGGAGACGCGAAGATGATGGTCGGTACCGAAGCCCTCCCCCGGCACGGTGGCGACATGAGCTTCCCGAAGTAGTTTGCCGGCTAATTCCGATGCCGATCGAATCGTACCGCGGCCCAAGAAGGGGGAAACATTGGGATAAGCGTAGAAGGCCCCCTCGGGCAAGGTGCAGGTGATCCCGGGAATCGAACGTAGCCCATTGACCACGTGGTCCCGCAGCTTGATGTATTCAGCCCGCATCTCGGTGACGCACTGCTGCGGACCCTTCAACGCCGTTACGGCTGCTTTCTGCACGATGGACGTCGGATTGGAGGTTGACTGGCTTTGCAACTTTTGGATTGCGCTGGCGACGGCCGCAGGGGCCAAGCTATAGCCTAAACGCCATCCGGTCATGGCATAGGTCTTGGAAAGCGACCCCACAATCACCATGCGCTCCCGGAAGTCGCGCAACGAGCCCACCGAAAAGCGCTGCGGAGTATAGTTCAGGTACACATAGCACTCGTCGGACATCACCCAGATGCCGCGCTCATGCGCCATGCGCACCACCTCGGCCATGTCTTCGGGTGACATGACGGCGCCCGAGGGATTCGCGGGCGAGTTCAGGATGATCAGCTTGGTGCGAGCGGTCAGACGACGCTCGATCATATCCGCCGTGATGCGGAAAGACTGACTCTCGTCGGCCTCGACCAGAACGCAATCCCCCCCGGCATAGCGCACAATATCCTTGAAGGAAACCCAGTAAGGTACGGGAAGAATGACCTCATCGCCATGATCGACTAGAACTTGGATGGTATTAAAGATGGCATGCTTGCCGCCGACCGAGGCGACCGCCTCTTCCCGTCGGTAGTCGGAATCAAAATCCACGGCATGGCGATGCACGATCGCATCGCGCAGCTCGGAGGTCCCCCCAACGGGCGTGTATTTGGTGAAGTTACTTTGAATGGCAACCACAGCTGCATCTTTGATGTGCTGGGGGGTTGGGAAATGCGGCTCCCCGGCGCCAAAGTCTACGACGTCTATGCCTTGCTGTCGCAGCTTGTCAGCTTCGTTCACCACCGCCAGCGTCGCCGAAGGCTCAATGCGATTGATGCGGTCGGTAAGTCGAATGGTGGGGGCAGCTACTGGGGTAGGGGTCATCCTCGTTTCCTCGGCCTGGGATTTCTTGCGTACTCGAGTTTGACAGCGGGGTCCAGCTTTTCCCGCAGCCGGCGCTCGACCAAGTCTGGCACCAAGCCCTTGATCGAGCCGCCCAATTGGGCAATCTCTCGTACCAGTCGCGAACTCAAGTAGGAATATTGTTCCGCCGGCATCATGAACACGGTTTCGAGATTCGGCTGCAATTTGCGGTTCATCAGCGCCATTTGCAGCTCGTATTCGTAGTCGCTAATCGCCCGAATTCCGCGAAGCACCGCCCCGGCCTTGACTTTCGCGGCGTAATCGACGGTCAAGCCGTCGAAGGTGTCCACGCGCACGTTGCTGAAATCCTCGGTCATGGCTTCCAGCATCAACACACGCTCCGACAGGCCGAACAATGGGGCTTTGTCCAGATTGCGAAGAATTGCCACGATCAGTTGATCGAAGATCTTGCTTCCCCGCTCAATCAGGTCCAAATGACCGTTTGTCGGGGGATCAAACGAGCCAGGATAAATGGCAATGACTTTTCTCAATCATCCTCGTGGCGCGGGGGTTTGATCACCCAAGATTGTATCGGTCGGGGATAGGAATGGCAATCGGCCT
>DATJVZ010000148.1:0-15566 GCA_035501575.1 Terriglobales bacterium | reverse complement strand
ATCCTGCTGAATCTTGGCCTCATCCGGCGGTTCGCCGACTCCCCGCTTCCGGGCCCGCTGCCGGCTCTGATTGCCCGTATTGACTGGACTACGGTGTGGTCGGCCATCGCCAATAACGGAAACGGCGCCCTGCGGAGCTCGTTGCTCGCCCGGCCGGAAGATGCGCTGCGTCAGGGAGCAGACGCGGTTTTGACCTATATGGTGGTGGGCACGGGCGACGCCGACTTCGAGAGCAAAGAGGTCGCCCGCACCGCAGAGGTCGCGCGCGAGTGCGAGCGCATTGGCATTCCATTGATTGTCGAGTCCCTGGCCCGGGGCAAGCATGTAGAGAATCCCGGCGAACCGAAGTGGCTCAAGCTGCATACGCGAATGGCGACCGAACTGGGAGCTGATGCGATTAAGACCGATTACACCGGCGACCCGGCCTCGATGAGGACGGTCATCGAAGGTTGCTCCATCCCCATCCTGGTACTCGGGGGAAGCCGCTGCGCCTCCGACGAGGAAGCGCTCGAGGTGGTCCGCAGCGTAGCCCAAGCCGGCGCTGCCGGTGTGTTCTTCGGCCGCAATGTTTTCCAAGCCCGCAACATGGAATTGTTCCTTCAGCAAGCACGCATGGCGTTGAACCAGCCCGAACTCGTTCACCGAAACGCTTAATGCTTCCAGGCAATCAGACCAGGGTCGAACGATCGAGATGCTTTCTAGATGGCGGGCCGGTTAGCGCATCGGCGCGAGAGCAGGTAAGTTTGCCGCCGACCGGCGGGAGTAGGGAAACATGAGCCTGCTGGCGGTCGATATCGGTTCCAGCGCCTGTAAAGCTGTGCTGTTCGCCGCCGACGGGCAAATCCTAGCCAAGCGCGCGTCTGGCTACCGGCCGGAGTTTCCTCGTCCCTGCTTTGCCGAAATGGATCCGGAAACGTTCTGGAGCGCGCTCTGCTCCACCTCTCGTGCCGTGGCTCAAGATCGCGCCGACCCGGTGCAGGCTCTTTGTCTCAGTTCGCATGGGGAGACTTTTGTTCCCGTGGATAACGATGGCCGCCCGCTCGGCCATGCCATTCTCAACCAGGACAGCCGTGCTCTAGAGGAGTCGAGCTGGTGCGAAGACACCATCGGACGCCAACGCCTCTTTCAAATCACCGGGCTCATGGCCCATCCCATGTACCCCATTCCCAAAATTCTCTGGTTGCGCAAGCACCGACCGGAAATGTTTGCTGCCACCCGCTCGTTCCTGACTCTGATCGGCTACCTCCTCGAAAAGATGGGGCTCCCGGGCTATGTAGATTATTCGCTGGCGTCACGCTTCCTGGCCTTCGACGTCCAGAAGCGGGCGTGGTCGGATGAGATTCTCCGCGCGGCTGGGCTCGACCCAGGCCGTCTTCCCGTGGCGGTTCCCGCAGGCACGATCGTGGGAAAGCTGACGGCTGCAAGCGCCGGCCACCTCGGGGTTCGGGCGGGAACTCCGGTCGTGCTCGGGGGCCACGATCAGCCTTGCGGCGCACTCGGTGCCGGCGTAATCGGCGGGGGCCGGGTTTCCGATTCGATGGGCACGTACGAATGCCTGGTGGCGGTCACCGAGGTTCCCAGTCTTAGCGAACGAGCGCGGGAATGCGCTCTCAACTCCTATTGCCACGTGGTTCCCGACAAGTTCGTCACCCTGGCCTACTTCCCTTCGGGAATCATGCTGAAATGGTTTCATGACTTGCTCTATTCGAACGGAGCGGGCGAGGTAACTTCTTCTGCTCAAGCCGAGGATGGCGAAGCCCGCCACTATGCGGTCTTGGAGGCCCACGCCCCGCCTGGCCCGACGGGATTGTGCATCACTCCGCACCTGATTGGAACTTGCAATCCCGACTTCAACCCGCGGGTTCGCGGTTTCATCGCCGGCCTCAATCCTAGTATCAGCCGCGCGCACCTGTACAAGGGCATTCTCGAAGGATTGGCCTGTGAGTTATCCATCGTAAGCGAAGGACTCGAACAAGCGGTCGGGCGATTTCAGGACATTTACGCCACCGGGGGGGGCACAGGCTCGGCCCTCGGCCTGGAATTGAGGGCAGCTCTTACCGGTCGCCGGCTGCATGTCATGAGCCGGCAGGAAGCCGTATGCCTCGGCACCGCCATCCTGGCCGGTGTGGCCGTTGGCGAATACCAGAGCATCGGCCAGGCAGTCGCCGGCCTAGTCGGGGAAAGCGCTGTTTGGGATCCCGATCCGGCCATCGCCGCCAGTTATCGTGATCAAGCGGATCGCTACCGGCAGCTGCGGTCGGCGGCTGTAGAACAAGCTTGAAAATTGATGTCACAGGAGGAAGAAATTGATCAAGCCAACCATCGGCTTCATCGTGTACGGGGTGCACAAAGACGGGCTGAAAGATCCCATGGGAGTTCCCTTCATCGACTCGGGTATCGTCAGACGGTCGAAGCAGGCCCTGGTCCAAGCTGGCATGAAAATCGTCGCCCACGACGTGGTCGTTGCGAGCAAAGAAGAGGCCCGAAAGGCCATGCACGAGATGAAGTCGAACGATGAGATCGATCTGGTAGTACTGTTTTCCGGGACCTGGGTCTGGGCGGCTCATTTGGTGGCAGCCATTCGCGATTACGTGGCCAGTGGAAAATCAGTCCTCCTCTGGACTCACCCGGGCTCGCAAGGCTGGCGTCCGGTAGGTGGGTTGGTGATGCATGGCGGCCTGCTCGAAATCGGTGTGCCTCACAAGTTCGTCTATGGTGACACGGACGACTCCGACACCATCCTCAGCATCATTAGCTATGCCCGGGCCGCTCATCTGAAGAATCTGCTCAATATGTCTACGATAGGGGCCTTCGGCGGCCGCGGTATGGGTCAAACTTGCGGTGTCGCCGATCCCTCCCAGTGGATGCGTATGTTTGGCGTGGATATCGACTCGCGCGACACTACTGAACTGATTCGTGCCGCCGAAGCTGTCTCTGCTAGGGAAATCTCGCGACTCAAGCTTCGCATGAAAAAGCTCTTTCGCAGGCTACCCGACGAGAACCTGGTCAACGAACGTTCGATGCGCCTTTATTTGGCTCTCAAGAAGCTGGTCGAGCAAGAGAAATTCGACTTTTACACCATCCAGTCTTTTCCCGGTTTAGGCGACGACTATTCGGCCACTTGCTTTGCCCAAAGCATGATGCTCGAGGATGGGTTTGGAACCTCCACCCTGGGAGACTTCAACACGGCTCTCACCGTGCTGCTCCTGACCAAGCTCAGCAAGGAACGCGTGTATTATGGCGACCTTCAGCACATCGACAAGAAGAGCAAGGAGATCAAGATCATCGGCGACGGGGCGTGTCCTCCGTCGCTTGCCGGGACGCTCGGCCCCGCCGGTTTCTCCGAACACGGCATCCCGACCGAAGGGGACGCCGGGGGACTCTCGGTCAAGCTCATCTGTAAGGTGGGAGAGGGAGTCCTAGCTCGTCTGGGTCGCGTCCAGGGCGAGTTTCAGATGGTCATCGTTCGCGCCTCGATCTTTGAGCCGCCCAAGAAGCAAGTTCAGTCGCGCCTCGACGAATGTGGCATACCCTTCTGGCCGCATGGGTTTGTCACCGCTCATGGCAATGTCGATCGCATGCTCGAGAGCTGGACCAACGAATACGCTTGCCTCGGTTATGGAGCTGATCTTTATCCCGCCTTGATCGACTTCTGCGAACTCACGGGTATTAAGCCCGTGTTGCCCTGAAGGAAGGAAGAAAGAAAGAAAGAAAGAAGCGAGAGACCAAGTCGGTTCATCGCAGTTGACGGGGAGATTGCCAGCGAAGTCCGTAGAGATCCGGGAACAATCTCACGCCGCCCTAACGGTCGCGGTCTCCGCGCGATATTCCGCCTCCGAGTCGGCCGGCAATAATACCCATAGCGTGTAAATCCCCAGGGCTGTGCCGAACGGAACATTGATGAGCGCCAGAAAAGCCAGGACCAGGGTCAGCATGCGCGCCCAGCTCTCCCGCTGCAGCAAACCCCATCCTGCAAAGAAGCCAGCCAAACCTTTGCCAGCGACGAGGATTGCAATCACGCTGAGGAAGGGACGCAGCCACTCGGTTGTGCCCTGGGGGGCGCCCATCTCGGACAAATGCAGGAACAGCGTGTTCGCCAGAACAAACAGAACGAGGCCGCCGACCGCGTTCAAAGCGGACAGCGCCAGCCACAGAATCCCGAGCAACCGAATGTGCTCCCCGACGCGGTTGCGGCGGGGAAAGGCCAGAACCGGTCCGCTCGCGCTGCCCGTGAACTCTCTTCCGCAGCGGCCACAAAACCGCTGATCCGCTTCGACCGAAGCTCCGCATCGATCACAGAACATGCTTCCCTCCGCTTCGACAGACCGACTAAGGCCCGACCGCCAAGGGTAATAAATAAGCCAGCCGAGCATCAAGCCAACAATGCCCGTATCGAATCGAAAGGCCACCTCGGCAACGAAGGTGGCCTTTTCTTCAAGGGAGAATAGTTCCGACGGAGGAATCGGCCGTCAAAACTTTCTGGCGAAATCTTATGAGCCGAAAAAAGCCCGTGTCAAGGAATTTTTAAGAAATAATACCTTTATTTTCAATATTTTACAAAGGGGTTGGCGAGGATGGCTCGAGTGTCATTCTGAGACAGAAAAACTGTGCTAAAGCCTAAATACTCTTAATTGATGAACTTACCTTTGGTTCAGAGCCGTTTTCCGACAGGTGCAGGGAGATGAATTCCACATCCTGGGGTCGATCAAATACCCGCTCGGGGAAGATGCGCTTGGTCAGGATCCTGACCCCGCCGAAGGCGATTCCAACCACCAAGGCGAAGCCGACAATGATGAAGCAAAGAATGATGACATTCACCAGAAGGTTCGCGAGGTTGTCCTTTTTGGTGAAGAAGGTGTTTTCGTTCCAGGTGACATTGGCGTCGTAATTCACCGAAGCCAGCAGAGACTTCGCCTCGCTCAGCGAGAGCGGCCCTTGAGCCACCACCACGATCGGTCCCGTGCGTTTTTCATAGGTCGGCGCGACGTTCCCACCCGGATTGCCGAAGGCGGCCTCGATCTTCCGCAAGTGGTCGGCTGCAATCTGCGGAGTAGGGTAAGAAACCAACATCAAAGTCGCTTCCCCGCCGGATGCGTTGTAATTCCCCAGCACCACTTCGGCGCCGCGGCTGAAATCGACGAGGTCGGCGGAAATGGGCGAATTCAGCCGTTCGAGCGTCACCGGTCCCAGCACATACTTTGCCGAGTTCCTGACAAAGGACGGCCGGGGCAAGTAAGCGTGCAAAACCGGCAAATTGCGCGTCTCTCCGGCCGGAAGGGGAAGACTGGCTGCCAGCTCACGGAGCTCAGCCGCCGACATGGCCGAAAGCCGCTCAAACACCGCATCGATGAGGATGTTTCCGCGATAGAAGAGCACACGCTCGTTGAGGGACCCGGCTTGATCTCCGATCTTTTCTTCGAGCATCGGCCGCGTCTGATAGTAGGTAAAAGCGCCGAAGGCGCCGCTGGCGTCGGTGAAACGAGCGGCCTTTAGGCTCAGCTTGCGTCCATCGTCTCGCGTGTAGGTACCCGCCTGAAAATCGCGAAATCCGTACTCTTCGAGCACCGGCCTGTTGACCGGATCGGCCGTCGCAGGATCGACGCTCGTCGCGAAGGCCCCGGAAAGCTGCCAGCCGGCGAAGCTCGACGGCAGGATCTGCGACGTGCGGACATTCTGGCCGGGAACACCACCGGCGAGGCCGGTAGAGGACAAACACACACCAAGGAGGGCAACCGGGATGAGCCGGGAGAATTTCATCCGAAAGATACTGAATCTTGGCAAGACTCTACTACTTGTTAGAGTACCGGGGCGGAAGGAAAGTTTCCAGTAGGGGAGGCCGTCTCAACCGTGACGCGAAGAATGGGGACCGAATCCAGCTCCTAACGGATCACGACCTGCGCCCTTCTAAGGCGCCTCGGTCTTCTCCATCCGGCTGGCCACCTTTACCCCGCTTAGGCCGTTCACGTACTTTGCAATGCCCCGGTAGAGCGCTTCGGCGATGCGTTGCCGATACTCGGCGGTCTTCAGGCGCCGTTCCTCCGCCGGGTTGCTAAGAAAGGAGATCTCGGCCAGGATGGAAGGCATGTTGGCGCCGATCAGTACGATAAACGGTGCCTTCTTCACGCCCCGGTCGGGCAGTCCCGGGCTCTTTGTCTTCAGGCCCCCATGCAGAGACTGGTCCACGTCGACGGCGAATTCCCGCGATTCTTCGATCTTTTCTTTCAAAGCAATCTGTTTTACCAAGTCTTGCAATTCGTGGATGGACTCCTCGGAAACCGCGTTCTCCCGCGCCGCCACTTCGAGCGCCTCGGGCGAGGAGGTAAAGTTCAGGTAATAAGTTTCAACTCCCCGAGCCTGGGGATCACGGCTCGAATTGGCATGCACGGAGATGAACAGGTCGGCGCCCTCGCGGTTGGCGATCGCCGTGCGCGTCTCGAGCGGGACAAAGCTGTCGTCGTCGCGGGTGTAGATAACCTGCGCTCCCAAACGCGATTCGAGCAGCTTGCCTAACCGCAGGCTGACTTCGAGAACGAGATCCTTTTCTTCCAGCCCGTGCGGACCAATGGTTCCCGTGTCATGGCCTCCGTGGCCGGGGTCGATCACGATCTTGCCGATTTTCAAACCCAGCACTCGGGTCAGCGACCGATCGCCGCTGGCCATGGGCTGGGCCTCGCGAGCATCGAGGCTGTCCCGAGAACCATTCTTCGTCGGTTTGCTGCCGCTGACTTTGTCCTTGGCGGCGGGGGACGGGGAAGTCAACGGATGGACCGATGCTGGCGGCTCGGATGCGTCCGCCGCGGCCGTTGTGGACCTGGGAGAATCATCCTCATCGGCCTCCACGATGGTCTTCTTCACACCCTTGCTGGTTACTACGACCGAGGTTGCAGCCGGAGCGCCAGCGCTAGCCGAGCAGAGGGAAGAATGCGGATCTGGACAGGGGCGCAGGCCCGCTCCTAAGGCTTTGGCCGCAGTGCTCAAACCTCCCGCCTGATCCTTTTCCGAAATCTTGGCCGCCCTATCCTGAGAATCATCCGCCGCCCGGGGCGGAGAGACGGGGCTCGATTGAGTTTCTTTCGCCGGCGCGACCGAAGAACCGTCTTTGGCCACCCAGATCGTGGGCGCCAGCTTATTGCGCAGCTCGATCACCAGACGCGGCGGACTGGATACCAGCCGGGTTTCGAAGTCCAGGTCCCCATCCACTTCTAAAACAATCCGCGCTTGGTGCGGCTTGAACTGGGAAACCCGGATCCGCTTGACCAAGCCCGGGGATACATCGAGCTTCTTGTCGAACACCTCCGGATCCAAACGGGTGTCGAACAGGTCAAAGAACACGCGATGAGGATTTTCGATCTGTTGCGAGTCGTATCGCACCCGGCCGTCTAATTCGATCGCGACCCGTGTGCCCTCCGCGGTCGCCCAAGAGCGAATGCCCGTAACCCGGACGAACTTGCTCCGGCCCCCATCCGTCGGGCGCACCGCATCCTGATTATCCGGTGCTCGCGAACGATCCTCGTCCGCTTGGTTCTCGCCGTCGTCCCCAGCCGTGGTGGCGCTCGCCTCTTGCCGGTGCGGAGCCGATCGTAACTCGGGCTGGGAGGCTAACTGGGCGAGTTCCTTGCGCGCCTCCGCGGCAAATTGGTTCCTCGGATAGCGATGCAGAAACTCCTGGAATGTCTCCTGGGCATGCGCTCGATCGTGAAGATCTTCTTTGTAGATTTCCCCGATGTGGAATAACGCGGCAAACCGCGACGTACTCCCGGGATATTGCCGACGAAGAAACTCGTACTGCTGAATCGCCGAATGGAGAAGTTCCTCGTCCTCAAAACGCCTGCCCATTTCTTCGAGCAGTTGCGCGACGGCAAAAACGCTGGGGTCGGCCTTCGTCGAAGCGGGGGCTTCGAGGTAGAGCCTACGATAGGCGTTGATTACGTTCTGGTAATCTGCGCGCTCTCGCTCTCGCACGGGGCGCGTCTCAAGCATCTGTTCGAGATGCTCGGCGGATGAGAATTGCAATCGTGCCCAAGCCTCGGACCGGTGCGGGCGGGCGCTCAGGGGCGAAGCCAGGAGCAGCACGAGAAAAGCCGCACCTGAACCCAGCACGCGTCCTCTTCGACCTGGATTCGTCAATGTAAGGCCCGTGGGCGCTCTGAAATTTAGGATCGCAGTTGAACCTGAGATGCTGTGCGATCAGTCCGTGTTGCTTATATAAAGCACGCCTCGCGAATCGCGTTGCACATGGATCGGGTCATGCAGGGGTCCCCCCAAGATCCGATCTCCGGCGTCGTGTCTGCCGTAATAGAGCTGCGTGATCCGCTTGACGTAATTACGTGTCTCAACAAAATGGGGCACACCCGAACTCCGCGCCACGGCGCCTGGACCGGCGTTGTAGGCCGCCAGAGTCAGCTTCACATCGCCACCGTAGCTCTCCATCAGCTGTTTCAAACGGCGCACCCCGGCTTCCACGTTCTGCTCGGGATCAAAGGGGTTGGACACGTTCAACTGCCGGGCGGTCTGCGGCATCAGCTGCATCAAACCCATGGCACCTTTGGGTGAGACTGCATTGGGATTGAAATTCGACTCCACCTTGATCACGGCGCGAACCAGATTGGGATCCACATTGTGGCGCGCCGCCGCTTGTTCGATGGCCGTGGCGATGTCGGTCTGCGCGAAGCTTCGGGAAAGATTCGGTAGGCCCCGGCCCGCGGCACTGTCCACGCCGAGATACTCGTTCACCTCGGCTGCGGCCGAGCGCGCCGCCCGAACATTGGCCGAAGGAACCGGCTTCCAGCGGTGTTCCTTGACGCTCCAGAACACTAGTGAGCCCTGCGGCGCAGCCGCCTGGGACCGTTTGCCCGGAGTTCTCGGAACGGACTCGTTCACGTAAATCGTCCGTCCCGAATCGTCGGTTGTAGATGTAATCACGGAGTCAGACCCGACTTCCGCCTGCATTCCCCACATGCGGGGAGCGAAGTTCCCCACTACTGCGGTCATCAGAGCGATTTGGAGGCACTTTCGCATACCGGTCGCGTGCGACGAAAAAGCGCAAAACGCACCTACGCCTATCCTTCACGAACCTGGACGGAGAATGCCTAGAGTGCTTTGATTATAGGGTCACCGAGGCCCTCGGGCAATCTGCCAGAGGGGAATAGAACCATCAAAGGTAATCCGTGTAACCTGCTGATTGGGCATTAATTAGCGCCGTAGTAACCTCCGCCTTGAGGGGCGGAAACAGACCGGCCGCAAGCCAGGGACCGGGAGCGGCACAGCCGGGGTTTGAGCACTATGATAGGTTTGGACGGTGTGAGTGGAGAACCGAATTCTCCCGATCGTGATCGGCTCGACTTTTTGATGCTCTTCGGCTTCTGGTATCGGGCCATGCCGAGCGGAGAGCTGGCCTCGAACCGTCTCGCCAAAGCCCTGCTTCTCGAGACGCCCCTGGTTCTCGGGCGCGACCGGCAAGGAAAGCCTTTTGCCCTGCACGACGCCTGCCCCCACCGCGGCATGCCGCTTTCCTACGGTCGCATAGAGGGCGGCGAAGTGGAATGCAGCTATCACGGCTGGAGGTTCGATGCGCACAGCGGACAATGCCAGCTCATTCCGTCCCTTACTTCAGACCAGTCCCTCAAGGTCGATCGCATCTACGCCGGGAGCTACGCTTGCCGGGATCAAGACGGTTACATTTGGGTATTCATCCCGGATCCGCCACCGCCGGGAGCAGGGTTCACGAAAGCCATGGCGCCGCCCATCCCCGTCCCCTCCGTGCCAAGCTTTGGGGATAAGTTCAAGACAGCTCACCTGACGGCCGATCTTCCTGCCAGTGTCGATCACGGCATCATCGGATTGATGGACCCCGCCCATGGTCCTTTTGTCCACCGCGCTTGGTGGTGGCGCACCGGGCGCAGCATTCACGAGAAGCAGAAGAATTTCGAGCCGCTCCCCATGGGCTTCCGCATGAGCGCGCATACGCCCAGCTCGAACAGTGCGCCTTACAAGCTATTGCGGCTTTATGCCGACGCCGACGCGATCACCACGACCATCGATTTCGTTTTGCCCAACCAGCGCTACGAAAGCATTCGCGCCGGAAAGTATTGGTTCACCAGCTTAACCACGGTGACGCCGCTTACTCGGGATCGCTGCCGCATTGATGTGGTCGCGAACTACAACATCTTTCGCTGGCTGCCGTTCGGACCTGAGCTATTGAAGGCTTTTTTTGCCAAGTTCGTGGAGCAGGACCGCCTGACGATGGAGAGGCAGTCGGAAGGCCTCCGGCATGAACCGCATTTGATGCTGATCGATGACGCGGACCGCCCGGCTAAATGGTACTTCCAGTTGAAAGAAGCTTATCTTGAAGCTAAGCGCACGGGAACCACCATGCGGCACCCTATGACCAGCCCGGTACGCTTGCAATGGAGAAGCTAGTGGCCGGCAAAAAATCTCCTCAACTGGCCAACAATCCCTCGACCACCCCGTAAACCGAGTCCAAGGCGGAATCGAGTGCAGCGGGATCTTTCCCGCCGGCTTCGGCCAAATCCGGACGCCCTCCGCCCTTCCCTCCGAGCTTCTGTGCCACCGGGCCGATTACCTTCCCCGCTGGTATGCGGCTGCTTAGGTCTTTGGTTACGCCGACAATCAGGGAAACACTCCCATCGCTTGTCGAGCCCAGCACCACCACCCCGGAGCCGATTTTATTGCGAAGCTGATCGACCAGGGTGCGCATCTGCGGTCGGTCGAGATTGTCAACCCGATGCGCCAGAACCTTCACTCCGCGAATGTCTTTGATCTTCTCTCCCACGGCAGCCACGCCCGACGAAGCCGACTTCATGCGTGCCTGATCCAGTTCCCTCTGCAGGCGCTTGATTTCCGATTCTTTCTTGTCGAGCTCGGCTTTCAAGGCCGCGGCTGGCGAGGTTGCGGCTGGTTCGCCGGAGGGAGCGTTTCGCTGCGAAACCGCAGGGCTGACAAAACCCGCGACCACAGTCTCCAGTTCGTGGTCTTTCTGAAAGCGATGCAGGGAATCTTCGCCAGTCACGGCCTCCACCCGGCGTACACCCGACGACACGCTGCCCTCCTTCAGAATCTTGATCAGCCCGATCTCTCCGGTGGCCGCGGTATGCGTGCCGCCACACAGCTCGGTCGAGAAATCGCCGATCCGGATCACGCGAACTTTGTCGCCATATTTCTCACCGAACAGCGCCATGGCCTTGTATTCGTTGATGGCCACATCGATCGGCACGTTCTCGATGACTTCGACTTTGGCGTTACGCAGAACTTCCCGGTTGATCAGGTCTTCGATGTCTTCGAGCTCTTCCTCGGCGACGGAGGTGAAGTGCACGAAATCGAAGCGCAGATGATCGGGGGCGACCAGCGATCCCGCCTGCTTCACATGTTTTCCCAACACTTCGCGGAGTCCCGCGTGCAGCAGGTGCGTGGCCGTGTGGTTGCGCATGGTGGACTGGCGGATAGCCAGGTTGACCACGGCGTCGACTTTGTCGCCTACGCGAATCGCCTGCTTGGCGACGACCTGATGGGAGCGCACGCCCTGGATCGGGTAGTAGCAAGCTTGGACCTCGGCGACCACCGTGTTGTGATCGTCGCTGTACAACCATCCCCGATCGCCAACCTGCCCGCCGGCTTCGGCATAGAAGGGCGTGTGATCGAGGATGCTCTCGCCTCGCTCACCGGGCTTGAGTTCCTGCGCACCCAGGCCATTCTTGAGGATGGCGAGGACCTCACAATTTTCCGAGCGCGTCTGGCGGTAGCCTTCAAAGTCCGATTTAGGAAGCTTTTGGTAATTGGGATTGGCCGTTTGCTTGGCCGCGCCCTTCCAGGATGCGCGAGCGCGAGCCTGCTCCTCGGCGCGGGCCCGGGCAAAACCCTCGAGGTCCAGGCGCACACCGACGTCGTGACAGGCATCTTGAATGAAGTCGAGCGGCACGCCGTAGGTTTCATAGATAGAGAAGGCCGTCGTTCCGGGAAAAACTATCTCGCCGGAGGCCAATCCTTTTTCTGCTGCCGCTTCGACGACCTGAGAAATCTCCGCCTCCAGCCGGTTCAACCCGACCTGGAGCACGCGATCGAACTGTCGCTCCTCCCTTTCGACCACCTTGGCCACGCGATCGGCGGATTCGATCAGCTCGGGATAGGCATCTTGCATCAGATCGCGGACTGCATAGGTCATCTGAAACAGAAACGGCCGCGCCTGTCCGAGCAGTCGTCCATGACGAATCGCCCGGCGCAAGATCTTTCGCAGGACGTAGCCGCGTCCCTCGTTTGAGGGTACGACCCCATCGCTAATGAGAAACGTTGCCGCTCTTGTATGATCGGCGATGATTCGCAGGCTTGCCTCCCGGGGAGCACTGCCCTCGCGGCGAACACGCGGGGTAGCTTCTGCGGAAGACTCCGAGCGAGTTCGCGATCCCGCTTCGGTCAACTCGGCCGCCCGTTTCATCAGCGGCTTAAACAAGTCCGTTTCATAATTCGAGATCACGCCCTCGAGCACGGCTGTAATGCGCTCCAGCCCCATGCCGGTATCGATCGACGGCTTGGGCAACGGAGTCAACCGGCCAGAGGCGTCCCGGTCGAACTGCATAAACACCAAGTTCCAGATCTCGACGTAGCGCCCGCAATCGCAGCCAAAGGCACAATCGGCATGGCCCTGATCGGAGGCTGCCGGGCCCATGTCATAGTGAATTTCGCTCGAAGGGCCGCAAGGGCCGGTGTCGCCCATCTGCCAGAAATTGTCCTTCGCGCCGCATTCAAAGATCCGGTCTTTCCCGACCCCCTGCCGAAGCCAGTGTTCATAGGCTTCCTCATCCCTGGGCACGCCGCCTTCCCCCTGGAAGATGGTCACATAGAGCTTTTCTTGCGGAATCCCAAACCACTGGGGTGAGGTGATCAGCTCCCAGGCGTAGGCAATCGCGTCCTTCTTGAAATAATCACCGAAGGAGAAATTGCCCAGCATCTCGAAAAACGTCTGGTGGCGATTGGTAAAGCCCACGTTTTCGAGATCGTTGTGTTTGCCGCCGGCGCGCACGCACTTCTGCGACGTGGCAGCACGGTTGTAGTCGCGTTTTTCCAGCCCCAAAAAGACATCTTTAAACTGATTCATCCCGGCGTTGGTGAACAGCAGCGTAGGGTCGTTGGCGGGAACGAGCGACGAGGAGTGGACTTCGCGATGTCCCCTCTGAACAAAGTAGTCCAAAAATTTGCGGCGAATTTGGGATCCCGTGATCACCACCAACTCAATTCTACATGATGGCTGATCGGGAAGACCCGAGGCACCCGCAGACGTTGGCTCGGCTAGGACGGAAGGTCTTCTTGCTCTTCTTCCGAGAGCGCGCTCAACGTTCGCTCGTCCGCATCCCCGGCTTTCAGGATGGCGAAAATCGCCTTGGCTCGGAAACCCGCGCGCAGCAACTGGCGAAACACCCGCGCCGCTTGTTTCTGGTTGGTGGGTTTCGCGATTCGTTTGCGGCCGAGATAAGCGCGCGCTTGCTGTTCTTCATCCACCTCGTCGTAGGCGGCATCCACCGCTTGCTCGATAACTTCCCGATGAACGCCTTTCGCCCGGAGGTCGGAGATCACCCGGCGGCGGCCGAACTTTTCATGATCGCGGCGCAAGCACGAGTAGGCCGTGGCATAGCGCCCGTCATTGAGATAGCCCTGATCCTTCAACCGCCGGATCACCAGGGCGAGAAGGGTCCGCCCGTATTCGGTTTCCTCATCCACCCGGCGGCGCAGCAAGCGTTTGAGCTCGGCCACCGAGCGCATGCGCCGCCCCAGCGCGCCAATGGCATAGGCGTACAGCTCGTCTTCGGAGTCGGCCTTACCCGATCGGGAAGGAGCCAATTAGTACCCCCGTGCAAGCCCAAACCATGGACCCGTGTTAACCTTTTTTAACATCTTTTCCGGGTGACACCGGGAACTTTCGCCCGTCTATTTTCGTATCCGACATTGAGAGAGGACAGCTATCATGCTTACGATTCATGTAGATAGAAACGGAACCTTAGCGGTGGTGCGATTGAGGGGAAGAATTGTTCGCGGCCACGAGGTTCATGCGCTGCGCACTGCCGTGATGGCCGAGAAACAGAGCCGCATCATCGTGCTGGACTTAACCGAGGTTCAATCGCTCGATGCCGGCGGGTTGAATACGCTGGTTTCCTTGCATACCTGGGCTGGTGGCCGTGGCGTTCAGCTGAAGCTGGCGAACCCCTCGCCGTTCGTCCACCAGGTGCTGAAACGCACCCAGTTGGACCGCCTATTCGATATTTCTACGTTTCACCGCGCGCTGTTCGTGCTAAGCGGCTCGCAATGTGACCGTTTCAAGTACGCGGTCCAAGCTTAGGGCAATCCAGGTTCGGGGGTTCCCTGTCGGGCCCCCACTTTTCCATTCGATTTTGCTGGCCTGGGGTTAAATCCCGGGCTTTTGTTTCTGCGGCTATCGCCCGCCGCCGAAACCAAAAGCCTGCATGGCATTTTTCGAGATGTCGCTGGTGGAAGAGATGCCTTGCATGCGCAGTTTGAAATCGTCCGCATTCGAGGCGTTTTCGAGCGCGGTCTCGTAACTCACCAGGTTCGCCTGGAACAAGTCCCACAAGGATTGATCGAAGGTCTGCATGCCGTATTGCGAGGTGCCGGCGGCAATCGCGTCGCGAATCGAGCGGGTTTTCTCCGCCACCAGTATGCATTCCCGGATATAGGCGGTGTTGATCATGACTTCCACGGCAGGGACACGTCCCTCGCCATCGGCCCGCTTCACCAGCCGCTGGCTGATGACCGCGCGCAGCACCGCCGCCAGCTGCAGACGAATCTGTTTTTGCTCGGGCGGAGGAAACACGGCAATGATTCGGTTGATGGTTTCTACCGCATCCAGGGTGTGCAAGGTGGAGAACACCATGTGGCCGGTTTCGGCCGCCAGCAGGGCTGTGCCGATGGTGTCGATATCGCGCATTTCGCCGACCAGAATCACATCCGGATCTTGACGCAGAGAAGCCCGCAGGGCGGCGGTAAAGGACGGAGTGTCCACTTCGATTTCGCGTTGATTGACGTAGCCTTTTTTGTCGCGATGCAAAAATTCGATCGGGTCTTCAATGGTAATGATGTGCTCGGCGCGGGTGGAATTGACCCGGTCCACCATAGCCGCCAGGGTGGTGGATTTACCCGAGCCGGTGACCCCGGTGACCAAGATCAGTCCGCGGGGCATGTCGCAAATTTGCTCTACCACTTTGGGTAAAAACAGTTCGTCGAGGGCGCGGATCTTGGTGGGAATCACACGCAAGACCAGACCTACGTTGCCCCGCTGTTGAAACACGTTCACCCGGAAGCGGCCCAACCCGGCGACACCGTACGCCATGTCGATTTCCGAGCACTCTTTGAATTTTTGCTTCTGTCTGGCCGACATCATGCTGAAGGCCATGGTCAGCATGTCTTCGGCACTAATGCGGGGCTGATCGGTGAGCGGAACTAACTCTCCGTCGATGCGCAAGTGAGGATAATTGCCGACTTTCAGGTGCAAATCGGAGGCACGCCGCTCCATCGCGGTGCGAAGCAGATCGTCGATATTCATT
>DATJVZ010000147.1:0-19899 GCA_035501575.1 Terriglobales bacterium | reverse complement strand
AAACAACCGCCACCCCCACCCACACATAATTGCGGCTGAGCGGTTCTGGCCTTCGTTGCGGCTCCGTGGCTCGCGGAATATAGTATTGCAACCACAGCAAGCCGCTCTGACCACCAGCGGTCGCAGGCAGGGCGGACTGCCACAGCAGCTGAATTCCTAAAGGGATTGAGAAGTGCCGCCAGGCTCAGCAACAGAATGGCGGAGACGTAAGGAAGGGTAGTCAACCTTCGAAGCCGCCTGGGCTGCTCTAGCGGAACTCCCACACAGCGCACCAGGCTGACACCAATAACCCGAACGGCGGCATAGTAAGAAGCCGCTCCCACGGCGACCAGTAGCACCCTCCATAGCCAATGCGGGTATAGGCCCGAAATCACAGACGCCCAATCACCGAAGTCGGTTACGCCCGAAAAGAAAAAATACCCAGTTCCCGAAAGCAAATTGAAGGCACAGCCGATGAGCAAGAAGTAGCGGGTTGGCATCGAGGCGCCCCGAGCGCTGCCTAACCAGAACCAAAAAATCAGCCCGGCAGCGAGATTGACCAGAGTTCCACCCGCCTCGACCAGACGGGACTCAAACGCACTCGACCAGGCTACTGTCGTGAGCAATCCGGAGTCTGCTCCGCTAAGCAGAGCGGTCAGCCCGTGTCCCACACCCTCGTGCAGTATGTTCGCTAAAATCGCCGCAAGCACGCTGATGGCGCAAATCGTGAGAACGTCATCCGCGGGGAGTGATGGTCGCTCACGTTCGGGAGCGGCGGCAGGGGCCACAGGATTGGACATCGTTTCTCAACGCAACCGAGCCTGAGATACTACTTCAACCTTCCAGCCGTAACTCCGCATACCACTCCGAGTGCGGCGACCAACGGCTGCACGAAAGGCACTGGGTCGAGGTCCACTGATGGAGGCACGCAGGGCAGACTCCTCCGGTGTCGAACGTATTCCACTGGTGTCCGCATGCACAAGACCAGTGATCTTCTTTGCGGGGCAACCAACCACATAAAGGACACCGAATGCGAGGACCGGATGGATCGCGGCTCTTGTCTTCGTCAATCTCGTCATCCCAAACGATGGCGGAGCTATCGGCAAGCAGGCTCATTGCCGCTATTATCGCTCAGTCGGTGTCAGGACGGACGGTGGATCGCTTGGAACGTAGACTGTTCTCCATTGTTTTCGTCGCGTCGAGTTTCTAAACCTGCTCATGAGGTAGTCCGTAGGTATCGAACGACCGCTTCCCTACCCTGCCAACACCGTGCGACTCGCAACCAGCGGATGCGATTTTCTGCTACCCTGCCAGTTCTCATTCCGCGGAGGCAAATCCATGCCGTACTCTTACATTGTTCTCGGTTCCGGGCGGCAAACCACGGCCTCCGCCTACGATCTCGGGAAGTTTGGGAATGCGGGCAAGATCACACTGGCCGACGCCGATCTCGCCCGCGCCCAATGCGCTGCCGATTGCGTCAACCGACTGCTCGGCAGCCCCATTGCCCAGGCGCTCGCCCTCGATGTCCGCGACGAGCCTGCCGTCCGCCGGGCACTGGCCGGCCATGACGTGGCACTCAGCGGCGTTCCCTATTTCCTTAACCTGGCGCTGACCAAAATTGCCATCTCCTCCGGCGTGTCCTTTTGCGACCTCGGAGGCAACACCGATATTGTTCGCCAGCAGCACGCCCTCGACGCCGATGCCAAACGTGCCGGTGTGCGCATCGTTCCCGACTGCGGTATGGGTCCGGGCATGGGCAACACGCTTGGTGTCCATGCCATGAGCCTGCTCGATGAACCTGAGCACGTATACCTCTTCGACGGCGGCATCCCGCGTGACCCCCAGCCCCCCTGGAACTACTTGCTCTCTTTCAGCATCGAGGGGCTGACAAACGAGTATTACGGCGGCATCACTTTGTTGCGCGGCGGCCAATTGGTCCATGTGCCCTGCTTTACGGAACTGGAAATGGTTGATGTTCCACCGATTGGCACGCTCGAAGCCTTCATGGTTGCGGGAGGAGTCTCAACCGCTCCCTGGACTTTTCACGGTAAGCTAAAGACCTACCAACTGAAGATCCTCCGCTATCCGGGAACTTTTGCGCAGCTCAAAGCTTTCCACGATCTCGGTTTATACGAACTCGACCCGGTGGACGTGGATGGCAAGCCGGTGATCCCCCGTCACGTCTTCCATGCTCTTTTCGAACCGAAGGTATCCGCTGCGGTGATGGACGATGTTTGCATTATCCGCGCTCACGCCGTGGGGAGCAAAGACGGTCGCGCGACCAACGCGGTTGTCGAAGTCATTGATTACTACGATCCTGCCACGGGATTCACTTCGATGCAGCGCACGACCGGATGGCATCTTTCGATTGTGGCATCGTTAATGGCACAGGGTCGGACCCCGGTCGGGTCCGTGCCGCTAGAGCTCGCCGTACCCGGAGACGCCTTTGTCCGCGAAGCCCGCCGCCGCGGCTTCGACATTACCGAGCGCGTCTCGCCATGTGAGTCTGTGCGGCCTTGACTGTCTCATCGGCCGTCCAAGTCAATCCGAATGGTGAGGAGTTCTGTCCCGAAAAGGCGAACGGCCCTTGCATTGCCGGCGCTACTTGGCAAGGTAATGGCAAGCCAGCGTTGCCGTTCAGCCGGATCGTCGTCTGTAAGTAGATGGGCCGTGCCGGTGTGCCAGCGACCCTTCCACCCGTTTCGCAATCGCAGTCGCACGCGTGGGTTCCGCGCGATGTTGCGGACGTATCCGGCCTTCATACCGTGCTCCGCCACCAGCCAGAACTGCTCGCCGACCCGACCGTCGCCCACTGGCGTCCGGCGTGGCTTTCCGGTCTTACGACCTATGGTCTCAAGAAGCGCATAGCCCGGAACCGCCAAACCAATGGCAAACACGAACTTAATTGGCTGGTTGAGCAAGTATTTCTGCAGCGCGTGAACAATCCGATATTTCATTTTGGTCGTCTACCACTGCGCTGAGTTGATCTACCCAACCATTCTATGAGATGAGCACGTACCGGAGAGAGCGTGGTTCCGCATATAATTACCGCTTCCGGGCTGAGGCATTTCCTCCGAGGCAGGAAAGGCCAATGCCGCTTCCGTTTGACCGATTCCCGGTTCGTACTAGATGATGTGACCATGGACGCTGAACAGATTATTTCCGAAATCGAGTGGCTAGAGCGCATCTACGCCGCACCGGATACCCGACCGCTGAGCCTCAACGATGTCACAGCGGCGAATCTTAGACACGACGAAGCACACGCGCATAGCCCATGGTTTCAGCTTTGGCAGCGGTATGGGGTTTGTTGCCGTTCGTAAGTACCAAGGTACCGACTCGCAGTCCTTGGATGAGGTACCGGCAGGACAACCCGCCGAAGTCCCCTTCTTGACTGCTGATCTTAACAATCGCTGATGGTTTTGTGGGCTCCCATCTTATTGATTCGTAATGCCTTCCGGCTCCTAAATTTCCTCGCATGCTGACAGAATTGACAGTTTCCGAAGTTGATTTAGCTACCTACGATCGCATCCAGACGCGCTTTTCAACTGACGCTCAGAGAGCGAGGGTTTGAATTAGGTTTTTGATCGCCCTCTGCCATCGACGCTGGTTCCGTCAGTTACCCAGGTAGCGCGGTTTCTATCCCCGAAAACCCGATGCAGCCGCAAAACACCCTAAGCCGATGGTCTACGTTCATCGTCTTAGGTCTTGGGTTGAGTCCGTTGGTGGCGGCGCAGGATCAGGCCTCGCCGGCGGTTGCACCAAAATCCAAAGTAACCGACAAGGGCATCGATTACTTGTTCAATTACCTGAATATGGCGGGCACGCGAAAAGCCAGCAACTTCCGGCCTATGACCAGACACGAGCGGGTGCATCTGTACGTAAAGACCATGACAAATCCTCTGGGTTACATCAAGGCGGGGTTCTCGGCCGGAATTGACCAATGGAACGACAAGCCGTCGGAATGGGAACAGGGGGCATCCGCTTACGGCAAGCGATATGCCAACATCCTGGGACAGTACTCCATCCAGCGTACTGTGACATTCGGTCTGGGCGCCGCCTTACATGAAGACAACCGTTACTTCAACTCGGGCAAAAAGGAACTGTGGCCGCGTACCTGGTATGCGCTCACGAGCGGCATTCTGGCTCGCCACGACGACGGAAGCCGACATGTCTCGGTTTCCCAACTGGGCGGGGTGGCGGCAGGCGCTTTCCTGGCTCGCTTCTGGCTGCCTCCAAGTCAGCATTCCGCGGGAGACGCAGCGGTCAGCTTCGGGATCACGATGGGCAGTAACATGGGGTTTAGCGTGGTCAAAGAGTTTCTTCCTGACCTGGGTCGGGCCCTGGCTAAGAAAGGCAAGCAACACCAAGCGCCCCCGCATTGATCCGGCTGCCCGATTTGGTTGGTGGCGCGCAGACCTACGACAGGCTCTTACCCGTATCTTCAAGCTTGGCGCAATTTTCGATCGGTTCCAAGCTCCCCATCTTTGGCGAAGGGATGAGAAAGCGGCGTGGAGACCGAAGGAAGCTGGACAAGGTGTAGCGCATCAACCGCATTCGTTCCCGGCGCGATACTCCATAGGCCTTCATGGCAACCGCAGCTGCGATCGAAAAACTCACGCCCAGATTCAACACAAAGGTCGTGGCGATCCCTAATATGGTGTAGATGAACCAGCCTCGATACAGCCAATCTCTTCCAAAGGTCGCTGCCGCCAGTGCCATTGTGCCGGTCGAAAGCGTCACGTGGCGCACATCGAGGGGTATGCCAAAGAACTTTCCGATGGCCGGGACAAATCCAAGCAGGTAGCCCAACACGATGCAAGTGGTCCAACCAGAGAGATTGGCATCGACTGCCTCCGCCAGCCTCTGCATTCGACCGCTCCCCACCTTCCGGCCGAGGGGATGCTGGGCGATCGCTTCCGGCACACGATTAAAGGTCGCAAAATTCTCGAACCAGCCACCCGCCAAAGCCGATACCCACAGGATCACACCGGTCAAAGCGGCATAAATCATGGTGCCGGAAGCCAGAGGATCGAGAGTTTGATAAACGTGCTCTGCGCTGGGAATGTCCAGGTAGGGCTGTTGGAACACAAGGGCCCACAATTTCGCAAAAACTATGCATCCCAGGCCCACGGCCAGCAAATTTCCGGCAGCGGAGGCCAGTTGGCTGCGCGTGATTCGACTGATGAACTCCGCAAACTTCTCCATGCGAGCCTGCCCGCCGGTAGAACGCACGATCCCGGCAAAGGTCGCGGCCGTTACCGAAGGCTGTTTGGTGGCGAGCGCGAGATGAAGATGCTGCAACACAAGAAAACTTACCGCGTAATTCGTCCCCGCCGCCATCCCCTCAACAAACGGAGGAAAATGGGCTTCGACGACGCGCATCTTGATCGCGGCCGTCAGCACGGTGAGCAAGCCGCCGCCTAGCGATGCTTTCCAGATGGCCCGATACTCGCGCCGCGTGTTGGCGATGTAATGTTCTCCCGCCTTGCCTGTCCTCTCGACGACCTTGCGTGCTATCAGAGCTGCATTCTGCCGAAATAGGGCCCGCAGGCTCAGATCCTCCCGCCGTGCGTTCATGACATCGTCGAACAGCCGCTTCACGGCAGCGATGGCCTGATGGGGCTCGGCGACAAATAGAACCCCGGCAATACTTTCCATCCGGGCCAAGGCCCGCTCAATCGTCCCCATATCAAACACCAGAGCTGTGCTCACTCCCGTGTCTTCCATGCGCTGGTGGATAAACTCCATCTCTTCGCGGCAGCGTTCGACGTGCCTGCGCCAGCGTTCGAGCACGGGAGCGGCGCCATCCTGACCTACGAGTTCGGAACTGGTCTGTTGCAACTGGTAGAAGGGCGACTCGTCGATGGTTCCGGCATGGCTGCGGGCCCGCAGTCCCGGCGACAAACCAATGCCCACGACGTGAACGCTCAACAGGGAGAAGGCCTGCGTCAAGTCTTCCCGCTGTTTGGCCCACGCGCCGGCGTCGCTTACGGGCGAAAGCAGCCGGGCCATGCGCTCGAAGGTCTCGTCAGGCAGCGTTACCAGCCGTTGTATGGCGCTGCCGGTGGGATACAGACGGAAGGCGAATTTTGCCAAGTCCGTATCTTCCCGCGCCGAAGGCAGAACTTCCTCGATCAATCTTCTCGCTGCCTCGGACCACAAACCCTCTCGCGGGTGCAGCCCGGCCTCCGCGAACAAGTCGACGGAGCGAATCTCGGTAAGAATCTCACGCACCCCCTGCTGAAACTCGATTCGGAGTTCCTTGCGGGCTTCCATGAGCGCGAGAACTGTCTCCAGCCGGTTCATGCCGCCCATGGGAGAGGGCGCGGCCTCCGCGGTCCACTCTCTCAGTTCGATGAAAGCATTCAAGCGGCTGGGCAGATCCGGGGCATAGATAAAGTCATGGAGGAAAGAAGCCAGGGATTCAACGCTGCGCTGGGTGCGCTTTGTCGCCGGGAAAAAACTGAAAATCGATGCTCGTGTCTGCTGCGCCGACTGACTGGTCACGGGAGGCATAGGGCCTCGAAATCACGACGAATATCCTACTCCTCCTTGGAAGACGTCTCTCGCAAGATCCTGGAAGAAAATCCGTCCGTGATCCTTGGCCTTCGGCATCGACCACCGCGAGAAGCGGGCAAAACTCCTAGACTCTCTGCCACGCCCTCGCCGGGGAACTGCAACTTTAGGCATCCCAAGGTCTGTCAGGAAAAACAGCTGCGGCGTGGCCAGCTTTCGCCGGCAGATCGGCCGCAACTGGAGCCCAGCTTTTGAGCAGCGATTGGAGCGTCGGCACCAACCCGCCAACTTCACTCGGGTTTTGATCGCCAGACTCTCTCCACGCGGCAATCCACTGCTTGCGTCGCGCATAGGAATACCCCGCCATGCAAAGGTCGAAGCTTGCACAAAAAACTCCATAGGCGAGCGGGATTGCGGTCAGCTGGCCGGGCTCGAATCCGGAGTAGGCACCATGGGCTTGCAGTTCGTGCAGCAAATCCCACACACCGTGCAGGATATATCCAACGATCAGAGCGAACGGCAGGCGCACGGAGAGTACGCCGATCACCATGTACGCAGCCACGACTCCCGCCTCCAGCCGCCACGCCGACGACACTCCAAAGTAGGCCGTGAAAGCCAGGTAGAACGCGGCAATCATGATTAGGAACATCGCATAGAAGATCTGCTCCGCCTTAGGCGCGAGTACTCTGCGGGCAAGGAAGATGGTGCCCGACGCCGCCAGCCCCCCGATCGCCCCATAGAGGATCAAGAGCACGATAAATCCGGCCACGTTGGATGCATGTCCCATGGGTCTGCCTCCGCGTACAAGACTTGCGCCTAGGTCCGCGACCCAAACTCGGCCAGCGGGCTTCGCTGTCCAGGAGTGAGCCGCGGAGATTTTCTATTCCAGGGGTGAAGACGGGAGGAAGCGGTTCCAAGCTGGGCCTCGAACGAACAAACGCCGCCCGGACACCCTCCTGTGGATGTCTCGCGGCTTCGCAGTAATACGGGCGGGTCTATGAATGTGTGCCACAGCGATTTGGCATTGATCGCCGGCGCACGATTCCATGGCAGAAGCGACAAGAAACGCGCCATCAAACAGTATCCACAAACTACCAAAGCCAGTGTTCCAATCATAGGTACCCAGTACAGCCAGCGCACCCCGGGGATAAAGCAGATCATCAGGAACAAGAGATAGGCCACGCGGACTTGCGCTGCAGAGGACCTGAGGCTGCCATACTGAAAGACGATGAACACCGCTTTCGCCAGAGAAATGCCCATCGCCACCAGAAATCCCGAGGGATGGCCAGCAATTCCTACGGCCAGGCCGCTGGCGATGATCAACCACATCCACCAACCTAACTCGTAGGGCCGCAAGAACAATCCCCAGCTTGTCTTTTGCGCTTCCATAAGTTCCTCCGCATCCAGTCTTCGCCTACGTATTGCGCGCGGCTTCGTAGGATTTACGCGCTTTTGCGCTGAGCCGTCTTCCTGCGTGCCTGTTGGGAGGCAGAAATATTTTGGTTGAGGTGAAAGATGTTCTCCGGATCGTAGCGCTGTTTGATCTCAAGCAGCCGCGCGTAGTTCGGTCCGTAGGCGGCAGCGACACGCTCGCTTTCGTCGGCCGTCATGAAATTTGTATAGGCTCCCGAGGAAGCGTAAGGCGCGGCAGCTTGAAAGAAGGCGCGCGACCATGCGATACCGTCATGATCCTGTTTGGCGTTCTCCCACCGGCCATGCACGTTGATCACGAACCTGGCATCGCGAGCACTGTAGGCTGTGGCCTGGGGAGGAACTTCGTTGGCCGCTCCTGCCAGCAGACCAACAAAGATCTCGCAATGGGGTGAAGGGAGTTTGCCTGCGAATTCAAGGATGGTGTCCAACAGACCGTCGCTGATTTGTGTGAAGTTATGCGATTTCCAGTAATTCCGGAAACCGGGTGTTAGCAGGGGATCGAAGCTCTGCTGCCATTGCGTGTAGAGCATGGGGCCGACGTGTTCTCCGAGGACATTGCCAAAGCGGCGCAAGGGCTGAATGAATCGCTCCCCGTCCCTTGCGTTACCGGCAAAGAAGACCGCGAGCACCACCACCTCCGTGCCGTGCACGTCCTGGGGAAGAAACGGAAGGGGCGGCGCCTGGCGCAACACTGCCCATACGTTTAGCTTCGCCGGCGCAGACTCCACAAATTCGCGATATTGCGTTAAGACTTCCTTGGCCTCTCGGAGAGGGAAAACGATCAGCCCGGCAAATACGCTTGGCCCAAGGGGGTGAAGCTTGAACTCGAATTGCGTGACCACCCCAAAGTTGCCGCCTCCGCCGCGAATGGCCCAGAACAAGTCCGGATGATCCTCCTCGCTAGCGCGCAGCAGCTTGCCGTCGGCCGCGACCACATCGGCCGCGAGCAGATTGTCGATCGTCATGCCATATTCGCGCGTAAGCCAACCGAAGCCACCACCCAGCGTCAAACCAGCTATTCCGGTGGTCGAATTGATCCCCACCGGCGTTGCCAGCGCATGAAGCTGAACCGCTCGGTCGAAATCGCCCAGAGTCGCGCCGGGTTGAACGGACGCTCGGCGGGTGCTCGAGTCGACCGCCACATTCTTCATTCCCGAGAAATCGATCATCAGGCCACCGTCGGAAACCGAATGGCCGGCGATGTGGTGTCCTCCGCCGCGGATCGAAAGCTCGAGACCGTTCTCGCGGGCAAAGGCGATTGCCGGGGCCACGTCGGCCGCTTCTGCGCAACGGACGATCACCGCTGGCTGCCGATCGATCATGGCGTTCCACACCCGGCGAGCGTCGTCATAGCCCGCGTCGCCCGGAGCCAAGACCTGGCCCTTGATTCTGCTCTGTAATTTGTCGTTCTTCACCTTCCGTCGAGTTGTCATTTCACCCTCCTCCGCTGCGGTTTTGGGGCCTTTCACAAAGCAAAGATCAAAAGGCCGGTCGCGACTAGCGCAGCAGCCCAGATCAAGTCAAGGTTGAACCAGGCGCGACGCAACAGCGCCAGTCCCAGCTTTCGGTACACAAGCCAGGCCGCGAAAGCCAAGACCAGAAGATAGGAGAGGGTGTGCAGACCGAGCACCATCGCGCCAGCCCAGGGAACCGGGGCGTTGAGTACCATTGCATGGTGGCCGTGGCTTCCACCGGCCGGAAGCATAGGGCCCGACATGTTCATGACAAACGGCAGAAGCATGAAACCCGCTCCATGCGCCGATGCCATCAAGAAGGACCACACCGTCAGATCGCGGAAACCGACTTGCATTCCTCCGAATCTCGGGTGGCGGTGGCGCCACAGATGATGAAGTCCCAGCGTAATCAGCACGGACGCCACTGCCAACTTCATTGCCGGAAGCGGCACGACGGTCTGTGCCAAGCCCGCTATGAGCAACACCGCACCCACCGCACCCATATGGCCTAATGCGATGGGAGGCAGCGCTCGCCAGACGCCGCGGGCACTGCCTTGCTGCATCCCCAGTGCCACCGCGAATAACCATCCCATGGCTGGGTTGATGCCGTGATAGGCGCCCAGCAATAGCACCGCATTCCATTCCATGGCGTCCTCCTGGCTCGCTTACCGGAGTTAGGCGAAGCAGTAAGAATCCGACGAGGCGTCGCCACCCTCCAGTCGCACCTGGTGAGTACGCAGACCTTCGACCTCGACAAAGAAGTTGCCGTCGAGTTCCATCTTGCCATTTACCTCGACTTTGGCGACCCACCCCCGCACGCCATCCGGGTAAAACTGATCGTCCCATGGGGTGTATAGCCCGTTGCTGAAGTAAACGCGCTTGCCGTCACGGCTGATTTCGACCATCTGGGGCCCGCCATTCAACGGTTGATCCGGCTTACTGGGATGCGCCGTGCGGTTCACAATTCCTCCCAGACGTAGAGAGCTGACCTTCTTGGGATGAAACGGATCGGTGACGTCGTACTGAATCAATTCCCCAGAACCCCAGCAGGACACATAAAGATAGCGATCGTCTAGCGAGAGATTGATATCCGTGACCAACGGCGCAACCGCTTTGAACCCTTGCAAAATCGGGGGCAGCTTGGCTGGATCCGCCGGTTCAGCCGGAATCTCGATCACCTTCTTGATGGCCCATTTGGCGTCGGAGGCGTTTTTCGGGCTCTCGCGATACCACAGCCACACGGAAGAGGACAAGTCCTTGAGCGACAGCACGACACTCAAGAATCCGTAAGCTTTGGTGGGAGCGTGTGCGGGCCGCAGTTCGAGTGCCATCTGTTGTTCCGCGCCGAGGTCTAGTTCTTGCACGTGTCGTCGCCGACGCAGGTCCCAAACGTGCACCTTGTTTCCGTATTTGCCGGCCAGCAACAGTTCCGGATTCACGCCATTCTTAATCATGTTGGGCGTTCCCCAGGTGCTCGAGACCATGGTGTCGAACCCAAGGTGCCACCAGATGTCGTACGCCAATTCCTGCGGGCCTCGCTCAATCTCCCAGCTGCCGCGAATATCGAAGCTCTCCGGATCCATGATGAAAGTTCCCCCCGGACCGTTTCCGTCGGGGGCACCGAGCGCGCTCAGGTAAATCCCGTCGGGTCCGCAATGCACCGTGTGCGGGGCCGCGTAGCCGGTGCGATCGGCGACAACTCCCGGGTCAATGACCTTGACCAGCTTGGGCTGGCGCGGGTCGTGCTTAACATCGAGGATATGAATGCGCGATGAGTTGATTCCCGGCACCACCAGGTAACGACGTTCCATGTGGGGGTGTGGCGCGTAGGGACACAAGCATGAGCTGCATGCATTCCAGCCGAAGTGATGCAGTTCGTCGCCGACCTGCGGCATGTCCGTCTGGCCGACCAGGCGCCCGTAGCTTTTGGAACCAGGATCCACGTCCATCACGCCGATGGCGTCGGGTCGTCCTTGCTGCTTCGGATTAATCAGCGCAATGTACGCCAGCCGTTCCGGCGGCGCCTGCATGGCCATTTTGGGGGAGGGGTAAAAGGTCGGGTCAGGTCTCATGAGTGTCATGGTTTGCTCCTTGCGGTAACCGCAGACTGAAGGTGAGTGTCGCTGAAATTGGCCCTGCCCGTCCATACCCGGGACTCCGTTCCTCTTGCTCAAGACGCCAGGATTGCTTGACACTTGCCCGAGGCTCTGCAATTCTTGATCAAAGCTCGGGTCTCCTGCATCCCTTCCGATTGGACGGGGGCATTCCATGGACATACTATCCGATGTCTTGCGTATCGTACGCTTGTCGGGTGCGGTGTTTTTCACGGCGGAGTTTTCCTCCCCCTGGGCACTGGATTCACCCAATTCCGAACTGCTCGCTTCCATCGTTCTGCCGCATGCGGAATGCGTGGTGCTGTTTCACATCCTGACCGAGGGCGAGTGCTTCGTGCTTTATAAGGAGCATGCGCCGGTAGAACTGGAAGCGGGCGACGTAATCATTTTTCCTCACGGCGAACCGCATACGATGTGCAGCCATCTCGGTATGAAGCCGACTCCAATCGGCGCGGTGTTCTCGCAGAGCTCACCCGACGCCACCCCGCAGGTTGCCTTCGGCGGGGGCGGCAAGAAGTCTCGCTTCATTTGCGGCTATTTGAACTGCGATCAGCGGTTTAATCCGCTGATCAGCGCCCTGCCTACCATGCTGGTGGTGCGCAGCTGCAACGACTACGCTGCGGTCGAAGCCATCGACCACAATGGCTCTCACCCCGCCCAAGTTCCCCAGGGCTCAGGCACCTGGTTGAGCACCACGTTGAAGTTCACCATCAACGAAGCCCGGGCGGCGCGCCCGGGAAACGCCGCCATGCTGGGCCGGCTCACGGAATTGATGTTCGTGGAAATCCTCCGTCAGTACATGCAGCAACTACCCGCGGGCGAGCGCGGCTGGCTGGCCGGGCTGAACGATGTCCACGTCGGCAAGGCGCTGCGCTTGATGCACGCCAATCCCACCCATGACTGGACGGTCTCGGAGCTCGCGCACGAGGCTGCCATTTCCCGCTCTGCGCTGGCCGAGCGCTTTACCCAGCTAATCGGTGAATCTCCCATGCGGTATCTGGCGGGATGGCGCGTACAACTGGCAAAACAGATGTTGCGCGATGGCGATTCGAGCGTCGCAGAAATTGCGGCCCGGGTTGGCTACGAATCGGAGGCCGCATTTAATCGCGCTTTCAAGCGCACTGCCGGCTCCCCTCCCGCGGCCTGGCGCAAGTGTGTAACCAGCGCTCTGCTCTCGGCAGCTGCGCTGCTGCTGAGCACCGGGCTGTGGTCTGTAATGGGGCTGGCCGGACTGTCAACCTAATTGGGATTCAGAGCGGTGCCCTTCCCGAACTCGACGCTGCCCGCCTAGGCTTTCCGCCCCAAAGCCAGCAAACGTCTTTCTGTATCTCAAATCATTCCAGGCCAATGGCTTGCTACCACTCGGACGGATCCGCACCAGAGCGGTTTGCCCTGCTCGTACGGCCGGAAAGTCGCTATAATAGCGCGCGTCCCAGCGCGCCTGGCGCTTCCCGGGATGAAACGCGAAGGCTTGGTGGGCTTGATATTGCTGAGGGAGGGCCCCTATGGAGCTGTCACTAGAAACGCGTGAGGTCGGGCAGGTCACTATTGTCCGCTGCAACGGGCGTATCGTTTCCGGCGGTGAAAGCGAATCGCTGCGCACCCACGTCGCTTGGTTGCTGCGGGATCGCCGAGCCATCGTCCTGCACCTCGGTGACGTAGTGTTCGTTGACAGCAGTGGTTTGGGAACAATCGTCCGTAGCCTGACCAGCGTTCGACAAAAGGGAGGAGACCTGAAGCTGTGCAACGTGCCAGAACATACCCGCAAGATCCTGGGATTGACTAATCTGAACCGGTTATTTGACACGCACGAATCAGAAGAAAGCGCCGTCTCTGCTTTTTATCGCAAACCATCGACTACCCAGCAGCCGGCGCAAGGTGGTATCAGTGTTTTGTGTGTGGATCGAAGTCCGGATGTTCTCGCCTACTTGCGGGAGTTGCTGCGGCGTGCTGGCTATGACGTCCATACCACCAACAGCTTGGCCGATTCTTTGATTCTAATGCGCGTGACCCGCTTTCGGGTGCTGGTGCTCGGCCCCGGATTGACCGCCTCCCCGCAGATCCGGCAAAGTTTCCTTCAGACCTCGAGCAACATGGCCGTGCTCGAACTTGGGAACGAATTCTCTGGGCAGGAAGCGGGAGAAGCAGCGGCCGGTTTGCTTGACAAGATTGCCGTCTGCTTGAACTCGGGTTCAGGCTCGCCTTCCTAGCCCTTTAGCTCTGCGGCGCGGTTTCCTAGCAACGGATTCTATAGGGCGTCTCGCCCTGCTGGTTGCCACAATTCAATGGCGCAACCTTGCATTTCACTGGCAGTCCTGACAGGTGCGACTCAGATCTTGAATCGCGACAATTGAAGAAAGACGATGTTTTTGGAGAGTGAACGGCCAGTGCCGAGTCGGCCGAACGCGCCCTCGGGCGTCGGAAGCGGCTATGACCAGTTCTATTCAACTAATGCGCGAGACATCACCAGCATTCCGCCGGGCTTTGCTCAAGAGCGAAAAAAAGCGAATCCTAGGGGTCATTGCGTTCGTTGCTTTTTTCGCCGTACTAGCGATCGTACGTATTTTCGTGCTGGGCTCGGCGATGAGTCGCTGGAGTCTTGTTGTGGCGGCCCTGGTGATCGGGTTCGAACTGTGGCTGTTGCGCGCTGTGAATCGAGTCTTGCGGTCCGGTGCGGATATTGCCAACTCGGTTTGGAACCTCAGCACTGCGCTCGAGTCTCTTTTCCCCGCCGTGGGTATCGCTTTCCTGGCGAGCACTCGGTTGCCGCCCGACTATCGGCCCTTGGCCACTCCTTGGGTATTGGCCTTCTTTCCCTTCATCCTGCTCTCGGTTTTACGGTTAAGCGCCAGGCTCTGCTGGCTTTCCGGAGCTTTCTCGGCGCTAGGATATCTTGCCGCGGCCTACTTCGCGGGATGGCGCGTCAGCCCCGGACCGGATGGTTTTACCGTCACGCAGACCGCAGTGGCTTACTTCGCGGTGGTTCTTCTCGTGATGGGTGGATTGGCCGGCAGCGTGGCGGCCGAAATCCGAACCCATGTCGAGGCTGCACTTTGCGAAGCCGAAACCCAGCATCAGCTAGATCAGGTCGAGCACGAGCTGCAGATCGCGCGGTCCATTCAGCAATCGCTGTTGCCCAAAGTTCGACCTCAAATTGCAGGATTCCAGGTGGCAGGGTGGAGCCGAACCGCCGATGACACCGGCGGCGATTTCTACGATTGGAAGAGATTACCCGACGGGCGGTGGGTCGTGTTCCTGGCTGATGTAACTGGCCACGGCATTGGACCTGCGATCCTGGCATCTGTTTGCCGCGCCTACTCGCGTGCCAGTCTTAACGTCCGCGATAGTCTGGAAACGATGCTCAAGAACATCAATCACTCTTTCGCGGAGGATCTCACTCCAGAGCGCTTCGCCACCTTTGTTGCTGCGCTGTGCCAGGAAGGCAGCGAGCAACTGGAACTGCTCTCCGCCGGTCACGGGCCGATTTTCGTGTACTCTTCCGACGACCAAACCTTCGCCTTGCTGGAAGCACAGGCGCTTCCCCTGGGAATCCTTCCGGATTTGTGGGAAGCCGTGCCGGTTAAACTCCGCATGAAGCCCGGAGACATCGTAATTCTCATCACCGATGGCTTTTTTGAATGGGAGAACAGAAGCGGGGAGCAATTCGGGACCGAGCGGCTTGCGGCAGTCGTGCGAAGGTTCAGCGATCGAGAACCGGAGGTGATTATCGCCGAGCTTTATGATTCGGTGCTGAACTTTGCCCAGGGTACTCCGCAGCAGGACGATCTCACCGCGGTCCTGATCAAGCGTTCTCCGCTAGGGGCCTTTCGGCAGCCGTCGGACATGCCGCAAGAGGCTGTACCTGTCTCCCCTGGAGTTGGGTGATAAGGACAAACCGGCGGAGTTTTCTCTGACGAGTATGCCGGTCCGTACGCTCCGGGAGGGGAATCTCCAGGTGCCGAATCGGAAAAAATCGTGTCGGCTTCGATGCCCGAGTTCCGTCTTTACCATCGCTGAGCACACGAATCTCGGTGCCTGCAATGGATTCATCGAATATTAATGTTGTTGACAGTTGCCGGGTGCCATATTGACATCTAAACTCCGCCACAGAAGCTAAAAGCTTGGGTCGGGTCTTCTTCCCTGGAGGTAAGTCATGGCGAGTGCACCATTGTCTCCGCAGGTTCCGCAGCTGGTAGAAATCCCCCGCGTTACTACGGCGGTTCACGACAAGATTGATAAAGGTCCACACAAAGCGGCGGTTTACATCTTCGGAGTGGTTTTTTCGATCGGGGTTGTCTATGCGCTCTCCCACTTGATCTCCGATGTTAGCCATGTGCATCATCCCACCAGTTTCGCCTTTCTGCTGCTCGCAGTGGCGCTGTTGGTTGCCTTGGGATTTGAGTTTGTCAACGGCTTCCACGACACCGCGAATGCTGTAGCCACGGTTATCTACACCCACTCGCTCGACCCTCACGTGGCGGTGGCTTGGTCAGGTTTCTGGAACTTCCTAGGAGTTGCGTTGTCATCTGGCGCCGTCGCCTACGGCATTATTTCGCTCTTGCCGGTGGAGCTCATTCTTCAGGTTGGCAGTGGAGCAGGTTTTGCCATGGTGTTCGCGTTACTGACGGCAGCCATAATCTGGAACCTGGGCACATGGTGGTTAGGCCTGCCGGCCTCGAGTTCGCACACTCTGATCGGGTCGATTATTGGGGTCGGCGTCGCGAACCAGCTGATGAATGCCCGTACCGCGACCAGTGGCGTGGATTGGGACCAGGCGATGAAGATAGGCAAGTCGCTACTGTTCTCACCCATCATCGGGTTCGCCATGGCAGCCGCTCTGCTGCAGCTTTTTAAGCTGTTCATTCGTGACCCCCGACTCTATCGAGCGCCCGAGGGAGATGCTCCACCGCCCATGTGGATTCGTGCCTTACTGGTGTTGACTTGCACCGGGGTGAGCTTTGCTCATGGTTCGAACGACGGGCAAAAGGGCATGGGTTTGATCATGCTCATTTTGATCGGCACGGTGCCGACAGCCTACGCGCTCAATCATGCATTGACTTACGAAGACTCGCAGGACTTTATTGCGGTTTCTCACGAAGCAGCCAATGCGCTTGATAAGTTTGTCAGCCCCAACGCCGCCATAGAGGAACCGCGGGACGAGGTCAAGGACTACGTTCGCACCAGGGAGTACACCCCGAACACGATGCTGGCACTGCGCAACTTGATCAATGACATTGGGACTGAAACCGCCAACTTTAGAGAGCTGTCCCAGATCCCCGAAGAGCAAGTGCGGAACTTCCGGAACGACATGTATCTATGCAGCGAGTCGCTGCGGCTTCTGAAGAAAGAGGGGAAGCCTGCGATCTCGGCAGCAGATTGGAAGGTGCTCGACAATTATAAGAAGCACGTGGATGAGGCCACGAAGTTTATCCCTACGTGGGTGAAAGTAGCCGTCGCTCTGGCGCTGGGCTTGGGCACGATGGTCGGCTGGAAGCGCATCGTGGTGACGGTAGGCGAGAAGATCGGGAAGGATCACCTCACCTACGGGCAGGGTGCAGCAGCCGAAATCACCGCTATGGCCACGATTGGCGCCGCCGATCACTACGGATTGCCCGTGAGCACAACCCATGTTTTGTCGTCCGGTGTCGCGGGCACGATGTGGGCGAACAAATCTGGTCTGCAGTGGTCCACGATTCGCAACCTAGGGATGGCTTGGCTGTTGACACTGCCAGCGTCGATTGGGCTGGCTGCTCTGCTCTTTTGGACCTTCAACAGCTGGATCGGTAAGATGTCGGCAGTATCCTGATCGAGAAAGCCGGGGAGGGAAACTTCAACAGTTTGAGAGGCGAATTTTCCTTAGGCGGATCACACCCGTCCCTATCCGCGACGTCAAAACTCGGGCGATCGGCTGAAGAACCAGGGTTTTGAGCTATTGGGCTACAAAAACTGCCTGAACCGACGACCCTGCCCAGTCCAGGGAAACTAAGCGCGATGATCGGTTGCAGTCTTACCACTCTCTCCTAGGGCTCGACGGTGCCAGCGCAAACTAGCAAGAATCGGAAGTAAACCATGAGCCCACGATGGGCCTGGTTGTCAGCGACGCCGGTGCTGCTTCTGCTGGCCGGTGGCAATGCTTTGGCTCAGATCGAAATCTCCGAGCCCACCGCCGGGCAGAAAAATGCGATTGCCCTCTCCGCGGTTTGGGGGGCCGAACTTAACCCAAGGCCTCTATTTCTACGGTGCGTCTGGGGCATATGACCGCCTGCTGACATCGAAATGGGAGTTGGAGATTTCCGTCGACGGTAGCCGGACACTTTCTGCGTCGGGAAAGATCGAGCGCGGCATCTCGGTGACGGTCAATAGCGGATATGCCCTCACGGAGCGGTGGTCGGCTGAGCTCGCATTTGTAAGCGAGTTTCTCGAACCAGGGCCGGTCACCCCTAATTTGCCTGAGGGTGTGTCTCCTGTGTGCGCGGCTCCCTCCGCCACCTTTCGGAGGAAACGGCATCACGGTTTCGATAGTGCAAGCGTGCTCGACGGCGAAGCTCCCTTCGGTCAGCGCGGCAACGCGAAGCTGAAAATGTCACTTCCGGCCGAGACTGCCACGTACTGGATGCCATCGACTGCGTAACTCATCGGGGAAGCGCGGACAAGCTGACCGGTATTGAAGTGCCAGAGAGCGCCCCCGGTAGCTGCATCAATCCCCTCAAAGGATCCGGCGTCATCGCCGAAGAATACCAATCCTCCCGCAGTTGTCAGCGTCCCACCCCAAGACCTGCCCCGGCCAACCTGAGGGTAACGCCAAGCCGGCTTGCCATCGGCCACCGAAAGAGCCAGGAGAATCTTGTGCGCGTGTTCATCGGGCGGGAGCTTTGTGCCAGAACCGTAATAGGTCTTTCCTTGGGCAAACGGTCGCGGGTTGGCGAAGAAGAGATTGCAGTTCTCGAGCGCCATCACATAGAAGAGCCTGGTGTTGGGATTGTAGGAAGGTGAAAACCAATTCGTCCCCCCATCGATGCCCGGACAGATCTCGGTTCCGCCGGCGTTGGGGATACGACCGGAGAGGATCGGGCGGCCGGATGGGCCCACGCCCGTGGCCCAATTCAACTTCTCTAGGAAAGGAGTCGCGCGCAGGAACCGGCCGTTGGTTCGGTCGAGAACATAGAAAAAACCGTTCCGGTTGGCCTGCACGAGCAAGTGACGTGTCGTGCCGTTCTCCTCGGCATCCACCAGCACCGGAGTCTCATTGGCATCGTAGTCATATAAGTCGTGGGGCGTGAACTGAAAGTACCATTTCAACTCGCCTGTGTCCGGGTTGAGCGCCAACACACAGTCGGTATAAAGGTCGTCGCCGGGGCGGGAATCTCCTACAAAGTCGGGTGCCGGGTTGCTGGTTGTCCAATAAACAAGGTTGAGATCCGGATCATACGATCCGGGCATCCAGGTTGTGCCGCCTCCATGGAGATAAGCATCTCCGGGCCAACTGGAGGATCCGAACTCTCCCGGCCCAGGGATGGTCCAGAATCGCCACTTCAGCATACCGCTCGCCGCATCGTAGGCGGCGAGGAACCCACGCACTCCGGAATCGCCGCCGGAGGTACCAACGATGACCGCTCCTTTCACCACGAGCGGGGCGCTGGTCGCGCCGTAGTGCTTCCTCTTGTCCGCATATTGAACATCCCATCGCAAGCCTCCCGAACGAGCATCCAGGCAGAGCAAGTGGGCATCATCGGTCTCCACATAAACCGAATGCTGCCATACCGCCACCCCACGATTCTTGTGGGCTGCGGCATCGTCGAGCAGCCCTGAGCTCACCGGTCGTTGGTAATGCCAGACCGTACGCCCGGTTCGCGCATCCAGTGCGAATACATGGTTGGCGGAAGTCAGGTACATGACGCCGCTGATGACCACAGGCGTGGCTTCAAGATTCTGGGAGTTCCCGGGGTGGAAAACCCATGCGACACGCAAGTGAGCGATGTTAGAGACATCGATCTCGTGCAAGGTGCTGTAGCGGCGGCCGGTGTAGTCGCCATTATATGAAGTCCAGTTCGCCCCAACCGGCTGTGCCAGCAAGTCTTCCGGGCCTAAGTCGATCACGGCAGCGACCGGAGATTGCCCTGGCTGGCCTGTCACCGGCGCTTCGGTGAAGATGGCGACCAACAGCACCAGGATTAGAACGGCGCGCGATTTCATATCAGCGATGGTCGCCGCTGCTGACTTGTACCTCTTCGAGGGAACCTCGGTCCATGCCATTTTCATCTTCCACGTGCAGCGAGACTCGCCCGGCTTTCCCGGGAGGGACGACTTCGGTTTCAAGGGACACCGGATCGGTGGGATCGACGTTCGCAAGGCGCATGGTACCGAGACTCGAACCGTGTTCGTTGTAGAAGTGCACGACCAGC
>DATJVZ010000146.1:0-5697 GCA_035501575.1 Terriglobales bacterium | reverse complement strand
ATTACTCGTTATAACGAATATTGTCAAGACATATTTCCCCTCGCCCAGCCCCGACTCCGCCTCCTTGAACTCTCTCACTCCGGGAGCTCGATGCGGTCCGCGGGGGAGATTCCGCCGACCCGAGGGCCGCGGTGACGTACGTCAGGATGGCAAGCCGAGCTCGGGAGTGGTAAATTTGTGGTCCGCGTAAGCTAGCGGGAGCTTCGAAGATTCTTCTCGTGGTCTTCGAACACGAGTCATCTGCAGGGGGACCCGTCGATGCCCTATACCCTGTCAACCCTGACAGTTGCGAAGGCACCACCCTTTGATTATCTTCGCCACGCGGCATCTCCCCCAAACCATCATCGTCATTCGAATGCAGAAGGCATTCGCAGGAGGACGAAATGACCCTGGGCAAGCGTAGTTTGGCGGAATTCATCGGTACATTTTGGCTGGTTTTCGGCGGCTGCGGCGCGGCCGTATTGTCGGCGGCCTTTCCCGGCCTGGGCATCGGTTTTTTAGGTGTGGCTTTCGCCTTTGGCCTGACCCTCCTAACCATGGCATTTGCTATCGGCCACATTTCCGGGTGCCATCTCAATCCCGCGGTCTCGGTCGGGTTGGTCGCCGGCGGCCGTTTCCCCGTCTCCGAGTTGCTTCCCTATATAGCCTCGCAAGTGCTGGGAGCCTGTGCCGCAGCCGGTGTCTTGTACCTGATCGCCAGCGGGAAAGAGGGTTTCGACCTTGCCGGGGGATTTGCTTCGAACGGATACGGAGCGCACTCCCCGGGCGGGTATAGCTTGTTCTCCTGCCTGACGGCTGAGATCGTCCTGACGACGTTTTTCTTGCTCATCATTTTAGGTTCGACCGACAAGAGAGCGCCTCAGGGACTGGCTCCGATCGCAATCGGACTCGGGTTGACGCTGATTCACCTGGTCGGTATTCCCGTAACCAATACGTCGGTCAATCCCGCTCGCAGCACCGGTCCTGCGATCTTCGTGGGAGGCTGGGCGTTAGCCCAATTGTGGCTCTTCTGGGTAGCGCCGATTATTGGCGGGCTGATTGGAGGCGGCATTTATCGTACATTCTTCGGCGAAGAAGCCGGCTTGCGCACGGAAGGCTTGCCTCGCTCCCCGGAGCGCGTTAGAGCCGCCGGCGACTAATCGTGACTTGTGAATTGTGGACCTAGCCGGCACCAGCTAGGTAGCGGGCGTGGCATTCCTGCCTTGGCGGCCATTGTGAGCTGCCAAGGGCTGAAAGCCATGGCAATCGTCGCGATCAATCAAGAGGTCCTCGATCTCTTTAACCACCTGCTTCACGATCTGTACTGCACAATACCAGGTGCTGGGTTCCGACCCAGCGAAGCAAGCCTCTCGATCGACTTTATCGACAAGGATTTCTGTATCCACCAAGACCGAATTGCCAAATATCGGCTTTGCGTTCAGTCAGGGCTGGAGGTTGAGACCGAGGGCAGTCTTGAGAGTTTGCCTGGGAACGAAGTTGAGCTAACCAGTGTGTGCATCCGTTCCGCTTGATTTCGAAAGTTAGGGAGCTGCGCCTTAGCCTCGATCAACTTGAGTAAATCGAGCGACCGGGTGTCTTTCCTCGATGATTCTCACCGGCCTCGTTCGGTGAGCTCTTTTTTCCGGTCAGGTCTGCGCCCAGGCGTAGGATCGCTCGACCAGGCACCAAGAAACCGTTGGGCTCTTTAATACGCAGCGACGATGTAGTGGACAAAGTCCGGGTTGTCGTGGAGCAGCAACGAGAAGGGTCCTTCGGAGAAGTAAATCCAAGCGTGGAGGTCCCACGTCTCCGTGTCCTTGAACCCGCGCTCCCACAAGGCGGCATGGTAGACCTCGTGCTCGAGAGCCTGAACGTTCTTAAAGGCATCGTGGCTCGATGCGATCGCGATTGTTTTCGCCTCGTAGTCGGTGAAGCCTTCCCCTGGCCCGTCGCCAAACTTTTCCGTCGGCGGATGAAAAGAGACCTTGTAGGTTACGCAAGGGTGATCCTTGATCCCGCAGATCACAATTGACTTAGGAGGTTGGGCATAGGACACCGGCTTCGGTTTGAGCCTGCGGCTAGCGACGAGAGCACCACTCGCGAGAGACAGCACCAGCAAGACGAAAATAAAATACTTTGTCATGTCGTTTTAGTGTTTACCCCTATTGGGGAGATCATGAAATTCGAAGCCGCACCTAGTCTATGGCTGCTTAAGATTCCCGGCAGCAGAAAGGATAGGACTCGCAAACAGGACGATAGTACTGGCAGTTTTGCCAGCCGGGAGGCATGAATAGGACTTTCTAAAAGAGTCCGGCCTGTTGGTGGTGCGGAACTGACGGCGAGCGAGTCTTTGGTTCGTGTTGCTCGAGAAATCACAAAATCAAGCACACCCCATCACTCTAGGAGCACGAATCATGCCAATGATCTTGTCAACAGATGCCATATTTTTCAATCACTTAGTTGCTCCGATTGTGCTCCGTTGACCTTATTAGGCAACCTAATAGGCAACCTCTGTCGCTAGCTTCCCGACCGACTTCTCACAGACGATGACTTCCTCGCCAGCGGTTCACCGCGGTGCTTCTAAAAAATCCATCGCAACCATCGAAATTCTCGATTGTACTTTTCGCCAGCTCAGCATGTAGACAATGGTAGATGAAATCGAAAGCCCGTTTGGTCGACCACGATGCTTGTGGGGTCGGCTTCATAGCCCGGCTCGGAAGCGCCGGTTCGCGCGAAGTGATCGATCGGGCCCTCGAAGCCCTGCGCCGGCTCGGACACCGTGGCGGTGTCGATGCCGACGGGCGCAGCGGCGATGGCGCCGGATTGTTGACGGCGATTCCCCAGGAATTCTTCCGAAGGTCGGCAAGAGCGCTAGGAATTGAACTACCCCCGGTTTTCGCCGTCGGCATGATCTTCTTGCCGTCGGAACAAAGAAACGTTGCCCGTCACACTCTCTCAAAGCTGGCACAACATTGTGGTTTCCGCTTCTTGGGGTGGCGGGAGGTGCCAACCGATCCTTCCACCGTTGGCCCGCAGGCGCTGAAGAGTCTCCCGACCATTGAGCAGTGCTTCCTGGCGCCGGGCGGCCATCCGGCAGATTTCGAATCGAGCTTGTTCGGATTCCGCAAACGGGCAGAAAAGCTGATGCCTATTGGCACTTATTTTTGTTCCCTGTCGTGCCGAACCATTGTCTACAAGGGACTGCTGACGCCAACCCAATTGTCGGCCTTTTATCCTGATCTGGCGGACACTCGATTCGTCAGTCGCTTCGCAATTTTCCACCAGCGCTACTCCACCAACACCCGACCAAGTTGGTCGCTCGCCCAACCTTTCCGCTTCGTGGCCCACAATGGCGAGATCAATGCCATTGCCGCGAACCGGCGATGGCTCCGGGCCAGGCAACAATGCCTTGTCGAGAGGCTCAATCTCCCCAAGAACGTGCCAATCCTTGAGGAAGACGTAAGCGATTCCGCCAGCTTCGATAACGCTTTTGAACTCTACCTGCGGCAAGGCTACAGTCCCGCTTCCGCCATGTTTTCGATGGTGCCACCAGCCTGGGAGAAGGATTCCACCGTGCCGCAGACCCTGCGCGCTTTCCTCGAAGCACATGCGAGTCAGCAGGAACCCTGGGACGGACCCGCCGCGTTGATCTTTAGCGATGGAATCAACGTGGGTGCGAAGCTCGACCGCAACGGTTTGCGACCGCTGCGCTATACGCGGACCGGGGATGGATGGGTGGTGGTCGGTTCCGAGACTGGCATTGCCGATTTCGATGACAGTCGGATCCTCGAGCGGCAGCGGTTAGGACCGGGCGAAATGCTGATTGCCGAGCTCGATGGTGGCTCTTTCTCTGGGCCGCAGGATACTGCAAGGCGGGAAGACTGGACGTTCAGCCCTCGATCCCGGCCACCGATGATCGGTGTTTGCGAGCCAGCTCCTGAGTTCCCAGTCCCGGTGTCAAAGGCTGCAATGGCGGCGCTTGGGTGGAGCGAGGATCGCATAGCCCTGCTGTTTCGCCCCCTCATTACCTCCGGGCAGGAAGCCGTGTGGAGCATGGGGGACGACGCTGCCCCCGCCTTTCTGTCGGATCTCGTACCTCCGCTGTGGGACCACTGCAAACAGCGATTCGCCCAGGTCACAAACCCTCCGCTCGATCCCCTGCGAGAGACGCACGTGATGTCGCTCAGGGTGTATCTCGGCGATCGCATGGTCCTCCCCTCGCCGCTGCTTCACCGAGGTCAGCTGGAGATTCTCAAGAGGCGGCTTGCTCCATGCGAGCTGAGTTTCACTTTTCCTGTAGAGCGAGGAGTCGAGGGGGCGATGCGGGCACTCGACGAACTCGAAGAGAAAGCCACGAAACTGGCAGGCACAAAGCTCGGATTTGTCTTGCTTACCGATCGCGGCCTGAACCAAACTAGCGCCGCCTTGCCCGCATTGCTGGCCTTGGCCGCCACTTGGAAGTCCATGGTCAGGCGAGGAGCCTGGAATGTGCCGGTCATCCTCGAAACCGGACAGGTCATCGACACCCATCATGTTGCTTTGCTCGTCGCCGCAGGTGCGAGTGCAATCCTGCCCTATCTCGCCTTGGAGCAGGCCGCGAACTTCACAAGCGACGGGCCAGCCAGCTATCGGGCTGCCGTTGAAAAGGGCTTGCTGAAGGTGATGGCCCGCGTAGGAATTTCAAGTATCACCAGCTACCGCAACAGCCATCTTTTTGAAACCGTGGGGCTTGACGCGGATCTGTGTGAACGCTTTTTCGAGGATGCTGGATGTGCCCTAGGCGGCAAAGGATTGGAACAAATTCTTGAGGATTGTCTTAAGCGTCACCGAGAGGCCTTTGGCTCCCCCGATGTTCGACTAAGAGATGAGGGTTTGTATCGTTTCCGCCGGAACGGGGAGCGGCATGGCAATTCTCCTGAGTTGGTACGCCGCATGCACCGCTTTATCGCGTCGCCAAGCCAGGAGAATTTCCACAACTTCGCCGAACTCGCCAACCAGAGACTGCCGGTTGCCGTCCGCGATCTTCTAGAGATTATCCCTGGGACGCCGCTGCCTCTGCGGCAGGTTGAATCAGAGGCCTCCCTTCTTTCCCGGTTCAGCACCCAGGCCATGTCCCTGGGCGCGATTTCGCCGGAAACCCACCGCACGCTGGCTATTGCCATGAATCGTTTGGGGGCCCGCAGCAACACCGGGGAAGGCGGCGAGGATCCCGAGGTCTATCGAGGCCCGGCAGAAGACAATAACCGAGTCAAGCAGGTGGCCTCAGCACGATTCGGAGTGACAACGGAATACTTGATCCACGCCGACGAACTAGAGATCAAGATTGCCCAAGGGGCAAAGCCCGGCGAAGGCGGACAACTTCCGGCCGGGAAAGTTACAGCATACATTGCCCGCCTGCGACATGCGGTGCCTAACATGTCGCTGATTTCGCCTCCGCCGCATCACGACATTTATAGCATCGAGGACCTGGCGCAACTGATCTACGACCTTCGCGCCGTCAATCCTCACGCCAGGATTGGAGTGAAGCTGGTCTCTAGCACCGGGATCGGGATCATCGCCGCCGGCGTGGCCAAGGCCGGGGCCAACCTGATCACCATCAGTGGCCACGATGGCGGCACGGGAGCATCGCCTCTGACGTCGATCAAGAACACCGGTTTGCCTTGGGAAGTGGGTCTGCGCGACGCACATGGTTCGCTGTTGCGCGCAGGCTTGCGGGAT
>DATJVZ010000145.1:0-9011 GCA_035501575.1 Terriglobales bacterium | reverse complement strand
CCAAAGGGGAAACTGAAGCCCTTGGCGCGAATGTAGCGATAACCAGCAACGTAACCCGACAACTTGGACTCCGCCGACCAGCTTGCTCCGCCATTCGTCGAGCTGCGATAGAAAACATTCCACCAAGGGCTGTTGCGCGTATCCATCCAGGCGACGCGCACATCACCCGCCGATCCTGCCACTAGGGCTGGAAAGGCATGCTCGACGCCCCAAGGGGCAAGGGAAATCCCCGTCTTCGGGGACCAGGTTTCACCCGCGGTTGTCGAAAGCGCGAAGTAGATCCGTTCCGGAGCCGTGTCCCCTTTGGCGACTACTTCGGAATGAACATCGACAACGATGGCCACACCCAGGCGGTGTGGGGTGAAGGCTTAAACTTTCGTGCGCCCGGATCGATCTGGTACAGCACCGGCCGTTAGTGTGCTCCAACGAACCAGAAGCACCAACTTAATCCTCAATCTCAATCTATTGTCGCGTCGCTCTAGCCTGTCGTATTCGGTTCCAGTTGAATTTCGTGGCATCGAACCTCTGGTTCGTGTTCGGTAGGAATGCGCGCTTAGCAATGTCGGGGAGATTGATTCTCGCATCGGCGCGCAGAAGGTGAGGGCTTCGAACGTCGAAGAGCCTTCCGGGACGAAATCTAAGTGCGATGCGCGGTTCCGCCCGCGAGAACCAGCGCAAGGCAATTGATGGGGGACCGTGAAACAGGCTCTACGCCTGAGACATCCCTAAGTTGCCCGGCTGTTGTGGGAGCGTCAAAGGCTCGCAATCTGCGATCCACTGCCATGCGCGTCGACCGTTCTGACGAATTGTGCTTTCCGCTTCCCCATACTCGACGAGGCGGTTCAGAACCGTGGTGATCGATGCCAGCGGGTCCTTATGTCGCAACAGCACGGTCGGCATGCGCTGTTGAATCCGCTCGCACACTTCGCGAACGGTGAGCGGCCCTGCGGCTTCCATCAACACTACTCGGCACGCTTTGGTGAAACCCGGCTGGCGCCCTCCAGTCTTGCGTCCTACGAGTGTGAGCAAGTCCTCATCTAAGACTTCGTCCCCAAACAAGTTGGCGAGCCCGGCAATGGTTTGCTTCAGAGTACCAATGCGTTTCATGATGTCAGCACGCTGCCGCATGAGTTGCCGCAGTTCTTCGTGCGCGGTTTTTACGACCTGCTGAACATGAAAATCACTGTTGTTCAGGAAAGTTGGGATCGTTCCGTTCTCGGCGTTCTGCCCGTCCTGCATACCAACCTCCGACTCCTCTATGCGCTATCCTTTTCGGAGCCCGCATCGCTTGTCCCCTAGGTACGCTCGCCTCCGTCAAATGGTTCCGTGGAAACCCGGGTGTTCTAAAAGTGGAACGCTGGTGTCCGTTTGTGGGACGTAATGCGGGTTTCCACGTTACAACTTCGAAGGCTTAGACGCGAGAAACCGCGAAAAGTGAGGTATGTTACAAAAAATGACATGTACTTACGTGGGGCGGGACGACGTCCTCCATGCCGGTGTTTGCGGCTCTCGGAGATCGATACTTCCCCGCGAGCGCGCCGCTTAGCCCGCGTTCCTGAATTCACCATCGATTGGGTTAGTCGAAAATTAGTCTTAATCCTTCGCTGCGCAGAACCAACTAGAACTGCCCTAGAACAACGAATTGTGCCCGTCGGAATCAATCTCCACGCCAAAAGACAGGCCAATTTCTTCGGTTGTCCTACCGTGGTTTCGGGGGCAACGGAATTCGCATACGGGCGCGATCTCGAGACGGGAAGATTGCTGAAGGCTGCTCGGCCGAGGTGCTGAAATGAATACTTGCCAAGTCGGCGTCAGATTGGGATTAAAAGTGAAGTTGAGATCGCCGCCCGATTGGCGGCGCAGACTGTATTATCGTGAGTTAGAGGTGTGTTGCCGTCGCCCCCAAGCCAACGGGACGACGGTTGCGGGAAAGAGACGGCCTCCAGTATGACTGGGAGCATCGACGAACTCTTCACTCGGACGCTATGCGGCGAATATGAGGACGAAGCGCCATGGGAGGCAGTCTGCGCTTTGCGGAGAATCGGAACTCGCCAGGTCTTTGAAAGGGCCCGAGAGTTGGGCCAATCGAGCGATGTGCTATCGAGAGCACGTGGTGCAGAGGTCTTAGCTCAGCTCGGCAAAACGGTCTATCACCCGAGCAATAGCTTTCCTGAAGAGTCTTACTCCGTAATTACAGATCTTGTGCAGAGGGAAACCGATTCCTGCCCCCTCGCTTCGGGTATAGCTGCGCTGGGCCACCTCGATAACCCTTTCGCTGTTCCGTTAATCGCCAGCTTCTCCTCGCATCCCAGTCCTGAAATTCGATTCGACGTGGCATTCGCGCTCGGATGTTTCCCTAACGATCCTCTCAGTGTCCCAACTCTCCTGCTGCTAATGCAGGATGCGGACGACCATGTTCGGGACTGGGCGACTTTTGGCCTTGGCGTGCAGGGCGATATCGATTCTGACGAGATCCGTGAAGCTCTCGTGCGCTGCCTCGACGATCCTGACGAGGACGTGCGTGAAGAAGCTATGGTCGGATTGGGCAAGAGAAAAGACCAGCGTGTGCTTTCCATGCTCATGGCTCGAGTGGAGCAACCCGAAATCACGGTCAGGGTGATTGAGGCCGCATACCTCATGCTTGGCATGGACAACGAGCGTGAAGGTTGGGAGGGTGCCGGCTACGCTCGTGCCCTGCGGCAACGTTTTTTCTCTCTGACGCTCTCTTTGGGAGGGAGTTTACCCTTAATGGCCGCACAGGACGGAAACTAATTGGTCACCGGCGCGTGCTTCGCAGCCTTGCGCAGACCGGTCGACCTGCGAGTTGCGAGCGCATAAATTCAGAGAATTTGGGGGGAGTCGTTCATCTGGGGACGACGAAAAATGTCGTATTATGTAACCGTTATCTTAATCTTCTTGTACAACGCCGCTATACCTGTTAAAGTGCGCGGGATTGTGGCAAAATATCGCTGATAGGGTGCTCACGTATGAAGAATGTGTATGAAGTTCTGCGACAAAAAGAGCTTGAACTGACCAGACTGGAAAAGGAAGTGGAGGCGCTGCGTGTCGCCGCGCCGCTGCTTTCCGAGAGCGCGGATTCCATCACCGACTCCAACAACAGCAAGCCGACGTTGACTAGCACGTCCCAGCCGCCACTTCGGATTGCGCAGCCAGCAGCCAATGCTGCCGCCCCAGTGGCGCGGGCAGCCGGATGGGAAGATACAGCGAAGCGCTGGCCGTAGGTTTGCGCAAGCGAATCTCGTGATTGAATTTGACGAGATTGCTCCCCTCTTGGCCCTGTCTCCTCAGGGTTATGGGCGGCTACGCGGCAAGAGAATTCTTCCGCCCAATCATCAGCATCCGTTTGGACGAGAGCGGAATGGCGGTGGCGTGCTGCCATTCGATATCCGGTTGGAGTTCCTGGGCGCGCCCAGCTTGAGCCGCACCGATGAGCAGCGCAATCCGACCGGCGGGCCACACCAGCCGCGTGGCCATGGTCAGTGCGCTTTCAAAATGCTCAACCGCCCGTAGGGTTACGACTTCGGCTTGGCCGGGAAAATCCTCCGCTCGCCCGGCAAAAACCGTTGCGTCTTTGAACCCCAGCCTTCGTATGACCTCCCGCAGGAACGTGGCCTTTTTCTGATTTGATTCGATCAAAGTGAGTTGAACTTCACTCGACCAGATCTTGATCGGCAGGCCGGGAAAGCCGGCGCCGGAACCGACATCGATAAGGCGGCTTGGCGATCCCAGATCCGCGGGCGATGGAAATAGGTGACGAGCCGCGAACAGCGACTCACCGAAGTGGCGTGTGACAATCTCTTCCCGATCGCGCACGGCAGTAAGATTGATGCGCTGGTTCCAACGAAGCAACAGATCAACGTACGCGGAGATGCGCTCGAGTTGTGGGTCGGTCAAGGCCGCAGGTACCGACGGATCCCAGGGAGTAGATTGAGGCGCCGCGGTCACAAGAAAAGGCCGAATCAACGCGGCAATCCGTCGCGCATCCATGCGATTCGAGATTGTAGACGGGCCATGGCCGATTTGCGAATGGGTCTGAGCTTGGATTCGCTTGTTCGAACGCTCTCATCCAGGCACCGCTTCGGATCGCGAACTGTCACCACCGAACAATCACACAGGCTAGCGGATTGTCCCAGGATTGACCTGGGCAAGTTGCGCCATCCGGGCTCGTTTCCTGCCGGTCGCATAGATGAACATTCCCACCACGACCAACAACCCGGTCGAGCCAACGATTTTCACGATGGCCAGAGTCTTGTTAGGTTCATCGGGCTGGGGGACCAGGGAGAGCAGAATGGTCACGCAGCTGGTCACCATGCCCACGATCGAAACCAGCCTAGCCACGGGCTTGCCCCCGGGCACTCGAATCACATCCGGCTCGGCGGGCTGGCTTTGGAGCTTGAACATCGAGGCAAAGAGATAGAGGTAGGGGATGAAATAGGTGATCACCCCAATACTGACCATCACCTCGTAAGCACCTCTGACGGTCGTTCCGGCCTGTCCTAGAAAAATAAAGACCACACCGCAGACGAACTGCGCGAGCAGGGCTATCCAGGGCGTGCGCCAGCGAGAATGAAGTGCACCAAAGGCAGGCGGCAGAAAGCGATCCAGGCCAGCCACAAATGGCAGGCGCGCTACCGCTGCAAGATAGCCGCTGGCGGCGCCCAGGTTGCTGAGAGCAATCAGGAATGCGGCGAAAGGGATTACGCTCTCGAACCCTACCCGGTGCGCAGTTTTGGAAATTGCCTGCATGAGTCCTTGCAAGTCGCTCACTTCGGCTGGCGGCAAGGCGAGCAGCACCCCGACGGTTCCCAGTACATAACAAAGAGTGACGGTCACGCCCGCAACCAGCAGGCCTAGGGGAAGCAGGCGCCGGGCGTTTTTGATCTCGTCGGCCATGAACGACGCGGTCTCACAGCCCCCAAGAGCGAAGATCAGCACGGACCAGAAAATCATGTCGCTAAAGTGAGTGCCGGGGGTCATGGATTGGCGGGTGAAAGCAGTAGCCGACCCAAAGCGATGCCAGGCAAGGGCCCCCATGCCAATCACGATCAGGACCGGCACGCACATGGCCACCGCACCCACGTTGTGTAGCCATTTGCCAATGTCCAGGCCGATTACATTCAGAAAAGTGGCCAGGCCCAGCGCCAGGAGAGAAAAGATGATATAGAACCTCGCGTTCGTCGAGAGGTGCTCCCACGAGGCTTGGCGAATGTAGAGCGCATTGCTCGCCGCGAAATAGAGCACGGCGGGGAAATACGGAAGATTGCTGGTCCAGTAAACCCAGGCGCACATGAAACCAGAAAAATCACCGAAGGCGCGCTTCGTCCACACATACAGACCGCCTTCGTGGGGATAGCGCGAGGACAGTTCAATGACTGAAAGCGCCAAAGGAACATAGAAGGCCAGCCAGGCGCCGACCCATATGATGACCGAGCTCGGACCAGCCGAGGCCGCAGTAGCAATCCAGCGCAAGCTGATGCCGGTGACGACATAAAAGAGCACTACATCGCCGAAGCCCATGACCCGCTTAGGACGGTTGGGGTCCTTCGCTTCCGCCATCGGGACCCCTGGCTGAACCAGAGCGATCGGTTCGGGCGGATCGGCTCGCGGTTTGATCTCCCCCACTTTTTCAGCTTCCTCGGTCATCCCTATGACCATCGCGGGACGAACCGAAACCCCAGCTCGCGCTATCCCTGGTGAGTCGAGGTTTGCCGCAAGCCGGGTGAAGCGTCGGCATCCCCTCGTGGAGCAGCCGCAGCTGTCCTTACTGCAATCGTCTTCCTCTCTGTGCGAGCTCCCAGCTACTTGGTCTTTGCCGCCCCCACTTCCGCCGGATCATGGTTGTAATATTCGTACGCCGACATGGGTTTGCCGTAGTCGAGTTTCCATGGCCGCTTCTCGGCGGGCAGCTTCCCCAGGACAGTCGCCATCTCGCGGATGTGGGTAGCCACCGCCCCGCAGCAGGCGCCGATGTAGTTCACCCCGATCTCTCGAGCCCGCCGGGCATACGCCGCCATGTCTTTGCGGCTGAGTTGGAGGTGGTCCAGCTCAAAAGGAAATTCCGGCAAACTGGTGAAATCGGGCTTATCAGCCGGAGTGCGGTAGGCAACCGGTTGAGCCGCGATGAAAGCGTCAGGCACGGCACGTCTCATCTCCTCGAGTAACCCCAACATAAGCTCGGGCGGCCGCAAGCAGTTGATGCCGACAATGTCGGCACCGGCATCGACGAGGGCCTTGGCAGCTTCACCGGCCGTCTTGCCCTCGGCGGTCGTGTTCTGATTTTCGAAGCAAACGGTGATCATGGCCGGTAGACCTGTTTTCTTGGCACGGTCTGCGGCAATCAGCGCTTCGCCGAGCCAGGAAAAAGTCTCGCCGATGATAAAGTCCACCCCTTCGGCCACCTGCACCGCGAGTTGCTCATCGAACGTGGCCCGGACCCGGTCCTTGGCGGCGCTGCTGCCCGCCTCGTACATCCAGGTGAGGCTGAGATTGCCTGCTACCAGGCAGCCTTCGCCGGCAACTTCCCGGGCGATGCGCACGGCAGCGCGGTTGAGGTCCGCGAGGCGATCTTCGAGCCCCACGGTTGCCAGCTTGTCTCGGCTGGCGTAGAAGGTCAGCGCCTGCAGGACCTCCGCGCCAGCCTCTCGAAACTCGATATGGAGCTGCCGCAGAGCCTCGGGGTTGGTCAGGGCAACTTCGGGAGTAAACGGACCCGCGCGCACCCAACCGCGCTTCTCCAATTCGAGCAGATATCCGCCGTCACCCAGGACCGTACCTTCTTTCAGTCTTTGCAAGACATTTTTCTTCATACCGTCTCCTTCATACTTCCTTTTCGGCACACTCGAACTCTAGCCTCGTCGATTGAAACCGGCTCATGCGGAGGCCTCGCGATATCGGCGGCGAAGGTCGCGCAGAACCTGGAAGGCCGCGTTGTGACCGGGGGCGCCGGTTACCCCGCCGCCAGGATGCGCTCCGGCACCGCACAGATACAACCCTGCCACCGGACTCCGATATTGGGACCAGCCCGGCACCGGACGCATAAAGAAGAGCTGCTCAAGGGTGAGATCCCCGTGAAAAATATTTCCCTCGCTGAGCCCGTAGATGCGCTCGAGGTCGAGCGGGGTGAGTACCTGCCGGGCAACCACCGCTCGCGGCACATTGGGAGCATATTCGGCGATCTTCTTGATGACCCGGTCGCCCAGCAGTTCACGATGGTCATCCCAAGTCCCGCTACGCAAGAAGTAGGGCACATACTGCACGAAGCAGGTCATGATGTGGCGGCCCTGCGGAGCGAGGCTGGGGTCCACATTGGAGGCAACCACACAATCCACCCACAACTGCTCGGGGATTTCGCCAAACTTCGCAATATCGTAGCAACGCTCGGCGAATTCGAGCGAGGGGACCAGGGTGAATAAGGCGCGCTGGGCCGGGTCGGCATCCCGGGGCATGCCGTTAACCTTCGGCTCCTCGGCCAAGACCAGATTCACCTTGGCGCACGGCCCGTTCATTTTGATTCCCTGTACGGCGCGACGAAATTCCTCGGGCAGATCGCGGTTCTCGAGGAGGCCGAGGAATGTCCGCTTGGGGTCGGCATTGGAAAGCACGGTGGGCGCCGAAATTTCCGTCCCGTCCTCGAGCACAACCCCGCGTACCCTTCCGCTTCGGACATCAATACGCGCCACCGGAGCCGAGGTGCGGATCTCCACTCCACGAAGCTCCGCCGCCCGCGCCAGCGCTTGCGTGATGGCGCCCATACCACCCATCACGTGGCCGTAGAAACCTTGCAATTCATGCTCGCCCCCGCTGAGCAGATGAAACAAAAGTCCCAGCGCCGTGCCCGGATCGTAAGGGCCACCATGTTTCCCGTAGACACTGTTGGCCAGGAAAAGAGTTTTTACTTTCTCCGATTCATAGTTGCGATCCAGAAACTCGCCCAGGCTGCCGGTCAAGAAGGAAATTAGCTGTGCGATCTCGGTTCCCGAAATTCCGCGAAAGCGCTTGCCGGCGCGCAGCAAGTTCCACCAACCGTGCAGGCCGTCGACCTCGAATTGCGGTGGCGGTTCAAGAAAGAAAGGCTGGAGATAGCGGGCCAGTTTCTTCAGTTGAGCGTCGACGCGCATGAAGGTATTGGCATCGTTCGCGGAAAAGCTGCGCAGGGTGGCCACGGTTCGATCGCGATCCGCCCACCAGGAGGCGACCTGCCCGTCGGGAAACGGCACCTGCAGCGCAGGATCACAAGCCACCATCCGCAATCCATGCGACGCCAATTTCAAATCCCGAATGATTTCCGGCCGCAGCATGCTGGCAATGTACGAGGTGGTCGAGGCGCGGCAGCCCGGAGCGATTTCCTCGGTGACGCAACAACCGCCGACCAGCTCGCGGCGTTCGAGAACGAGCGTCGATAACCCGGCACCCGCCAGATAAGCCGCAGCGGTAAGGCCGTTATGCCCGGCCCCGATTACAACTACGTCGTACTCTTTGCTTCGTGCCATGAGGCAAAACACCAAACGCTTTTGGGGCGGTAAAGCTCAACAAATAAGGCCTATCGGGGCCTTAACTTGTTGTCCTTTTGTGCTGAGTTTTAGGCAAAGCCGGGAGATCCTCCCCGGCCTCGTCGGCCGTCTACGCTCGTGGTCTCGACCCAGCCACGGACTCAGCTGCACAGCTAAATTGCCGGCTCGCATTCTCCGGGCTGTCAAGTCGGAAAGTGCAACCCTGCGGTAGTGCGCAGAATTATAGCTGAGGTTTGGTCTTTCGAAGCACCGTCAGGGACGGCCCTGGGCCCGGGATGACCGGAATCCCGTCGACCAGGTCACCAGATTCGGGTCAGGCGACCGGGCTCCATGGCCTCTTTCCGCTTAAGCCGCTTAGCGTTCGACCGCCCCGCTGGACCCGCATCCTTATTGTCTTGGCTTCGGCAGTTCCTGGCCGAACGCGCATCCGGCTTGTCAGTTCTGTCCTGCCGGTCATCGCCTAAACAGACTCGCATTTTG
>DATJVZ010000144.1:0-12515 GCA_035501575.1 Terriglobales bacterium | reverse complement strand
CTCGTCCCAGTTGTTTTCGCCGGCCAGCGAGTCTTCAAGATACTTGATCTGTTCTGCCCGTGAGAGCGTCGCCATCCATTGTTCCTGGATGTCGGGATCCCACGGATCGAGTTCGTGCGCCTTCTGAACGAAGGTTTCCGCCGTTTTGTACATCGCGACGGCCTTCCGGACTCGCGCCAGACCCAGGTAAGCCCGCGGCTCGGGAAATCCCGAGTTGATCACGTTCACCCATTCAGTTTCCGCTTCGCTGATCTTACCCTGCCGGAACAGGACCTCCGCCCGCGCTACACGAATCCGCGGAGCGTTGGATACCGCCAGCCCTTGCTCTGCCGCCTGCGCCGCCAGGTCCACTTCTTTGCGTTTGAGGTGACAACGGACAATCCCTGCATACGCATCCGGCGACTTCGGGCTCCGCTGCAGCATTTCCTGATATTTTGCGATCGCTGCTGCGAAGTCTCCTTTTCGGTACAGCGCCATCGCTTCGCCAAGCAGGCTGGTGTTCGGTGGCGCCGGAGCATTCGCCGCGGTTGCTGCGCCAGTGCTTGCGCCTTCGGACGCTGGTTGGGGACTCTGGGAAAATGTGAGCTGGGCCGCCGCGACTGAAGCGGTGCAAACCGACAAGATAAATTTCAGTCGGTACTTGCGCCCCGGGATTTGGTCCATCCGGACCTCCGCCGGCCAAGAGTTCGTACCTGCGGCGGAACGATTCTTACACAGGAGTAAGACTCCGGCAACTCGGGGGCACACCTATCAGGCTCGTCTCTCAGGCACTATGTCGTTTCAACAGCAAAGCTCGACTCGGGCGTGGGAGCGGACATTGTCCGGGAATCAATTGCATTCAAAATGGCCCGAACAGGGTTTTTGAGACTTTAACAATTGAGTAGCGCGACCGCTAAGGCATCGAAATCAACGCGGCGCAACTGGGCGCATGCCCGAACCGAAATGATGAAACTGAGCGCAACAGCCATCCCGATCTTCGGTCTTATTTCACTCGAAGGTCCAGCGCGTGGCAGTCTTCGGGAACGTCTTCTCGACAAGACCAAAAGCGCGTCGTGGGCGCACGCGATAGACGGGCTCAGAGCCGTCTCCTCCGCTCATCCCATACTTGCGGAGCGATGCAGGTTCCAACTTCCGCCTGAGATCTGCGTCCGTCACGATTTCGGCAACCCCTTCCAGAATCACAGCCTCGGCGGCGTTTTGAGTGCCTACGATACAGTTCGGGTTCTTGGCCAAGTTGCGTGCTTTTTGGGTCTGGCTGCCGGTGCCGAACCAAAACGCACCATCGAACCACAAACCCCAAATGATCATTGCGTGCGGTCGGCCGTCGGACCGCACCGTGCAAATCCAGTACTCACGAGACTCCGTGAGCATCTTGACCGCCCATTTCCAGGGCAACATGCCGGTTTTGCTCCTGCTGATGCCGTAACCCGGTATGCGTGGTCGTTCAGTTCGCGGCGGTGCATCGCTCTGCCTCAGTTTTGGCATAAGAACCTCCGATGTCGGCATGCGGGGTTCGGCACGAGGCCAGATACGTACCCGCTACCGCTCAAGGATTGTATTGAATTTGCTGCGATGGGGAGCGAACTCGATTCGACTGGCCAGTCCAAACTCATTGGAGTGCGGGAAAGAGAGGTGGACAATGACAAACGACACGGTAAGCAGGCCAGCGCCAATTCAACGGACACTGTTGTGCTCGTCCCCCGTCCAGGGTCTCCCGGAATGAGAGACACGGCTGTAGTTGGTCGAGTATGCGCCAGGCGCCGATGGCAGCGGGCATCGTCACCCAGCCGTAGGGGTAGGCTACGTGCTATGGGGAACGATCCTTTCGGCATTCGGATGAGAACGTCATCGCCATCCACGAAGGCGAAAGCCTGGTGGACACCGCACACCAAGTTCACACGGTTTCTAGGCATGCGAGTTTGCGACCGAGCCGCTGTGCTTCAGGATCGCCTACAAGGTTAAGCACGGAGAGCCAGTCACGGTGCTACGTAGGGTGAGCCATGACTGGCATGTGCCGTTGAGTTCATTGGTTTAAATCCGTGTACTGCTCCTCCACAACGGCAGGAGTCACGCAAGTCAACATTTCCGGAATAGCAGTCGAACACCATGTTCGGTCGCTGTTGCTGACCTCGGTCAGTTCGATGGGCTCTTCGTTCAACTGCGGCTGATTTCATGAGAAATGTTTTGCGTTTCGTAGAAAGTCAGTGTAATCCTTGAAGTGGAGAGAACCGGCTGTGTGTTTTTCTGCCACAGTGAACTTTGTGGGCAGCGGCGTTCTAGGCGCCGTCGGTGTCGTGACCTTTTCGAAGGTGAAACACAGGCGCGAACTGCTGTTTGCAGCGCTTCCCACGCTATTTGCTGTTCATCAGTTCATTGAAGGGTTCGTCTGGCTGGGATTGGATGGGATTCTCTCGCCTGCGGTGGCGCACGATATGGGTGCCGCGTTCATGCTGTATGCGCAGGGACTCCTCCCCTTCTTGCTTCCGCTCAGCGTGCTGTTGTTCGAGCCGAACCGGACCAGCCGCCAGCAAATGCTGCCATTCCTCGTGCTCGGCGGAGCCACTACGCTCTATATTTTGTGGGCGCTGACAGCATTTCCTTTGCAGCTATACATCAGGGGAAACAGTATCGTGTAACATCAATCAGGCGACCAACAATCTAGGCGTTGCAGTGCTCTATGTGATTGCGACATGTGGCTCGCTGTTTTTCTCTAAGATCAGGATGATGGTGATCTTTGGCGCGGCTAACCTGGCCATACTGCTGGTGGTCATGGAGGTCAAGCGGTACGCGTTCACCTCACTGTGGTGCGCGTATGCAGCGGTTGCAAGTGTGATCATCCTCGCCTACTTCTGGCGAAGCCATCCGAGCCGGCCATTCCTCTATGCGTAGAACACAATGGCAAAGCTCCAGGTTCAATGGTGATGTTTGCCGCCAGGGTGGCCGCCAGAATCTCCGCCCGGCCCGGTGAGGTCGAAAGAGATTTCCGATCTTCCACTCATCCTTGGATCCTTCCATCGCTCCCCTTAGCCGAACGCGAACGATAGATCCGCGGACTCCGGTTCCTTAGAAATGCCTACCCGAATGCAACGTCCCTGATCGGACTGCGTTCAATGAAATCTAAGGTGATTCCCCTATGTGGTGAAAAGCCGCAGGCGCCATCTTAGTGTCAGATCGGGGACCAGCGGCCCAGTGGAGTTGCTGGGAACCGAACATAGAGGTGATTTATGGCGAAAATCATTGAATTCTACGTGCCCAGCGGCTTCACGAGAAAGGTACCTAAGTGGGTCCCGCCGGAACAACACGGGAAAGTGATCCCGTTCGACGAGTCACACAAAACGGTCGGCTTGAGCAAGATTATCGTGCTCCCATCTAGAACTGGTTAACGGGCCTCATGCAGGCCCCGTTTGAGAACCCGAATTCCATCCCAGATGAGCCGACCTCCAAATGATCGACTGGGGAGGGTCAACCGAGCTACGCCAGCAAGATAGAGGTGTGAAGCAGGTTGAGAAGCACGGGCGTCATTTCGTGATCTGAGAGCTCCTGGAGCTTCTAGTTTCATTGAGGTGTTTGCGATGCTTGCAGCAACGATTATCCCGACTATCCAACGCTCAACCAGCGGCAGATTTCGAAGAGTCGCTTCGAGTTGTCGCTGCCTTCTTTACGCGAAAGTGGTGTTCGCAATTTCGTTCTTCGTCCTGAGTACCACGGCGGTACCGTCGCGTTTAGCAACCTCGACGATCGCTCCAAATTCCAAGCGGCCGAATTCGGCGCCATCGCCGTCGCTCAGCGTACCCGTAACACCCTTCCAGTATGTAACGACCTACGTTTCCGGTTGTGATGGCCGAGTATCGATAGGCCCTAGTTCGGGACCAGAACGAGCCCCGGCGGCCCTAGTCACAGTTGGATTAAGAAGTACTGGGTATAGTGTGAATATGCGCTGGAGCTGGAATCAAAAACCGAGCAGTTCGTCCAGTTGCGGGCTAGAGCCAGCGACAACCCTTTCCTACCCTCTGGCTACCATGAAAGTCTCCTCCTCGACTGAAGGAGTTCCGCTTCTTCGGCGGGTTCTCATTCTACGTTGACGATGACCTTATATGTCATGTTCGGCCGGATCTCTTGGCCGGCCCCTGGACGTTTCGGGTCCGGTGAACCGGGCGAGCTGGCGCGGCTATGGGATGAAAATCCAGCCCGCGACGAGGTGGAGGGGGGTCCTAGATGGGTCTGCGTTCCCTTCGGCGCCTTGCTGCCGCCCGGGGCTTGCTTCTCTTTCTCTTTTGGCCTGTCGCTCGAAGTAAAATGCGACGCCTAAGGCAAGAATCAGGGCCGCGATCCCGAACAAGGTCAGGCTTGGTACAGCGTTGGGTTCTTCAATGATGACCTTTCGCGCCATGGCGATTAGCGCAACTTCCAGGACAACGTGCACATGGATTACGTCTCTCTTGACGTATGCTTTCAACGTTTCCAGCAGTTCCACCCCGATTAGCACCAGCAGGAAGTAACCAAAAATCTCGAGCAGGCCCTGCACCCGAATGAGAAACCGAGGTGGTGCCCAGATTTCTTGAGCGATTAGAACGCCCAAGTGCAGCGTGGACAGAACGACGACGACAACGAGCATCGCGGCGAGTGCCCAATCCGTCAACCTTTGGACTTTCGTGATGAGCGTTTCCAATACCGATCTCGGGTTTTGCTGGTTGTTAAGTGCGGTCAATTTGACGGATCTTAGCATCTCTCGTGCGGAACATCGGAGGGATCGTCAGTCCAAGTCTTGTTCCTTGAGCTGAAGAATCCAGCGATGTCCAAAGGTGGCTTTCCCAAGGTCGTCCTTGGAGCCTGAGAACGCAGGGGTTATTGTCTAACCGCTTGGTTCGAGAACACGGGTATATAGGGCTGAAATAAATTCCCACTCTCTTCGCCAGCCTTCCTAACCAGCCACAACGGTTCGTCCCGAGTTCCGTCCAGTCTTGGGCGAACAGGACACGCTCTTGACACATGACGGCTGTATTTTCGTGTACATTGTCGAACGTGGCATGTGTGTGATTTTGGCGGGTCTGCGGTTGGCGGACCGGGCGTAACGAATTCCTGAAGAAGACCAGAAGGTATGGGCATTGGAGATTTTCTCCGCAAGGACGCCGAAACCCCCTTGCGTGAGCATTACATGGCAGGAGGCGCGGTTTGCAGCGTTTCGACGAACTGCCGGGCTTTGCTCGACGCCGCCAACGAGACCTTCCTACCTCTCGAATCGCCACCCCCTGCGGTGGATTTTTCCATCCGATTCTGGATCGATAACACCACCTCGGCAGAACCCCCTTGGCCGAAGCCTTACGTTCGAGGACTAGACCACCTGGTTTTCGCCGGCTTTGATACGGGCAGCTCGATGTTGGTTGATCTTCGTACGCGGCGCGTGATCGGGCGCTTTACCGTGGGAATGGCAACCGACCTCAGTTACTGGAAGACGGTTATTTTCCCGATCTTGCTCACGATTGTGGCGCCTTCTGTCGGAGTTGCGGAATTGCACTGTGCCTGTGTTGCGCGGGGCGAGAACGGAATTCTTCTGGCCGGACCTTCGGGCAGTGGAAAGTCGACTCTGGCAGCGGCGCTCTCGCAGTCCGGCTTCGGGTTCCTCTCCGATGATCGTACCTTTTGTTCCCGTCGCGGGAACCAGCTACACGCGTGGGGGTTGCCTACGCGACTAAAATTGCGGGGCGAAGCTCGAGTCTGGTTCCAACAGATCCACAACTGCGAACCGACCCAGTCGCAGAAGGGGGAACCCGTTTTTTGGCTTGAACCCGAAAGAGATCTGACTGTCAAACGTATGCGAAGTTGTCGACCACGGGTGGTCATGTTTCTCGAACAGCAACACGAGTCGGAATTTCGCATGACCCGGGTTTCACCGCTGGAGGCCATGCGTCGCCTAAACAAAGATCTCATCGCCGTTTCGCCGGACGAGGTGGTGAAGCAGTCTGAGACACTGGCAAAATTGGTCGGACTTCCCTGCTGGCTTTTGCGGTATGCCGGTCCGCCGCACCGAATCGCAGGGATGATTGCCGAGCGTTTTGAGAAACATTTGAACAACCGCTCGCGTCACCACCGAAAAATGGCGAGGACAATCGAAGTATGAAAGCCGTCCGCAGGGTGATCCCGCGGAAGCGCGCAACAGCGAAGTCTACGGTGTTGTTTGGGGAGAATAGTCCTTGCGCGGATGCGCCACGACAAGATCCCTTGCGCCGCTTTACGCAAACTCCATACGCGGTATCGTTGTCCGTGATGGGGCGCACATTACGGCTGGAAACCGACGATTTGAGGATACTCGAGCGCGCGGTGGAACTCTTTGCACCTCAACCAGACTCAGGCAAAGAACGTACGCAATTCCGTTGGCGAATCGTGAGCCAATCTTGCCCTGCAATGTGTCTCCCTTGGCCCCGACGGTCGGCCTTTTCCGACGCTGGCCTGCGGTTTGCTGAGTTTGGACAGAGAAATTTTGTAGCCGTCGATCTCGCCGAGCGGGAGGCGGTCGCTTTCCTTGCTCGAGAACTAGCCGAGGATGCACTGGGGTTCACGGTTTTCTTTTTGGACACCTTGTTTTACATGACCGCCGGTTCCCTGGGGCTCGTGTCGTTTTCCGCCGCATGCGTGGCTTCCGGCAAGGATGCGCTTCTGGTGATGGGCCCCCCGGACCAGGGCAAAACTACCGCGTGCTATTTGGCGGCTCGCAGCGGCCTCAAATTCCACTCCGACCAAGCAGTCTTTCTGGAGATGGAAAATCGAAAGGTGCGCGCCTGGGGTGACTTTTTCCCCTTTACCTTTCGGCCGCAAACGCTTGAGTTTCTGCCCGAACTGCGGGAGACGCAGCGGTTTTCCTATTGTGACCAAGATTATCAGTGTCTCGACCGACGACGGTTTGATTTGTCGGGAACGGGGGCGGTAATCCCAATTTGCTGTGTGGTTCTGGCACGCGAAGCAGCCTCGGAGCCTCAGCTGGTTCGACTCACCGACGTCGACTCTTGCCGACAATTGTTTGAAAGCTTTGCGTTAAAAGAAGACGATCGATGGAAACCGCCAAGGACAGAGGTTCTCGATGCTCTGGCTCAGATACCTACCTATCATCTGGCGTACGGTAGTGATCCGGCAGCTGCCGCTGGCTTCTTTCAAGATCTGATTGCGACTCACCAGGAAAAGACGGGGGCATGAGATTTCCCAAGGGTTTTCGTCTGGGGTTGCTCAGCATGCGAGGTTTTTATCGGCATGTGCCGCTCCTCTTAACCGCAAGCGTTGACCCCAGAGGCCAACGCTCATCGGTATCGATACTCTAGTACGCAGAACCCGGGGCCGGGACTCCGACCTTTGGTGCCGTCGCATGCCAGAATTTCCACTGGCCATTGACTTTGATGGCCGTTCCAGTAAGAGCAACGTGACTTACCGCAGTCCAAGGTGGGGGTCCCATACTGGAGTCTACGTCGAAGTAGTGACACTCGAAGTAGAATCGAGCAGTATTCCCGATGATATTGAAATGTCGTTTAAAAGCCGACGTGAGCGAGATAAACTTATTTTCGGATTGAAATGACCCAGCTACGTAGGTGTACAAGGTGCACAGAGTACCTTGATTGGCTGGGTTATTGGAAGGCATCGGACAAGTGGATGAGTCACCCTGGGTTCCCCTGCCGATGTAGTACCCATCGAAGGGAGAGCCGGTGTTTAATTTCAACACCGCATCCTTTGTCCAGAGCGACAGAATTTGACGGATGCGCTGATCGATTACCTCTTGAGAGTCGCCAGTCACGATGTTGCGTACTGATGCGGCACGATGGAACGCGGCATGTAGTTGTTCCAACTGTGCCACCTGGGCTTCTGTCGAAATTGTCGTCGCAGCGTCGTCAGCACCCATCAACATGCCTCCCAAGGTCGCCATGCCAAACAGAACCACGATCCTATGTAGTTTCATTGTTGCCTCCCTGCCGGGCTGGTCATATCGGCAGTTGGTTGGTTGGTTGGTTGATTGACAGTTTGATAGTTTGAGAGATGTGCGAAACACAAACCGCCGCCGCTTTCACGGTGCTCGTCCGAAAAGATTTTCAAACCTATGAGGTTTTCTAGCGTTCTGACGCCTAACCTACCAACTGCGGTTCAAACGCCTGTCCACCGTTTCATAGACATCCTCCCTTATTCCTTAATGCGCGAAATCAGGAGAAAAGCTGCCATGCTGTTTCGCGGCCGCCGTTGAATGAAATCCCCGGGATAAATAAGATCTTCGGTGAAGTAGACGGGCGGGAGGTCTTATCTGGGTCAGTCACCCCGCAGATTGAGTCCAGGCGAGTGACCGCCCAAGGAGAATTAGTCATCCCATGGACATGCGAGCAAGAATTGCGGCCACGGAACCTGCTGCCATTGCGCATTCGTCCGCGCGGACTTCCGCATTCCTCCGCCGCTGGGGTGGAAAGAAGTGGGCCGAGACATCGCTGCTGTCGTTGTTAATCCTCTTGTTCGCAGTAAAGGGATTCCTGCCGGCCTGGAGCCACCTGGATCCGGATTTCCCGAACTACTACCTGGTTGCCAGACTCTATCACGAAGGATATCCGGTCGAGCGAGTCTATGACTGGATGTGGTTTCAGCGCCAAAAGGATCATCGGGGGATTGAGCGCCCTCTCGTCGCATTCATACCTTCGACCCTAGTTTCCGCCCTGTTGGTCTGGCCTCTGTCTTCGCTGTCCCCGTTGCAGGCGAGTCGCTGCTGGCTGGTTATCAGTCTAGGGTTCCTGGTCGGAGCCATGGCAGCTGTGAAGCGGATCACGCGATTAACCTGGCGAACCGTCGGCCTGTTAACGTTTCTCTCCATTGCTCCTCTCGCGAGCAATTTCCGCCTCGGGCAAGTGCACGCGATCCTCTTGTTCTTGCTGGCTGTGGCCGCTTGGCTCTATTTCAGAGATTGGCGGTTCTGGTCCGGCGTCGTGCTGGCGATTGCGGCCGCCATAAGCATATATCCGGCGTTTTTCCTGCTGTTCTTCCTGATCAAGAGGCATTGGCGTGCTGCTTGGGGCCTCGCTGTGGGCGCGGCAAGTGCAGCAGCCCTTTCCACCTATCTCTTTGGAGTGGAGGCATGCCTTGCCTACGTGCGCGACGTTCTTCCTTCGGGTCTACGAGGAGAAGTCGGCGATCCCTATGACGTGCAATGGGATTCCCTGAATGCTCTGCTTCGAAGGTTGTTCATTGCGGAACCGGAACTGAACCCAACACCCGTGGCCCACCTACCGTTCCTGTATGCCTTGCTTCAGTCGCTGACCTACGCTTTTTTCTTGGCTGTCTTCTTGTGGGCAATCGGCTGCAACCGTAAGAACCAATCTGGACAGAAACTGGAATGGGCTACTTACTTGTTTCTGCTATTGTTGCTTTCTTCGCAACCATTTCCTTTCCATTTCCTGGCTCTAATCCTGACCGTCGCTCTCTTCGTGGATTACTTGGTCATGCATCAGAAAACGGTGTGCACAGGCCTTGTTGTTGTTCTTTATGCGCTAGTTTGTCTACCCTACAACCGCCTATATGAAATGAACCCCACCGGCTGGACTAGTCTGCTCTTTTTCCCGCGTTTGTGCTTCATGATCCTGCTGGGAGCGGTACTGCTGTGGATTCTGATTTTCAGTTCCGGAGAACCCTTAGGCCGTTCCTGGCGAACTTCTTTCTCGCTGGCGATGGCGCTGGGATTCGTTGCCTTGGCGATCGGCGGCTTCCTCTTGAATCGCCGACACTTGAGAGGGCAGTTCGACAATTACAGAACCCGAGTGGTTACGGTCGTTGGCTCCGCCATTGCAGCCGATCCTGCCGTAGGTTCGGAGAGCCTGTTTTTCGATGCCTTAGTCCCGCGGTTCAGCCCTCTTGTGCGAGACAGGTATGCTGTTCATAAACTTCATGCGGGCTCAATCACAACCTATGGCACCGGGGTTGATTGGTTCCATCCCGCGGTCACCAAGAACGGTCGCAAAGGGTGGGCGGAGATGGCGACGAACCGCGGATCGCAGATCGTAGGTTTCGATTCTACAAGCCCGATTACGGATAACCCACCACTCACCGTCGAGGCTGTCGACGCAGAGCAACCAGCCGTCTCGCCCAAGGGTGAGCTATTAGCCTTCATCCGCGAGATACAGGGGCGTGGTAGCTTGTGGGTTCGTCGGAGGGAGCCCGCACAAACTGCCCCATCCGGCCCGGAACGGGAACTTGCGGGGGTAGAATATGACGTGCACGAGGCTGCATTTTCCCCCGACGATCAAATCATTCTTAGCTCTGAGCAGGGGGGAAGGTTCCGGCTTTACAAGGCAGATCCGCAAGCCGAGAACGTCACTCCCGTAATCGCAGTGACCTGTTCAGCGCGGTACCCAGCCGTTTCGCCGGATGATCAATGGATGGCATTTAGCTGTCAGGAGCGGGGAGCTTGGCAACTCTGGGTCCTGAATCTGCGCACGCACGAACAGCGCCAGCTCACAAACACCGAGTGCAATTCCATCACTGGGGCGTGGACGGCCGATTCGAGGAATGTGATTTATGCGACGGACTGCGGACGAGCGCTCGGGTTAACCGCGTTGTCGAGAATGGAGGTCGTTCCCTAACGGGTCAACATGCCAGAATTGCGGCAAGATCAACTGACGAGAGGGCGCAGCCGGCCCGTTGAGGCGCTAGATTCCGCTCCGACGTCGAAGCAGGGCGGGTTGACTCTAGCTATTTTATTGTCCGGTCTCTTCCTTTATCTGCAAGTCTTCGTTCTTCCCTCTACGCCGCGTCTGGCAACCGGCGACCAAGGGATTTACCTGAACAACGGCGCCCGGATGTTGGCGGGAGAAATAATCTATCGCGACTACGATCATTTCACTCTGCCCGGCACCGACGTGACGTACCTGGCACTCTTCAGGTTATTCGGAGTGCGGGCGTGGATACCGCAGGCGATGCTTATCGTCCTGGGAACATCCCTGGTGTGGTTGATCGTTGTCGTCTCCACGAAGGTCATGCCCCTGGCGCCGTCTCTTTTGACAGGGCTGCTTTTTGTGACCCTGCCATTCTCCAGTTGGCTCGACGCCTCACACCATTGGTACAGCACCGTAGGCACCACGGCAGCGCTTGCGGTGGTGCTGGAAAAGCGTAGCTTGGCTCGCCTCATCGGGGCAGGCGTTCTATTGGGTGTAGCAACCTTCTTCACTCAGTCCGTGGCGCTGTGCGTGGTTGGTTTTGCGGTCTTTCTCCTGTGGGAACACCGGGTGGAGAAAACGCCTAGGGCTTTGCTGCTTGCGAAGGAAGTGGCCTTACTCGTTAGCTTCCTAGCCACGTTAACGGCGTGTCTTGCCTATTTTGTTTGGAAGGTCGGCCTGAAACGTATTTTCTACTTCACGGTGGTGTTCGTTGTGAGGTACTATCCGGCCGATTGGTTCAACAATCGCAGGGTCTACCTGACGGGACGACCTCAACTTCATAATTGGACCACGTGGCCGGACGGACCTGCGTTTACTCTGATCCACCTGCTTATCCCGCTGATCTACGTCCTGGTTTTTGTGTGCTATGTCCGTAGGTCGGGTCCCGCCGTTGACCAACAGTGGAAACGATTGATGCTGATCAACCTGACGGGATTGTTTCTCTTCTTTTCGATCATCTCCGCCCCGGCGTACACCCGCTTGTATGCCGTATCACCACCGGCCTTTGTCCTCCTGGTTTGGTTCCTTAATGCCTTGGCTAAATTCTGGCAGGGCGGGTTGCGGCTCCTGTGGGCGACGGTCTTGATCATGGGGATTACTCGACCTCTGGTTACGCAGCTTCGCTCGAAAGCCTTTCTGGATCTGCCCACCGGACGTACCGCTTTCTTCGATCCGCTGCTTTACGATAAACACAAATGGGTCTCGGAGCGCACTCGCCCAGCGGAGTACTTTTTCGGCGACCATCAGATTGCCTTTACACTTAGGTTGCGCAATGCTGCGCGAGTTGCCTTCCTTCGGCCTACGGATTACACCAGGCCGGAGGAGGTGCAGGACGCCATTGAAGCGCTACAAAAGTTTCAGGTGCGGTTCGTAAGTTGGTATATCGGCCTGGATCGCGAGAAGGACGCCGCTCGTCACCCCGAGGGCAACCATCTCGCACCCATACGACAGTATCTTCACGAACATTACCGTCTGGCTCAAACATTTTCCAACGGAGATCAGATGTGGGAAAGGACACGCTGAAGCCGCGTTGGCTACCCAACTCATAGCCGGGCCAGGACAGGGAACCCCAGTCCGCGGCCTGGCTCTTGCGAGTTGCCAGTTGATCGCATGCACGATCACCGCTGGGGCTTCCCGTGTTGCTTCCGGTCACCTTTGCCTGCATGCCGTCGCCAATACCCCGGCAGGTCTGATGGGGCTTGGTCGCTCGTCTTCTGCCCTCAGCTTCGGCCTTCCCTCGAGTGTAGGCGGGTCGGCTCCTGCATTAAGCGTTTCGAGGCCTGCTCAGCGTTCACACTGATTTTCATGAGTTTTCGCGGGCCTCTTAGGCCCGAGATGACACGTTACGGC
>DATJVZ010000143.1:0-19450 GCA_035501575.1 Terriglobales bacterium | reverse complement strand
ACGAGCAGCGCCTGCGAGAAGCGCGCGCGGCACTTTTTCGCAGCCAAGAAGAACGCCGACAACGAGCCTTGGAAAGTCGGGTAAGTGCCGTCCGAGAGGCACGAACTCGCGCGCAAGCGCAGGTTGCGCAGGCGCGGCAAGAGATTGAAAACGATAAAGTCGCAGCCCAGGAAAGCCTGCAGTCGGACAGCACTCGGTTGGCAGGAGAAATCATTCGGGTCATTTTGCAGCCGGGCAGCTCGTCGCTTCCGGTCGGGGGTGGCCGGTGACGAGCAATATCTCGCCTAGGCGGGGCTGGCAGGGTTACCGCTTGCCGTTGGCAGCTGGAGTGGCTCTGCTGATCCTCTGGTGGTTGGGCGCACCATTCACCGCAGGCGTGGGGCGAGCCTTGGCGCAAGAAACCCCAGGGGTGAAGACGCAGGCGGCGCCTCAGCCTGCCGAATCCCCTGACGGCTCTGACGACACCGAATCGCAACTCAAACACTCGGCCTCGGTCCGTCTCATTTCCCGGGTCACCGGGCTCGATCTGGAGGCCTCCTACTGGTTGGCCATGGTGGTGAATTTCGCCATCGTGGTAGCGGTGATTGTTTGGGTGGCAAAAAAGAATGTTCCGGCGATGTTTCGGAACCGCACGGCAATGATCCAAAAGGGCATCGAAGAGGCGCGACGAACCAGCCAAGAAGCCAATCGGCGACTCGAGGAGATTGAATCGCGGCTCTCGCGCTTGGACTCCGAACTGGGGGCCATGCGAACCTCGGCTGAAAGTGAAGCGGCCGCCGAGGAGCAAAGGATTCAAGCCGCAGCCGAAGAGGATGCTCGACGCATCGTGGAGACGGCGGAACAGGAAATTACGGCCGCCCTGCGGAGCGCACGCCGGGAGTTGAAAGGCTACGCGGCGGACCTGGCAGTCTCGCTCGCCGAGAAACAGATCCACGTGGATGCTACGAAGGACCGGGAGCTGGTCCACAACTTTGCCCGACAGCTTTCTACCGGCGGGGATCGCCACCATCGACAATAAGCTATGGCTTCGGTAACCAACACTTACGCTCGCGCTTTCGCAGATGCGGTTTTTGCCATGCATCTCGATCCGGCGACCACCCTCGAGGAAGCGCAGACGATGGCCGCGTTGGTAAGTCAGAGTAAAGAGCTACGACAGGTCTGGGAGGCCCCCTCCATTGCGGCGGTGCAGAAGCGAGCCGTGCTCGATGCGATTGTGGCGCGGGAAGGATTCTCCCCGGTGGTCCGGAACTTCGTGGCCGTCCTGATTGACCATCGGCGCATTCACTTCCTGGGCGCCATCGTGAAGCAATTCGAGTTGGAGCTAGACCAGCGTCTGGGATTCGTGGAAACCCAAATCGCCAGCGCCCGGGAACTCAGCGAGTCCGAGCGGCGGGCGCTCGAACGCGAGGTTGAGAAGCTGACGGGAAAGAAAGTCCGTGGTCGCTATACGCGGGACACTTCTCTGCTGGGTGGCGCTTTGGTGAGGGTCGGCAGCACCATTTATGACGGCTCGGTTATAGGCCAGTTGGAAAGGATCAGAGAGCAGCTTAAGAGCACGTAGTATCGAGCACTTGGTACCTGCCGCGGTTGGCGCTTAGTGACCAGCCGTACCGTGCGAAATGCTTTACGAAGCCTGAAGGCGGAAACTCGAAACTGACTGTATGGCACAAATCAAAGCTGACGAGATTACCCAGTTAATTCGACAACAAATCGAGAACTATGAAACCAAGGTTGCCGTCGATGAAGTCGGCACCGTGGTTACCCTGGGCGACGGCATTGCTCGCGTCTACGGCCTCGACAAGGTCATGGCCGGAGAACTTCTGTCCTTCCCGCACCAGGTGGCCGGCATCGCCATGAACCTCGAAGAAGACCAGGTCGGGGTAGTGCTGCTAGGCGATTACACCGAGATCAAGGAAGGCGACGAGGTCAAACGCACAGGCCAGATCATGAGCGTGCCCGTGGGCGATGCCATGGTCAGCCGGGTGGTGAACTCTTTAGGCCAGCCGATCGACGACAAAGGCCCGATCACGAGCAACACCTTCATCCCTCTCGAGCGCTTGGCGCCCGGCGTCATCGATCGCCAGCCGGTGCGCGAACCGATGGCGACAGGACTCAAAGCCATCGACAGCATGATCCCGATTGGGCGGGGACAACGCGAGCTGATCATCGGCGACCGGCAGACGGGGAAAACCGCTGTCGCTCTCGATACCATCATCAACAACAAGGGCGGCGACCTGATCTGCATTTATTGTGCGGTCGGACAAAAGCGGTCCTCGATCGCACAGGTGGTGCAGACCCTCAGCGACTACGGCGCCATGGACTATACCATCGTGGTTGCCGCGTCTGCCTCGGAGCCCGCCCCGATGCAGTACATCGCGCCGTATGCCGCCTGCGCCATGGGAGAATACTTCCGTGATAATGGCAAGCATGCGTTGGTGATCTACGACGATCTCTCGAAACACGCGGCTTCCTATCGGGAGATTTCCCTGCTCTTGCGCCGCCCGCCCGGACGGGAGGCTTATCCTGGGGACGTTTTCTACCTGCATTCTCGCTTGCTCGAACGCGCCGCTAAATTGAGCAACAAAAAGGGCGGCGGATCTCTGACCGCTCTGCCGGTTATTGAAACCCAGGCCGGAGATGTTTCCGCTTACATTCCCACCAACGTGATTTCCATCACCGACGGGCAAATCTTCTTGGAAACGGACCTTTTCAACAGCGGCGTGCGCCCCGCGGTGAACGTAGGAATCTCGGTCAGCCGAGTCGGCGGCAGTGCCCAGATCAAGGCCATGCGACAGGTTGCAGGAAGCCTCAAGCTGGATCTTGCACAATATCGCGAACTGGCGGCCTTCGCCCAGTTCGGCAGTGATCTCGACAAGGCGACCCAAGCTCAACTGAATCGCGGACAGCGTTTGGTCGAGGTGCTTAAGCAAAAACAGTTTTCACCCCTGCCCTTCTCGAAACAGATCCTGATCATCTATGCCGGCACCAACGGCTACCTGGACGACTTGCCGGTTGATCAGGTACGCGATTTTGAGGAAGAGCTGTACCGATTTGTGGACGCAACCAATCCCGGGCTGCTGCGCTCCATCATGGAAAAGAAAGTTCTCGATGACAACCTGAAAGCCGAGATGGCTCGTGTCATCAAAGAGTGCAAAGAGACATTCGCGTCCGAAAAACAGGCCGTGGCGAAATAACACCGAACATCCCGACGCGGCCTGCGGCCGCCAAGCAGTTGTTCACAACGTCCGCTACCAGGTTGGAACCCGAGAGGTGCAACCCGCGACAGAAGCATGGCAAACGTCCTTGACATTCGGCGTCGTATTCGCAGCGTGACCAATACGCGACAGATCACGAAAGCCATGAAGATGGTTTCGGCGGCTAAGCTGCGGCGGGCGCAGGACCGCGCTCTGGCAGCGCGTCCCTACGCCCAGATGTTGGCCGCTGTGCTGAAGTCGTTGGTTTCGCGAGCGGAAATCTACGACCCGGATACCGGAGAGCCAAAACATCCGCTGTTGGCGCAACGTCCGGAGAAAAACATCGAGCTCATCGTCGTGACCGGGGACAAGGGGTTGGCGGGCGCCTTCAATGCCAACATCGTGAAGGCAACCATGCGGTTTATCGAGTCAAAGGCCGGACAAAACATCGAAATCGAAGCCGTCGGACGCAAGGGACGCGATTTTTTCCGCCGGCGATTTCCGGCCGCGAATGCTCCCGGCGTGGCCTCTGCAAACAGGCGTATCGTTCTTATCGGCGAGCATGTGGGAATCCTGAGCCGAGTTGAACACGCGACCGCTGCGGAAATTGCCGACCGTATCATCGATCGCTACGACAAGGCCGAGATCGATGCCGTATATCTGGTATACAACGAATTTAAGTCAGTCATTGCGCAAAGGCTGGTGGTTCAGAAGGTGCTGCCGATCGAGCGGGTCGGGGAGGCCAGCGTGGCGCAAGCAGAGGCCATGGGTGCCGAGGAGCGCAAGAAGGCGCTCGAGGCCGCCAAAGCGATGGGCGTGGGGCTGGGCTCTCGCGAAGCACGTCAAGTCGATCAACTGGCGGCCCGATTCGGAACCGCTCCGGTCGACTATATCTACGAGCAGCCGGCGACGGAACTATTCTCCGCCCTGCTTCCCAAGTATGTCGCGATCGAAGTCTTTCGAGCGTTGCTGGAATCGGTCGCCGCGGAACATGCCGCACGGATGACCGCCATGGACTCAGCAACCAACAATGCCAGCGAAATGATTGATTCTCTGACCTTAGCGATGAATCGAGCCCGTCAGGCAAAGATCACCAAAGAGATTATTGAGATCGTCAGTGGAGCAGCGGCAGCCCAGTAAGCGAGCGTCCGCCGGCATTCGCGGCAGGTAAGCGCGTTGAGGAAACGTTGCCCAGGGGGAAAGAAAATATATGCCACAAAACATTGGACATGTAATTCAAATCGCCGGGCCTGCGGTGGACGTGCAGTTTGAAGAGGGCAAGATGCCGCCAATCTACGAGGCCCTGCGGGTGGTGAGTGACGGTTTCGACGTACCGGTACCGATCAAGGTTATTTTGGAGGTGCAGCAACATCTGGGCGAAGGCCGGGTGCGTTGTGTGGCCATGGAGCCGACCGACGGCATGGTGCGCGGCATGAAGGCAATCGACCTCGGGGGCCCGATCTCCGTGCCCGTGGGTCGAGGAACGTTGGGCCGGGTAATGAACGTGATCGGCGAACCGGTCGACCAGTTGGGCCCGATCGAGCACACCCAGACCAAGCCAATCCACCGTCCCGCACCCCTTTTCGACGAGCAGGCCACCACCGCCGAGATGTTCGAAACCGGGGTGAAAGTCATCGACCTGATTCAACCCTTCCTGAAGGGCGGCAAAATCGGTCTGTTCGGCGGCGCCGGAGTGGGCAAGACCGTGGTGATCATGGAATTGATCAACAACGTCGCCAAGCAACATGGAGGATTCTCGGTGTTCGCCGGTGTCGGCGAACGCACCCGCGAAGGGAACGATCTGTGGCTGGAAATGACCGAATCCGGCGTGATCACGCCGGGGGATCCGAGCAAATCGAAAGCGGCGCTGATTTACGGCCAGATGACGGAACCGCCGGGCGCCCGTTTACGAGTCGCACTCACGGGATTGACCGTAGCCGAATACTTCCGCGATGAAGAGGGCACGGATACGTTGCTGTTCATCGACAACATTTTCCGATTTACCCAGGCGGGTTCGGAGGTGTCGGCGCTGCTTGGCCGCATGCCGAGCGCCGTCGGTTACCAGCCGAATCTCGCGACCGAGATGGGTGAACTGCAGGAGCGCATTACCTCCACCAAAAAGGGATCGGTAACCTCGGTACAGGCGATTTATGTTCCCGCCGATGATTTGACCGATCCGGCGCCCGCGACCACCTTCGCTCACCTCGACGCTACCACCGTGCTCTCCCGCGCTCTGACCGAAATAGGAATTTATCCTGCCGTCGACCCTCTGGCCTCTACCTCGCGCATTCTCGATCCGCGCATTGTGGGTCAGGAGCATTATGACGTCGCTCAGGCGGTAAAGAAGATTCTGCAGAGTTACAAAGACTTGCAGGATATCATCGCGATTCTGGGCATCGACGAACTGAGCGAGGACCAGAAGCTGACCGTGGCCCGAGCCCGCAAGATGCAGCGATTCTTATCTCAGCCCTTCCATGTGGCCGAGCAATTTACTGGCGCCCCGGGCCGTTACGTGAAGATCGCCGATACGGTCAAAGGCTTCAAAGAGATTGCAGAAGGCAAGTATGACGATATTCCTGAGCAAGCCTTTTATATGAAGGGCACAATCGATGAGGTGCTCGAAGCCGCGGAGAAGTTGAAAGCAGTCGCGTGAAGGAGGGTCGAGTCTTCGGTCGTTGGCAATAAGTTTTCGGTTCTTGCCTTAGCCCGACGACAGAGCGAAACTAACCATGTCAGACACGTTTGAACTCGAGATCGTCACACCGGACAAGATGGTAGTTCGGGATGTAGCCGAGGAGATGCAAATTCCCGGCAAGGACGGGTATCTCGGGATCCTTCCCCACCATGCGCCGCTGATTACCGAACTAGCCGTGGGAGAAATCACCTATCGGAAGGCGAACATCACACACCACTTAGCAGTCGCATGGGGATTTGCCGAGGTTCTGCCGGACAAGGTCACGATTCTGGCGGAGACCGCCGAGCGGGCGGAAGACGTCGATGTGAGCCGGGCTCAAACGGCGAAGAATCGGGCGGAAAACCGTCTCGGGGCCGGAAACACCGAGGAAGACTTCGCGAAAGCCAATGGAGATCTGAAGCGCGCCGAGACCCGGCTGAAGGTGGCGGGAAGGAGGTAGGTCAAGTCGCCTCTATTCGTTCAACGCCAACAATCCCCTGGAAACTGGTCAGCGAAGATCCCTAATTTTGTCTCTCGTATATGCAACTGGCTTCATCGTTCGGCAGCTACGGTAACAAGAGAATTGTTCGAGAGACGCTCAGGACACGGAACAGGATCCTGGGAGCGGAAGATTGCTGCGTTCTCGGCCGCGGGGTAAACTTTCTTAGACCTGCCTCGCATATGAAAGACATTGCGCGTATCGTGTTGGTGGTGGCTTTGGGTTTTCTGAACGGGTGCGGCTCATCCTCTCAGAACTTCACCATGACGGGGACCTGGGCCTTCTCATTAAAGCCGGCCGCTTCCCCCTCGCAGGTTATTCAACTAACCGCGGACTTGACGCAAATCAACGATACGTTCTTTGGACAGGTCACCTTGACCGGCGAAGCCGCTTCCTGCGGTATCAATGCGCAGATGTCGGGAACGGTGAACGGTAATACTGTAGCCATCCAGATCCTGCAAAACCAGACCACGCTCACCTTTAAGGGCAAAACCAATGACACGTTGAACTCCTCCGCTGGAAGCTACACGGCGACATCCGGTCAATGCATCCAGAACGGCGGGACGGGAACATGGTCCGGTTTTCTGAAGCCACCGAACTCATCGAGCTTCGAGGCTAAGTCGGACTAAGTTCTTTAAACTGACACCGCTTTGGCCACAAGCTGCGTAAGACCGTGCCCGGCTGAGGGTCGGACAAGTGGCCATAACCAATCCCGATACATCTTATAAATACTTTCAATTTCCGTGCCACGTTTCTGGCGGTTAAAGTGATCGTCTTAAGTATGCCTTGCCTGGCGCGAATTCTTGTGCTCCCCGTTGTCTTGGCAGCCCTGACGACGCCTGTTTTGAAGGCACAGACAGCGGGCCCAACCGATACCTCAACCGAGCGGATCGCAAAACTCGAACAACAGGTAGCAGAAGCCAAGAGCTCCGGCGATAACGCCTGGATGCTGACCAGTTCGGCCCTGGTTCTGATGATGACGGGACCCGGGTTAGCCTTGTTCTACGGGGGCCTGGTGCGCAAGAAAAACGTGCTCGGCACCATGATGCAAAGCTTTGCCATGATGGCTTTGATCACTGTGCTTTGGGCACTATTTGGGTATAGCCTGTGCTTCGGGTCGGGGAACAGCTTCCTGGGCGGGCTCGATCATTTGTTTCTACGCGGCGTCGGCGCCCAACCCGATGCCGATTACGCCGCGACCATCCCGCAGCAGACGTTCATGATTTATCAGCTGATGTTTGCCGTGATCACTCCCGCTCTGATCACTGGTGCTTTCGCCGAGCGCATGAAATTTAGCGCCATGGCGCTGTTCATGATTCTGTGGTCGATTTTGGTTTACGACCCCATGGCCCACATGGTTTGGGGCAAGGGGGGATTGCTGAATGCCTCGCTCAGCGGGCGGTTCCCCACTCTGGACTTCGCCGGAGGGACAGTGGTGCACATAACCTCCGGGGTATCGGCCTTGGTGTGCGCCCTCTATCTTGGGCGCCGGATCGGTTATCCCAAGCGGCCGATGCCTCCCCATTCCGTGGTGTTAAGTTTCATTGGAGCCTGCCTATTGTGGGTCGGGTGGTTCGGTTTCAACGCCGGAAGCGCTCTGGCAGCTGGCAATTTGGCAACCAGCGCTTTCGTGGCCACGCATTTCGCCGCCGCTGCCGCGGTGATTGGCTGGTGTGGCGCCGAGTGGTTGCGAATCGGCAAGCCGAGCGCGCTGGGCGCCATCTCTGGATCCGTCGCTGGCTTGGTGGCGATTACTCCGGCTGCAGGTTTTGTTCAGCCCATGCCAGCCTTAGGCATTGGTCTCGTGGCGGGCGTTTTCTGCTACTTTATGGTGGTGAAGGTGAAAGCACGATTCGGTTACGACGATTCTTTGGATGCCTTCGGAGTGCACGGCGCGGGCGGTACTCTGGGAGCTCTCTTGACCGGAGTTTTTGCCGTCAGCACGCTGAATCCCCTCTTCAAGGACGCGCAGGGGAATCCCCTGCCTTCGGGACTGCTCGAGGGAAATGCCCATCAACTGCTGAATCAAATTGTGGGAATATTGTTTGCTTGGGGGCTGGCGATCGTCGGCACGCTGATCATTCTCAAGGTCGTGGATATGACGATCGGACTCCGCGTTAGTGAAGAACAAGAGATCGAAGGGCTGGATCTTTCGCAGCATGGAGAAGAGGGTTATTACTGGGAGGTCCCGGCCTAGCGGGTGTCCGCGGCGGGAGGGTTCGAAATAACGAGCCCCAACACAACATGACCAAGGTTGAAGCGGTTATCCAGAATTCCAAGCTCGACGCGGTGAAAGACGCCCTGCATGAGATTGGCGTGGAAGGCATGACCGTAGTTGAGGTCCGCGGTCACGGCAGGCAGAAAGGCCATACCGAGTTCTATCGCGGGCGCGAATACACGGTAGATCTGATTCCCAAAATCAAGCTGGAACTGGTTCTGCCTGACAAGATAGTGGCCACCGTGGTCCAAGCTATCACCAGCGCGGCGCGAACCGGCAAGATTGGTGACGGCAAGATATTCCTCTCCCGCGTGGACGAAGCCATTCGCATCCGTAATGACGAACGCGGCGAGGGAGCGCTCTAGGCTGCCTTGCCATGTTTTATGAGCGCACTTCCTCTGAGCAGCGAATTACGCACCCTCTGTGCCGAGGAATCCGCCCGCATCGAGAAGGTGTTCCAATCCGACGGCGATGGCCGCGCGGTGATCGCAAAACGCAGCTTCCTGATCGAGAGTATGGTCACCTTGTTGTGGCAGCAGATCGGCGAGGACGCAAGAGCACCTCGCAAGCCCTCTTTGGTGGCGCTCGGAGGGTTCGGCCGCGGTTGGTTGTTTCCCTATTCCGATGTAGACCTTTTGTTCCTGCACGAAAACCGGGAGTCTGAAGAAGCCTTCAAAGACCCTGTACGGCGCTTCTCGCAGGCACTTTGGGACTTGCGCTTGAAGCTGAGTCCTACGACCCGCACCCTGGCAGAATGCGAGCACCTGGATCCGAATAATGTCGAATTCGCCGTCGCCCTCTTGGATTGTCGTTTTCTGGCCGGCGATCCGGCACCCTTTACCCGCCTTCGTGACAAGGTGATTCCGCACCTGATCGTACGGGATTCCCAGGCCTTAGTAGAGCGCCTGGCGGATCTCACCCGGGAGCGGCATGCCAAGTATGGCGAAACAGTTTTTCACCTTGAACCCAATATCAAGGAAGCGCCGGGGGGCCTGCGGGATTACAACCTGGCTTGGTGGTTGGCTCTGATTTCGGCCATCGAGAAACTGCGCGATTGGCCTGAGCTCAAATCGTTGCTTCCGGCCCCCGCCCGCCGCCAACTGGAGCCGGCGCTTGAGTTTCTCATGGCCTTGCGTTGTTTTCTCCACTACCGTCATGGACGAGATGAAAATACCCTGACCTGGGCGGATCAGGACGAAGCCGCGGCCCGAAAGATCGGGATCACCGAGGCGGTTAGCCCGGCTGAGTGGATGAGGATCTACTTTGGGCACGCCCGGGCGGTGCACCGCGTCTCGACCCAACTGCTCGAGGAGATTCCGGCTGCGCGGTCGTCCCTATCTCGCCACTTTCAAAATTGGAAACAGCGTGTTTCTAATGCCGAATTTTCCGTGGTCGACGGCATGATCTTCCTCTCGCAACCACAGGCCATCGAGGACCCCCAAGTTCTATTGCGGATGTTTGATTTCCTGGCCCAGCATGGGCTGAAGCTGAGCACCACGACCGAATATCGGATCGAACAAGTGCTGCCCGCGCTGGCCTCCACTCCCCCGAAAGGAGCCGAGCTCTGGCAAGCCCTGCAGGTGATCTTGCTCGAACCCTATGCCGCGGACGCATTGCGGGCGATGCACTCGATGCGCTTGTTAAACTTGCTGCTTCCGGAATTGAAGAACATCGATTCCCTGGTGGTGCGCGATTTCTACCATCGCTACACCGTGGACGAGCACTCGTTTCGGGCAATTGAAAGCCTGCACCAACTCCGCCAATCGAAATCAGAATGGGATCAGAGCTATGGCGAGCTCTTTCGCGAGCTGGAACGGCCGGAACTGCTCTTCCTCGCTCTGCTGCTGCACGACACCGGAAAGGGTGTCTCCGACGGCGATCATGTCACCAACAGCCTGGACATTGCGGCGCGATCTTTGGAGCGCCTGGACCTGGACCCGCCCGACCGCGAGACGGTTTTGTTCTTGATTGCCAATCATCTGGAGCTCTCGGCGGTACTGCGACGCGACATATTCGATTCCTCTACGATCCAAGCCTTTCAAGAGAAGGTTGGTACCCCGGAGCAATTGAAGATGCTGGCGCTCCTGACGTATGCCGACATCAAGTCGGTCAACCCCGAAGCGCTCACCCCTTGGAAGGCGGAAAACATCTGGCAGGTTTACATCGCCACCGCCAACTCCTTGAACCGGAGCGCCGATCAACCCTTGCATGCCGATGGGGAGGACGAGAGTCTGGAGCGATTGCATACTTTGGCCCCGATTGCCGGCAAGAAGATCAAGAGTTTCCTCGAAGGCTTTCCGGTGCGCTACGTGCGGAGCTATCCCGCAGAAGAGATCTTGCGCCATTTTGATATGGCGCAGCGACTGGAAAACGATCCCGTGCAGTCTACCTTGAAACGCGGCCGTCACTGGTACGAGGTCACAGTGGTGACCTCAGACCGCCCATTCTTGTTCGCGACCATTGCCGGAGTGCTCGCGGCCTGGGGCATGAACATTGTGAAGGCCAACGCATTTTCCGATGAAGCGGGGGTGGTGGTGGACACCTTCTATTTCACCGACCGGTTTCGCACCCTGGAGTTGAACTTGCCGGAATGGAAGCGCTTCCAAACCAGCCTGGCGGATGCTGTGATGGGAAAAGCCGATCTTGATCGCATGCTGCGCGATCGCCAGCGCGCGCAGCAAGGCCGTCCTCCCAGGGTCAAGGTGAAAACTCGGATCGATTTTGATGACCAATGCTCTTCCCACAGTACGCTGCTTGAGGTCATCGCCCAGGACCGTCCCGGGCTGCTCCACCGCATCAGTTCCCAGCTCTCCACCCACAACTGCAACATCGAAATTGCCCTCATCGATACCGAAGGTGAGATGGCCATCGATGTGTTTTACCTGACCTCGAACCACGCGAAGCTCTCCCCGGATCAGGAGTCCACGCTTAAATCCGCGCTTTGGCAAGAACTAAAGATCAACTGAATCCCTGGAAATTTGGCGTCAAGATCCGGATGGCGGAAGTCCCCGTCCTCTGCCACACTTTAGGAATGCCTACGGCTACCGTAGAGCCGATGATCTCCGAGAGGTTGGCCCAGCTCGATTGGAAGGCACTGGGCGCGCAGCTCTGGCAGCTCGGATATGCCCTCACGCCTCCCGTCCTCACGCCGGAGGAATGCGCCGGGCTCATCAATTTATATCCCTCGAAACCGACCTTTCGTAGTCACATCATCATGGCGCGTTATCGCTTTGGCCGCGGAGATTACAAGTATTTTGACTACCCGCTTCCTCCCCTCGTCCACCAGTTGCGGGAGCACAGCTATCGCTATCTGGCTCCCATCGCCAATGCATGGAATCGGGAACTCCGGTTGCGCGAGGTCTTTCCGGCCCAACATGCAGACCTGCTGGCAATCTGCCAAAGGCAGGGACAGACGCGGGCCACACCTTTATTGCTGCATTACGAGGCCGGGGATTTCAACTGTCTTCATCAAGACCTCTATGGTGAGGTGGCCTTCCCGCTGCAGTTGACCTGCTTTCTGACTCAGCCCGGTATCGATTATGAAGGGGGCGAATTTGTTCTGGTGGAACAACAACCCCGTGCCCAATCGAAAGCCGAAGTGATCACCCCAGAGCGGGGACAAATGGTCATCTTTGCGACGAGATCGCGACCGGTGAAAGGCAGCCGCGGCTACTACCGGGTGAACCTTCGACACGGAGTGAGCAAGGTAAGAAAAGGCACTCGCTTTACGCTCGGGGTGATCTACCACGACGCGGCGTAAGCGAGCGTCCGCGACCGCGCGACTTCCTCTCCTCTACCGCTTATAACCGATCTTGCGCAGCAGATCGTGCCGCCATGTGATGTCCGGCTGGCTCTCCACACCCTTGGGCGAACTGCCATCGATGACCCCAAGCACACCGCGACCTTGAGCGCTTTGTGCAACGATGATTTCGACAGGATTGGCAGTGGCACAAAATATCGAACACACCTCAGGTATGTTGCGAATGGCGTTCAATACGTTGATGGGGTAAGCATTCACGAGCACAAGAACAAACGCGTGCCCACAGCCCAAAGCCTGCGCGTTACGAATGGCGGTTTCACGGAGCGTCTGGTCATTTCCTTCGGAACGGATTAAACACGCCCCCGAGCCCTCGTTGAATGCCAGTCCAAACTTGGCTTGCGGCACGCTGGTCGTGACCGCTTCATAGAGATCTTCTACCGTCTTGATAAAGTGAGATTGGCCAACGATGATGTTGGCGTCGGACGGAAATTCCATGCGAACGGCGGTCATTTCCAGCATGCATCCTCCATTCGTCTCGGATCTTCCTTACGCACTACGCTTTCGTTCCGTGCGTACTCGCTCCAGGTAACGGCCGGTTTTCACGTCGACCCGCACGGTTTCACCCGGCGCGATGAACAAAGGAACGTGAATAGCGAGACCGTTCTCCAAGGTTGCCTCTTTCCAGGCGCCATCCGGTTGTGAGTGGACAGCAGGTGCGGTTTCCGCTACGCGGACCTCGGCGATCTCGGGGAACACTACGGCGATCGGCTCATTCTCAAAGAACTCGACCGGCAATTGCATACCGGGCTGGAGAAATCTCTCCCCCGGTCCGAGGATGGCGCTTGGCACCTCGACCTGTTCGTAGGTGTCCGGGCGCATGAAAGTACAAGTGTCGTCTTGCGCGAACAGGAACTCCAGAACGTGGCGCTCAATCTCGAGTTCCTGCAAACGTTCCTGGGGGCGGAAGTGCGGCTCCCATATCCTTCCACCTCGAACATTGATGAGCTTGGTTTTGACCACTCCACCCATCTTGGCGGCTCCGGCTTTGGCTTCCACTTCGAGAACCTTGTAAGTCTGTCCCTCGATACGAACGATCATTCCTTCGCGCAACTCCGATGCGATAACCATGATGCGTTACCTCAGTTCAGGCTTCAACGTCCCTAAATTCTAGCCCCCAGGGAGCCGAATTTTGCTTGATCTATTTTTCGATTTTTCTTACTGCCACTTCTTGGAAGAAGACCACATCGTTGTCGCTGTGGTTTTGCAGCCCGATGTAGCCCTCGAGCGGCCGCGGCCCACGCTGCGGCTCAAAATCAAATTTCTTCTCCGGGACCGGATCCCCTTCCCGGTAGTCCGTGACCTTCACACCGTTCAGCATCACGACCGTGTGAGGACCGTCTAGGGTAATTTCCATGATGTTCCACTCCGGCCCCGGTTTGCCCGGTTTTGCCAAAGGCTTGGTCAGCGAGTACAGCGTGCCCGTGACGTGATATTCATCCTCGTCTGAGGTTTCCGGATGATTGTCAATTTGCACTTCATAGCCATAGTGCACCGGCATCCATTCTTCCCGAGGTTCGATGGGAATGCGGATGAACACTCCGGAATTATCATTGAAGTCACGCATCTTGTAGCGCACGCGAATCACGCAGTTGCCAAGCTTTCCGCCGGTCCAGTAGAGCAGCCCCATGCCGCCATAGGTACGGATAAGGCCGCCTTCGACCTTATCGCCTCCCGGCCCCACGTGCTTCCATGCCGTCAGATCTTTCCCGTTGAAGAGCTGCTGCCATTCATCCGATTGAGCCTCGAGGCTAGTGGTAAAAGCTGCCAGGAACAAACAGAGCGCCAACCAGCAGGCATGCATTGCGCGTCCCCCTTTTGTGGATGACTGCAGGAGTACCTAGTCACACACAGATTGTAACCAGTCGTCACTGCGTTTTGCCTGGTTCGCGCCAGCCGAGGTTTGAAAAACGAAACCCATCAGACAGAATTGTAGCTGCCGCGTTTCACAAATTGCCCGCGTCCGGCTCGTCCCAGAAACCTGCCGCCTTCGACCATCACCTCGCCCCGGGAAAGCACCAGGTGAGGAACACCTGTTACCTGGATCCCTTCAAACATCGAGTAGTCCACCCGCATGTGGTGGGTTTGAGCACTGATCGTGTATTGCCGTCGGGGATCGAAGATCACCAGGTCGGCATCGCTACCCACGGCGATCGTGCCCTTGCGGGGATATAAGCCGAACAATTTGGCGGGCGTGGTCGCCACCAATTGCACAAAGCGGTTCACGCTGAGGCGGCCGGCTGCCACCCCACCGCTATAAATCAGACTCAGACGATGCTCGATTCCGGGGCCGCCGTTGGGGATTTTCGTGAAGTCATGCTTGCCCAGTTCCTTTTGTTCCTTAAAGCAGAACGGACAATGGTCGGTCGACACCACCTGAAGTTGATCCTGGCGCAAGCCTTCCCACAGTTTTTCCTGGTGCCACTTCTCGCGCAGCGGCGGTGTAAAGACATACTTGGCGCCTTCAAAGCCGGGGACATCAAAATTCTCGATCGAAAGATACAAATACTGCGGACAGGTTTCGGCATAAACGGGCAAGCCGCGGTCGCGGGCCTCACGCACCTTCAGGAGCGCATCATTGCAACTCAAATGAACGATGTAAACCGGCGCTCCCGCCATCTCTGCCAAGGCGACGGCACGCGCGGTGGCTTCCGCTTCGGCCGTGGTCGGACGGGTCAAGGCATGATACTTCGGTGCCGTCTTGCCTTCGGCCAAAGCTTGCTTCACGATCACATCGATGGCGCCGCCGTTCTCAGCGTGCATGCAGACCAGCGCCCCTTGCCCGGCGGCGGCTCGAAAAACCTTGAAGATCGAGGCATCGTCGAGCATGAAGACACCCGGATAAGCCATGAAAAGCTTGAAGCTGGTCACCCCGTCCTGTACCAGAGCACGGACTTCCTCGAGCCGTGCCTCCGGAAGGTCGGTGATGATGCAGTGGAAGGCATAGTCGGAGACCGCTTTTGCGGAGGCCTTCTCCATCCATGTGTCGAAAGCCTGGCGCAGCGATTGCCCCTTGTACTGGATCGCGAAGTCAATCAGAGTTGTAGTCCCACCGAACAGGGCTGCGCGCGTGCCCGTTTCAAAATCGTCGGAACTGGTCGTGCCTCCAAATGGCATGTCGAGGTGGGTATGGACGTCAATCCCTCCGGGCATTACATACATGCCTGCGGCATCCAATACTCGTTTCGCATTCTCGCGAGGAAGATCGTTGGCCAAAGCGACGATCTTGCCATCGCGAATAGCCACATCCGCCGCATACGTGTCCGTAGCCGTGACCACGGTTCCGTCCTTAATGATGCTGTCCCAACCCATGCCTCCTCCTCCGATGGCAAACGGCCGCTGTGGCATTTTATGCTAATTTACCGCAGTAGGCGGATCGCAGCTTTCCCGAGTGGAGTCGCATTCGATGACATCCTCCGAGAAGTAACACGAGAAAAGATGTAATTATCCTGGGCAACCGTTCCTTAACAAAAGATTCCTGACTACGCGGCGAAGGCTCATGTGACTCCCAGAATCAGTAAGCTGAGTGCTGTCAATCCGGCGAAATAGTTTATGCTAAACTTCCCGCGCATTCGCAAAGGAACGGTACCGGCATGCAATTCGGCTTCACTTTGAAACCAGATCTCTCGATTGAGCGTATGCTCAACCTCACGCGGCAGGCGGAGAATGGCGGCTTCCAATATGGCTGGATCTTCGATTCCCACATCTTGTGGAAGGAGCCCTATCCGCTGTTGACCCTGATGGCGGCCAACACGCGTTCCCTGCGGCTAGGAACCTGCGTGACCAATCCCGCGGTGCGCGACCTCACGGTCACGGCCAGCCTTTTTGCCACCTTGAACGTGATTTCTGACGGACGCATGGAATTGGGCATCGGACGCGGCGACAGTTCGCGACGTGTGCTAGGGAAAAAGCCGGTGAGTTGCTCGCAACTGGAAAGCGCCGTCCAAACCTTTCGTGCGCTCACGGCAGGGAAAGAGATCGAATTCGACGGGCAACCTACCTGCATCCGGTGGGCTCCTGGTTCGCCGCGAGTTTGGATTGCGGGATATGGCCCTAAGGTTCTTGAGATGGCGGGACGTATTGCCGACGGTGTCATCCTGCAATTTGCTGATCCCGATCTGATCTCCTGGTGCAGCGGGTTTGTACGGGAGGGCGCTCGCCAGGCTGGCCGCGATTTCAGCAAAATCGAGATCATGGCAGCCGCTCCGGCCTGGGTGTCGGATGATGTGAAACTCGCGCGCGAACAGGTGCGCTGGTTCCCTGCCCTGGTTTCGAACCACGTCGTGGACCTGATTGGCCGCTATCCGGCTGAGAAGTTGCCTGCTTCTTTGACGACATACGTGGAGGCTCGCGGGGCCTACGATTACCTGCACCATTGCGAGGTGGATAGCGACAATAAGAGCTTTGTAACCGATGAGGTTGTCGACCGTTTCTGCCTGCTCGGATCTCGAGCAGCGCAGATTCAGAAGTTACGGACGCTCTCCGCCGCCGGTGTCACTCAGTTCAATCTCTATTTGATGTCGGGAAACGAAGAGGACCAGCTGCGAGCTTTTCAGACCGAGGTGATGCCGGAGTTTCAGAAGGCTGGACATTGAGCTCGTCGAGGCAAGCTCGGGTTCTTGCATCCTTGTCTGGGCCGGTGCGGCGGGTCTAGGACTCGGGAATTTTGCGGAGCCTTCGCGACTACGCTTCGACCGTGCTCATCGCTACCCTCCGCTGAGACGACATCAGTGCGTAATAGGCGATGAACGCGACGGTGAAGCCGATCAACCACGAGTAGTCATACAGGGAACGAAGCCAGGGAACAACCAGTCCCACCAGGGCGGTTCCTGCCCCGAGCACCAAGGCGCCGACCGCACGCCAGTTTACCCCCCGGGAATACTCATAGGCGCCGCCGCGAAGGTAAAGGTCGGGAACGAGCAAAACCCGCCGCCGGATCAGAAAATAGTCGCAAATCATGATCCCAGCGATAGGTCCCAGGAAAGCCGCGTAACCGCCCAACCATCCCAAGATGAATGTGCGGTAGTCGGCCAACAGCTTCCAGGGCATCATCGCAATTCCCATGAAACAGGTGATCACTCCGCCGGTTTTAAAGCTGATCCGCCGTGGTCGCAGGTTGGAGAAGTCATTCGCCGGGGAGACTACATTCGCCCCGATGTTCACGTTGAGGGTGGCCAACAAAATCGCGATCAACGCGATCACCACGGCCAGAGGAGAATGGAAGCGGCTGAGAAGCTGTACCGGATCCCAGATGGCCGTCCCATAGATCATTACCGTCGCTGACGTAACCGCGATCCCGATGAATGCATAAAACGTCATGGTCGTCGGCAAGGCTATGGCCTGTCCGATGACTTGCTCGCGCTGGCCGCGGGCGAAGCGGGTAAAATCCGGAATGTTCAGAGAAACCGTCGACCAGAACCCGACCGTTCCGTTCAGCGCCGGCACGAAAAACTTCAAGAAATCTGGGAAACTGCTGAAGCGCGAGGGAGCCGCGAGCATCGGGCCGAAGCCACCGGCGTTGCTGTACGCCCACGCCAGGAGAAGCACTCCCACGACCAACAGAATCGGCGCGCTGATCCCCTGCAAGAAACGGATGTATTCAATGCCCCGGAGGATCACCAGCAGGTTGATCAACCAAAACACCAGGAAGCAAATGGCGACCCCGTAGTGAACCTGCCGCCATGCTGGCCAGAGAGTCCTCAATAAGGTATTCATGGCCTCGCCGCCGATCCAGGTCTGAATGCCGAACCAGCCGCAAGCCACCAGCGCCCGCAGCACGGCAGCGAGGTTGGCCCCGAGAACACCGAACGACGAGCGTGCGAGCACCGGGAATGGAATTCCATATTGCGTTCCGGGGTGTGAGTTCAACAACATGGGAACCAGCACGATGACATTCCCCACAAACACAGTCAGCAACGCCTGTCCCCAGTTCATTCCGCCCTGGATCATGCTGGCGGCCAGCATATAAGTCAGGATGTTCACCGACATGGAAACCCAGAGCGCGGCGTAGTTGTAGACGCCCCAGGTACGTTGACTTGCGTTCGTGGGAGCCAGATCTGGGTTGTAGAGCGAGCTCGACTCGATGTTTCTTGAGGCAGCGTGCATTCTGATTTCCGTCGCGATCAATCGGCCGCCACGGCTTTCCCGGTTTGGGCGGTCAGCGGGCCATAGCTTTCAGGGCGGCGGTCGCGGAAGAACTGCCACACTTTGCGCACTTCGAGAATCATATCCAGGTCGAGCTCAGCGACCAGAAGTTCATCTTTATTCCGGCTGGCTTGAGCAAAGATCTTGCCACGCGGATTGCAGAAATAACTCTTACCGTAAAACTCTCCGATGTTCCACGGCTTCTCCTTGCCCACGCGGTTGATGGCGCCGACGAAGTAACCGTTGGCGACCGCATGCGCCGGCTGTTCGAGCTCCCACAGATATTCGGAGAGCCCCGCCACCGTCGCCGAAGGGTTGAACACGATCTCGGCACCGTTGAGCCCCAGAATGCGGGCCCCTTCTGGAAAATGACGGTCGTAGCAGATGTAGACGCCCACTTTGGCATACTTGGTCTGAAACACCTCGTATCCCAGGTCGCCGGGTGTGAAATAGAACTTCTCCCAAAAACCCGGGTGGCAGTGCGGAATGTGGTGCTTGCGATATTTGCCAAGGTAGCGGCCATCGGCGTCGATCACCGCGGCGGTGTTGAAGTACACGCCTGCCATCTGCTCTTCATAGACGGGCACCACCATGACCATGCGATGCCGCGCCGCGAGTTTTTGCATCAGGGCAGTCGTGGGCCCCTCGGGCACGCGTTCTACGAGTTGGTACCAACGTGGATCTTGCTCGGCACAGAAGTAAGGCCCGTAAAAGAGCTCCTGCAGACAGAGAATCTGAACTCTCTTCTTGGCCGCTTGTTCGATGAGCTTGAGATGCTTGTCGATCATCGCCTTTTTGATCTGTGCCAGGGAGTGATTGGCTCCGAGCACATTCCGAGCTTGAATCAGGCCACAGCGAACTATCCTAGGCATAAAGACCTCCGACGGCAGGCACTATAACAAAA
>DATJVZ010000142.1:0-6665 GCA_035501575.1 Terriglobales bacterium | reverse complement strand
CTGTGGACCTGCAGTCCGCCTTCTACGCCGCCGGCATACTGAATGAACCCCAACTTCCTGAAGCGGTTCATGAAGAAGCTGACTCGCGAGCGAGTGGTGCCAACCATCTCGGCCAAGGTTTCTTGGCTGATTTTAGGGACCACGGTTTCCGGAATGCCTTCCTTGCCGAAATGCGCGAGCAACAGTAGGACGCGGGCCAGCCGCTTCTCACTGGAATTAAACAGCTGGTCGACGAGGTCTTCTTCATAGCGGATATTGCGGGCCAGCAAATAGGCCACGAACATGTCGGAGAAAGCGTGCTCGCGATGCAGCGCATCCATCATCGCTTTCTTTTCCACCCGCAGGAGTTCGCAATCGGTCATGGCGGCCGCGGAGCCCATGCGCAGAACCTGACCCGCCAGCGCGCCTTCGCCAAAGAAACTTCCCCCACCCAATACGCCGATGGTCGCTTCTTTGCCAATTTTGGATACGACGCTGAGCCTTACCCTGCCCTTTTGGATATAAAAGACGGCGTCTGCCCCATCGCCCTGGGCGAAGATGGTCTGCTTTTTCGGAACAGTCACAAGTTTCCGGCCGGCGCCGATGGTCGCCAGGAAAGTGGCGGGGTTGAACTTGGTGCCGTTATTGGATGGAGCCTTAGCGATGGTTTATGCCTCCCCCACAAATGGGAATGATAGCGAAGCGTTGACTCCTCAACTTAGGAGAAGCGGGCTTGGCCTCCACCGTCACCACAATAATACTACGGCCCAACATCCCAATGAACGAACCGGGAACGTCACATAAGGCAACCCGGACAAGGCTCCGCTCTCTGAAAAGGCCAACCCTAGACGGAAGCCGAATGTCCATTGCCTGAATGCCGTTGGGAAGACAACCTTTGGGCCCAAAGAAGATCCTGAGCGCGCTGAAACAGATTTTGCAGAAGGTAAACGGACGGAACTTCAATAGCCTCGAAGTGACGGAAGTCGTTGCCAGGCATTTTCTGGGTGTGCCCTATACCGTGGTTTCCGCACACTCCCGCCACATCCAGCAGGGCTGCTATTTGGATAGTGCTCGGGAACGGCGGACGTCGCAGCGCGACGCCGAGTGGGCCAAGGGCTGAGGACGTTTAGTTATCCGAAGCCACTAAGCGCCGGTCCCGATGCGGATTGATGCGCGGCAGCCCGGTGCTAAGTTCACATTTTTCTCCAGGCTTAGCGCCACAGGTTGGGCAACGAACCGTTAGGGCTTGTTCCTTCTTAACCTTCATGACCCCACAGTGCAGCGTTGCTCGGCAAGAAGATGTTCAATTTTGATCAATGTAGTTGAGGGCAGAGCCCAAATCTGAAATGCAAGCTCATCGCTCCCATCGCCGCACAGTCCTACCCAGCGTATCTGATCAATATTGACCAGTCCGAGAGGCCATTTTCGTTGAATTCTGAGTGAGGGAAAGTTGTAGCAGAGAAGGAATCACAACAGCCGAGAGTCACTAGACCAGCCAGTCCTGGTCTCAAACCAGCGCCGGTGATCGCTTAGCGGCCCATCCGAAAGGGCTTTTTCAGCACCATCTCTCACCACGTTAAGGACTAATGTCGTTGCCAAACACAGTGCTTCCTAAGGCGGTTCTGCAAGTCGTTGCTGCGCGCCTTCCCATACCGGGCGGGGTTTCTACGGTGCCCGCGCGATCGCAGGCAAAGCCGTCGCTACCCACTCGAATCGCGGTGATCGGTGTGCTGTCCTTCCTCGCTTGGCGAGTGGCGGCACGCAGGAGCGAAAACGCGCCTCACGGAGCGACCTTTGTCCAGCGCTGAAGCGCTGCGCCGCCCAAAGCCGGATTATTTCAGACACATGCGTGACTGGGCATCGCAGGCCTAATTCTTCATTGTGAGCTATCTTGCTCAGACGCGAAAGGTCGCACCTGTCATTCTTGATTCTCTGAGTGTGTACATGGAGCCGCGAATGCTGATTCGTAGCTCTTAATTCTCAGGCCGCTGTAACAAGTCCCGGCCAAACCAGGCCCTGGCGGCCACATCCAGCTAATCGGCAATCTTCATCCGTGTGTATGCCGTGAAACTCCGGCGAGCACGATTCGACCCTAGAAGCTCGAACATTGAAATCAGGGCAACACCTCCAGGCGGATGAGAGGGTTAGCCCGCGAAAAAAGGAAGATCAAATCATGCCTTTAATTCAACTCCTGGAAGTTCTGATCGTGGTGGGTGTCCTCCTGTGGCTGGTGAATCGCTTCATCCCAATGCAGGGCTCCATCAAGTCAATCTTGAATGGTGTTGTGGTGATTGCAGTGGTTCTGTGGATCCTGAATGTCTTCGGGCTCTTTCATTCTCTTTCCCGCATCCATGTTGGAACGTAAGAAGTAGCGCAAGTGGGAAACAGGCCGAGGCCCGACTTACCGATAGAAGCTCTGTACAACGCAACACGGCAGACAACTGCCCTCAAGGAGATACTTTGAAGACCAAGCTCTTGTTAACGCTCGGAACCACCCTCATCAGTTTGAGCGCGTTCGCTCAATCCAATTCTCAAACAACCATAGCCGTCGAGCCCATGACCTACCGGCCGACGTTCAGGGTCACAGTAACAAGCCGCAGCGTGCAGGCCGTCAGTTATAAGGACCGCAGCGGAGCTTCGAAACTGGATTTCGCGGGGACCGACCTCATGCCCGCAGCCCGCGGCCAAGCCAAAGTGGAGAGCAAGAAGGGCTACACGGAAATCGAAGTGGAATTCGCCAATCTCGAGAATCCCACAACTTTCGGCAATGAATACCTGACCTATGTCCTGTGGGCGATTTCACCCGAGGGCCGGGCAGTGAACCTGGGTGAGATCTTAGTCGGCGATAACCATCGCAGCAAAGTGGATGTCACTACCGATCTTCAGGTATTCGCGCTGGTCGTCACAGCCGAGCCCTACTATGCGGTGCGACAGCCCAGCGACGTAGTGGTGATCGAGAATGTGGTCCGCGAGGACACTAAGGGCACTACCGAAATCGTAAACGCAAAGTATGAGCTTCTGGAGCGGGGCGGCTACATCCCCACCGGCTACAAATTCGATCCCGTAATTTTGAACACCAGGTTGCCGTTGGAATTCTTCGAGGCGCGCAATGCTCTACGCATCGCGAAATCCGAAGGAGCTGAGGCCTACGCTAACGACACCTACCAGCACGCGGTCCGGTTGATGAACAACGCGGATGAAGGTGCCATGCGCAAGCACATCGACAAGAAGCCGCTGATTGCCACGTCGCGAGAGGCAGTACAAACTGCAGAGGATTCCCGCGCGATCGCAGTCAAGAAAATGGACGAGCAACGCCTGGCGAACGAGCGCCAGGCTTCTGCGGACGCACAGGCCCAATCGCAAGCGCAAGCTGATGACGCGACCCGGCAGAAGGATCAGGCGCAGTCTGACCAAGCCCGAGCCGAGCGTGCCAAAGCGCAAGCCGAGTCGGACGCTGCGAAGGCACAAGCCCGCCAGGCCCAGGCAGAGTCTGAGACGGCAACTGCTCAGGCGAACGCCACCCAGGCCCAGGCGGACGCAGACAAGGCCAAATTGGACATGGCGGCAAACCAGGCTGCTTCAGCCAATGAGCTTTCTGCGGCCCAGGCGGACGCGGACCAATCCCGTTTAGCCGCACAGCAGGCCCAGTTGGCCGCGCAAGAGGCGGATGCCGATAAGGCCGCCATGCGAACGCGATTGTCAGTGCAGTTGAACAAGATCCTCGAAACGCGCGACAGCGCGCGTGGCCTCATCGTCAGCATGTCCGATGTTCTGTTTGACACCGGCAAGTATTCATTGAAGCCGGGCGCGCGAGAGAAGCTGGCGAAAGTCGCCGGCATTCTGCTCGCCTACCCTGGCCTCAACATTGAAGTCGGCGGTTATACCGATAACGTCGGCGGCGATGCCATGAATCAAACCCTGTCTGAAAATCGCGCCAGTTCAGTGCGCGATTACCTGGTGCAACAAGGCGTGGCGTCAGGTTCGGTCAGCTCCAAGGGTTTCGGCGAAACTCTGCCGGTAGCCACCAACGATAACTCAGCCGGCCGGCAACAGAACCGTAGAGTCGAACTTGTCGTCTCCGGCGAAGCCATCGGCAGCCCGGTCAACGCAACCACAGGAAGCTTGCGCTAAAGCAAGTGTACGCACGCAGTAATGGAGGTAGTACCCATGAAAGCGATTGGACTTACCAGCATAGCCATTCTGTGTCTGCTTCTCGGAATCGCTGCTCCTGCCCACGCATGGCAGGAGCAGCACGAGCAGCAGGCGGACAGGAAAGACAAGCCTGCGCACCAGGACGAAAAGAAAGCGCAGCAGGCGAAACCCGCGCAACATGAAGGGGAAACCGCCCGGCCGCAGGGCAGGAATGCCAAGCAGGAACAGAGAAGCGACCCGCAGCAGAATAAGGACGCAAAACAAGAAGAGAAGAAAGCACCACAGCATCAGCAGCAACCCGAACGCCAGGCCAAGTCTGGGCAGCAGGCACAGCACGCCGCCGGTAACCATGGTGGCCGCATTCCCGATGACCGCTACCGGGCCAATTTTGGACGGGAGCACAGGTTTCATGTCACCCAATCCGATTACAGCAGGAACCACCGTTTTCAGTACGGCGGCTATTGGTTCGGATTCGTTGATCCGTGGCCAAGCAACTGGCTCTACACGCAAGATGTCTATGTGGTCGACATCAACGGCGTGTACTACCTGTGCAACCCGATGTATCCCGGCGTAAACATTACGCTGAGCGTCGGCCTATAGGGGCCTTCCTCTGTGTGTGGGACGCAATAAGGCAACCCGATGAATATAAACGTGGGCCGAGAGCGCACGTAAAGAGCAATAACGGAGATTAGCAGCATGAACGCACTTCAAGTCATTAGCACAGCCATTCTGTCCTTGCTTCTCGGAATCGCCGCTCCTGCTTACGCACAGCATGAGCAGCAGGGCGAGAAGCAAGACCATCCCCAACAGCAACAGAGCAAGCACGCGCAAGCCAAGCCCGAACCGCAGCATGCTCAACAGCAACGGCAGCCCGAACAAAAGCAGCAGCACGCTCAGCAGCCGCCGCGGCAGGAGCAGAACAGGCAGCAGCACGCCCAACAACAGCAACGGCAGAGCCAGAATAGGCAGCAACAGCGCGCTCAACAGCAGCGGCAGGACCAGAGCCGGCAGCAAGAGCACGCTCGGCAACAGCGGAGCCCTCGCCCTGCACAGCGCACACCGGAACAGCAACGCGTCCAACAGAGCGCCTGGCGGCAGCATGGTTCCCAGCACTGGGACTCCGACCATCGCACCTGGCAGCAACGCGGCGGCTACCATGGCTACCGCATTCCTGATGCCCGTTTCCGCGGATATTTTGGGCCCAGCCATGGCTTCCGCATTTACGGCCTGCCCTTTCTGGTTGTGGGCGGATACCCGCGCTTTCAGTACCAGGGATATTGGTTCAGCCCGGTAGATCCCTGGCCGGAATACTGGGGCGATAACTGGTACGACAACGACGAGGTCTATGTCGCCTACGTAGACAATGGCTACTACCTTTACAACAATCGCTACCCCAATGTTGGGATCGCAATCAGCATCTCAATGTAGCCGTCATCCAGCGCAGCCTCGGGAGAGGCTGCGCTGATCGCAAATATTCCAGTCTGAACCAGGAAAGAAGGAGAAAAAATGCTTGGAACTATATTGATCATCGTTTTGGTTTTAGCACTTTGCGGCGCTTTGCCGAGGTGGTCTCATAGCCGGGAGTGGGGCTACGCTCCGACCGGCGGGCTGGGACTGGTCCTTCTCATCGTTGTCATTCTTGTTGTTCTCGGCCGGCTTTGAGCCATAACTGCTCGCCAACATCACAAGGCGGCATAGCAAGGCGGCTGGCGCCCGCTCTCTGTCCGTGCCCTGGCACTTTTGTTTATCGTGCTCAAGTGCAGCGGGTAACTCGTCGGCATATTCGGTGCTGACGCACGAGGGGATTGCAGACCTCCTCTGGAGCGCCGATGTCCAGTCTCTGCTGCTAAAAAACGACCCAAACTCTCCGGCCCAGATCAAAGAGTCTCCGCCCGGGTTCGCGGACGATCTGGAGTCTCTAGTGGCTTCGTCGAGTTTGGCGAGCGCGTGAACACGGTCTTCAGAATGGATCAGGTTTTCGTAAATATGGGACACGCCAATATCTACGTGACCCAGAACGTTTACAACCGCACATGGTGGGAAGAAAGAGTTGAAGCTGTGAGTATGGCTGCCGCGACGGTATGGCGCGAGTTCTTGGCGCAACCTGTGCCGGCAACGCGAACGTAAGTCCTTTTGGAAGTCCTCGAACTCCCGGCGATTTTGGAAGTTGTTGATTTGAAATGGTCGGGGAGAGAGGATTTGAACTTCTCTGCCCGCACTAGCGGATTCTCGCGGAATCCTTGCAAGTCTCTGACTTCAAAACGGTAACGACATTTGATGCGCCGAAGCGTTCTCACGCTCGGACGCATCTGGACGCAAAACTCGCGAAAACATATCGCCGAACATCGCCGCCACACGCCGGTCATCCTCACCGATCATGTGCGAATAGCCGCTTTTGTTCCTCATTCCGAGCGTCATCCTCGGATCGTCATGACCTAACCGAGTCTGTCGCGTCTTCACCGGGACGTTCTTCGAATCCATTTCCGTAGCATTGAAGTGCCGAAAACCGTTGAGCCCTTTCTGCTCGATTGCCA
>DATJVZ010000141.1:0-7801 GCA_035501575.1 Terriglobales bacterium | reverse complement strand
ACATTTCCGAACCCAGTCTGGAAAACCTGTTTCTTCATCACACCGGCAGGAGCTTGCGGGAATGAACGCCAAAGCTTTTTTGGCGCTGTTGGCGCGTGACGTACACGTGGCGCGGCGCAATCTGGTTCCCTTGATCCTGCAAACCTTTTTGCAGCCCTTGTTGTTCGTTTTCATTTTTGGCCGGGTCATGGTAGGCAGTGGTTATCTGCCTGCCACCTACAAGAGTCTCTTGCTTCCGGGCATCATGGCCATCAGCATGGTGTTCACGGGAATCTGGGCCGTTGCCATGCCGCTGATCGCCGAATTTCAGTTCACCCGCGAAATCGAAGACCGGCTGCTTGCTCCCATCGATATTTCCTGGGTCGCCGTAGAAAAGGTCGTGGCCGGTCTGATTCAGGCACTGGTGGCCGGCTGGGTAGTGATTCCGTTGGCCTGGATCATCCTCCGGCCCGGACTGGAACTGCATCTGCTGAATCCAATTCTTTTTCTGGGCATTACGCTGTTGGTGGCAAGCTTTTCCGCCTGCGGCGGCCTGGCGCTCGGTTGCACCGTGGACCAGCAGCACGTCGGGCTGATGTTCAGCATGGTGCTCACGCCCATGATATTTTTCGGCTGCACCTATTACCCGTGGAGCGCGCTGAGCAACTTTCCAATCCTGCAGAAGTTGGTTCTCCTGAATCCCCTCGCCTATGCCAGCGAAGGGCTGCGGGCTACCCTCGTGCCCCAGTTTCCGCACCTCGCGCTTCCATGGATCCTGTCGGCCCTGGCGGCCTTCGATTGCTTGCTGCTGGTCGTCGGTCTGCGCCAATTCCACAAGAAAGCCGTCAGCTAAGGCTGGTTGTTTGCATCGGCTGGGCGGAATTTAATGTTTCAACCACTTTTAGCGATCGAACTATTCGCGGCGCACGGCCCAGGCAAGGCCGTCGGGCTGGTGCCCTGCGTTGATTCGACCAGTGACCTCCAAGGTTTTTAAGTCGATGGCCACGACATAGTTATCGGGACTGCAAGCCACATAGGCGCGTGTACCATCGGGCTGCATCAGGATGCCGGCCGCACCATGTCCTACGTTGACTCGCTTGACCTCGCGGCGTGAACTTGCCTCGAACACCGCCAGCACCCCCTCGCCCGACAGACGGGAAACAAATACCAGCTTGCCATCGGTGGTGAACTTGAGGCGGTTCGCTCCTTTGACCTTGGCTTCGAGGGTTTGGACCCGCTTCTTTGCGTTCAAGTCGATGATAGAAATCGTGCCATCGTCTGCCGCAGCGGACCAGAGTTCCTTTCCATCCGGGGAAATATCAAAGCCTTCGGTTCCGCGGCCGGTGTCGACCACGGTCTCATTCCAATCGGTCGCATTTCCTCCGGCCGGCGCGGCCGTTCTCTCGATGATACTGATGGTTCCGGAGCTCACGTTCGAGGTGAAGATGTGATCTACGGCATTGGAGACGGCAATCATGTGTGTCCGGTTCTGCCCCGTGCCCAGGACCCAATCAATTTTCTCGGCGACCGGATCATATCGCCCGATCACCTTATTGATCTCCGCGGTAAAGTACACTTTCCCCGCGGCAAATGCGAGCCCATGCGGTCCACGCAGAGCGCCGAGATCGATACGCGGCAGCGCTTTCTGCTCGGTTAGATCGACCACCGAGATGGTGTTGTAAGCCCCGCCACCATAATTCGCAATAAACGCCATCTTGCCATCCGCTGAGGCTACGACTTCGTGAGGATCCGGCCCAGCTGGCAGGGTGGTCAGCACCTGGAGCGATGCTGGATCCACAATGGCCAAAGTCTGGTCCCGCTTCGACAAAACCAGCAATGCCGCGGCAGGCGTGCTCTGGGCCGCAATCGGACTGATGCTCGACAAAGTTGACAGAATTATTGCAATCGTCATGATTGCCATCGTCGCGACGTTCATCGGATTCTCACCTCTTCTGGTTTGGCAAGATTCTGGCTCTGACCCGAAAATCGGGCCTCCCCCATGGGAGTCATTTGCATCGAGCGGGCTGCGCTCTCATTTTGATTTAGAATCCTACACCGAGCGTCTAGGTTCGCTCAGCACAAACTGCCCATTCTATGCCAGCAAACCCGCTCGCAGAGACTGCACTGGGCCTCCAACTCGAAGCTGTTGCCTCGGAGACGCCTCGCTCACTGTTTCTTGCGGAGTTGGGACTTGTAGGGAGCGCTTCCGAGAGAGACAATGTCAGCCCAGCAGGAGGTTGTCGTGTCAGATCGAAAATACCGCCAACGCGGATATCAGGACCGGGGCGACGAACGGCAAAAGCAGCCATCGGACAAGTCAGGAAAACCGGTCAAGAAAGACACGTTTGGACCGCGACCCTTGCAAATGCCGGGCACGCGCATGGTGTCTCGCTGCGCCCAATGCGGAACCCTGCTCCCGGTCGGAATTGAGCCTACCGCCAAGTGTCCAAAATGTGGCTTCGAACTCCATTCCTGCCGTCAATGCACGTACTTTGACACTTCCAGCCGCTTCGAATGCACCCAGCCGATCCGGGAGCGCATCGCGCGCAAGGACGAGCGCAACCAGTGCACGTTTTACTCCCTGCGGGTCGGGGTGGAAAAAGAGACCTCGACACCGAGCGCCGCGCGGCCCACAGACGCACGGCAAGCCTTCGAGAATCTTTTCAAGAAATGAGGGGCAGCCTAGCTGGCTGGACCGGGCTAAGGTTTGAGGCTCGGGCGCAGTAGCACTTCGCTGGCGAAGGACTGCGGCGACTGGGTAACCAGCATGGCCACGAGGTGGGCCACGTCTTCGGGTTGGAGCATTCTCCTCGGGTCTTTGCCGGTATGCGGGCCGAAGGTGGTGGCCACCGATCCCGGACAAATCACCGCGGCCCGAATGTTGTAACCACGCAACTCCTCGGCTACGGAGTAGGTGAGCCCGTTCAATCCCCACTTGGAAGCGGCATAGGCCGCGCCGTTCGGCAACGCATTCTTGCCAGCCAGAGAAGAAATATTGATGATGTGTCCCGCGCGGCGACGAATCAACGTCGGCACACAGGCCCGGATGCAGTAATAAACTCCACGCAGATTGGTGTTCAGCGTCCGGTCCCAGGACTCCGGCGGAAGCTGGTGCAAAGGCCCTTCAAAGGTTCCCATTCCTGCGTTGTTGACCAGGATGTCGATCCGACCAAAGGCGGCGTTCACTTGCGCCGCCATGGACTCCACCGATTTGAGATCGGTTACATCACATTCGATGACTTCGGCTCGGCCACCCTCCTTGCGCACGGTCTCGGCGGTCGCGTCCAAACTCGCTCGCGTGCGTCCGCAGAGTACCGCGATCGCTCCCATCACTCCCAGACGCCTCGCGATGGCCGCGCCGATACCCCGTCCGGCGCCGGTTATGATCGCCACTTGACCGTCGAGTGGCGCGTCCCATCTGTCGGTCATCGGCTGCCTTCTCCGCCATTCCGTCGTGCTAGTCGCACGGGAATGCTCTTTCCCGCATCTTAGAGTACAAGATGGACCTGTCAAATTGCGAACTTGCCTTCGTCAAGGTACATACTTATAATCCGCTAACCGGACGTAGGTGTTAGAGGGCAAGGAAACGTGGCGTGAACTCGCGCAGCATGTCCTCGAGAGTCCGATGAAGAAGCGATTTTGCTTGAGCAGTGATAGCGGAAGCCATTTCCTGAGCGCTTAAGGAGCAATTTGAAATGAAGACCAGTCTAGTGGCGATTGTGATCACGTTTGCTGCGTCAGCCTGGGCTCAGCAGAGTGCAACGCAACCGCAGACTCCACCCACGGCTGGGGCGCAAGCGGCGCCATCACAAGCCCAACCGGCACAGAAAAAGGAAATCAAGGATCCAGCCGAATACAACGCCTACGTGGGCGCCATTCAGCAGGCAGACCCCAATGGCAAGATCAGCGGCCTCGAAGCTTTTCTCACCCAGTATCCCAACAGCGTAATGAAAGAAGATGCTCTCGAGGTGCTGATGAGTGCCTACCAGCAAGCCGGCAATCAGGCCAAAATGCTGGACACCGCTAAGCGCGTTCTGCAGGTCAATCCCAATAACCTGCGCGCCTTGGCGCTGTTGGTTTTTACCAGTCGACAAGCGGCGGAGGCGGGTCAAAGCCCCCAGCAGAACCTAGCCACTGCCGCCCAATATGCGAACCAGGGTCTGGACGCTTTGAAGACGGCAACCAAACCCGAGGGAATGTCCGACGCAGATTTCGACAAACTCAAGACTCAAGCCAGCGTGATCTTCAACGGGGCCGCCGGAATTGCCGCGCTGCAGGCGAAGGATTACCCGAAAGCCCAGGCCAATCTCAAAGCGGCGGTCGAGGGCGACCCAAATGAGCTGCGCAATGTCTATCCCCTGGCCTTGGCCGATCTCACCGGGACTCCACCCAATAAGGTCGAAGGTTTGTTCTTTATTGCTCGCGCCGGCAACCTGGCGGCGGGCTCTCCCGGCCAAGCCCAAATCGAAGCCTATGGTAAGAACCAGTACGTAAAATTTCACGGTTCCGATCAGGGTTGGACGGATCTGTTGGCCACCGCCAAAGCTAACCCTCTTCCCCCAGTCGGCTTCAAGATTGGCCAATATACTCCTCCCACCCCCGCCGAGCAGGCTGCCGATTTGGTGAAGAACAAGACTCCCGCTGAACTCAAACAGTTGAGCTTCGCCGATTGGGAGCTTGTGCTTTCCGCCGGCAAACCGGAGGATCAAGAGAAGGTCTGGAGTGCGATCAAGGGAACTCCTTTGCAGATGGAAGGGCAGGTGATCGCCGCGACCGCCACCGAGATTCATATCGCGGAAAGCCAGGACGACATTGACCAGAAGCGAGCCGACATTGTTCTAACCATGTCGGGGACGATTCCGGACCGGCTGATGCCCAAGGTGGGATCCAGTCTGCAGTTTGAGGGTACGCCGGTTTCCTACACCCCCAATCCCTTCGTAATGAGTATGGATAAGGGGGCGCTGCTCACGGCGAAGAAACCGCCCGTACACAAGCGTCCGAGCCAATAAGGGAAGCTCGGCGGCCTTCGATCGGGGCAGCACTTTCCTTCGCTGCCTTCCTTGATTCGCAATGCTAAAGCTGGCAGGTGCGGAGCGTCACCGCAGGGCCTTCTTTTCGTAGGCCATGGGACGGGCGCTGCGGGGAGGCCGCTTGGCACCCGCCCGCAATTGTCCTACGTCGATCTTCAGATCCGAAATGGTTCGACTCAGAGTGTTGCGATGCATCGCCAGCTGGCGAGCGGCGCGGCACTGATTGCCTTGATTTTCCTGGAGTACGGTCACGATGAACCGCTTCTTGAACTCGCGCACCGCCTCGGAGTATAGAATGTTGCTCTTATACATCTGCATCACGAGTGCTTCGAGTTGGTCTTTCACGGTTTCTCTCTTTCTTAGAACCTAGAAGAGCCCCGCTCTCCCTGGTTCCCGATCGAAGATCAAGCTTTCCGCCGGGCCGATCAGCGCGCCGGGTGCCCCTCCCGGTGCAACAGGTCAAGACCTTGATAAAAACGGGCTCTCAACTCTGCGGGTGCGACCCAGATCGCCGCCCGTCCTACCACCAGAAAGTAAGGTGCGAATTCTGAACCCTGCAGCCACTTCGAGGTGGGCGTGAACGTGGCCATACTGACGAGAACGAGCGCGACCGCCAAACAACCTCGCAACAAACCCAGTGCGCCGCCCAGCAAGCGATCCACAAAAGTCAGCCCCGCTTCCCGCATGATCCAGCGGGAAATTCGCCCGGCGACGCCTGCCAGCAACATAACTGCGACCAAGATCACCAGGAACGCCGCAATCTCGACCAGCCACGCCGAACCGTAGTCCCGAAAGCGATTTGCCAGACTTGGGTAGTTCCATGCGGCCAGCAAATATCCCAGTACCACACCGGCAATGGCGAACCCTCCCTGAAAGAATCCCGCGCTCGCCGCTTCGATGACTGACAGGAAAATTACGGCCACAATGACCCAGTCGGCGGCGTTCACCGCCTTCTCCAGCTGATCAACTGCTGGTTAAACATCCAGCTCGCGTCCCGTGAGCTGGCGAAATGCCTCGAGGTATTTTTCACTCGTCTTGCGCACCACCTCGGGGGGGAGGGCTGGCGCGGGCGGCTGCTTGGTCCAGCGAATTTCTTCCAAGTAGTCTCGAACGTATTGCTTGTCGTACGAATTCTGTGCCTGGCCTGGCTGATACTGATCCGCTGGCCAGAAGCGGGAGGAGTCTGGGGTCAAGACTTCATCCGCCAAAGTAATTCCTTGGGGCGTCCTGCCGAACTCGAATTTGGTATCGGCGATAAGGATGCCCTTCTCCCGAGCATAATCTGCGGCCGCGGTGTAAATTTTCAGGGAAAGGGTCCGCAACTCGACGCTGACGTCTTGCCCAGCAATCTCAACCATCTTTCCAAAGGAGATGTTCTCGTCGTGGCCCGTGGTCGCTTTAATGGCCGGGGTAAAAATAGGTTCCGGCAGGCGATCGGATTCCTTCAGCCCCGCCGGCAAACCAATGCCGCAAACCGAGCCGTCGGCTCGGTACTCTTTCCAGGCCGATCCTGAAAGATAGCCTCGTACCACGCATTCCACGGGAATCATGTCGGCGCGCAACACCATCATCGAACGTCCGCGCAGTTGATCGGCATACTTTCGCACCGATTCGGGATAGCGATCCACATCGGCCGTGACCAGGTGGTTGGGCACGATGTTCCGCAGAAAGTCGAACCAAAACAGAGAAATCTGCGTGAGCACCTGACCTTTGTGGGGAATGCCTGTGGCCAAGACATAGTCGAATGCCGAGATGCGATCGGTGGCGACAAACAGAAGGTGCTGGCCATCCAATTCGTAGACGTCGCGGACCTTGCCGCTGACGTGTAGCTCGAGTTTGGGAAAGTTGGTACGAAGCAGGACGGGGGCTAGCAGTTGAGAGCTCATGCGATAATTTTATAGTTGGAAAACGTCGCGTATTCTAATTCCCCAGAAATTTTTGTCAACGGTCTAGGTAGTTCACGAGGGGAACTCCTTGCATCTGCTCGCCGAAATGGATCTACCGTGCGGAAAGGTCGAGTCTTTACCCCATGGTGTTGTGGAAAACCTGAGGATGATCGAGGAAAAGCGAGGAGAAATTTCGAACCTGTCGTGCTCCGACCCGCTTCGTGAACGGCACCGCACGGACGTCGGCCTTCCGACCGTCGCCGTACCTGAGGCGAAATGGAGATTTGTCGAGCCCCGATCTAGGGCAGCACGTTACGCCGAGGCTCCAAATCGCACCGACACCAGTTTTGAAACGCCTGGCTCCTGCATCGTCACTCCGTAGAGCACCGGCGCGATGCCCATGGTCTTCTTGCTATGGGTAATCAGCACGAACTGAGTTTCGAAGCTCATCTCTTTTACGAGTTCGGTAAATCTTCCGATATTGGCCTCATCGAGGGGCGCGTCTACCTCATCGAGGATGCAGAACGGGCTTGGCTGGTAGCGGAAGATACCGACAAGCAGGGCTAGAGCGGTGAGGGCTTTCTCCCCACCGGAAAGCAGCAGCACATTTTGCAACTTCTTTCCCGGTGGCGAGGCCACAATGTCAATGCCGCTCTCGGCGCTGTTTTCCTCGTCGGTCAGACGCATGAAGGCGTGACCTCCACCGAAGAGCTTCTTGAATGTGCCTTGAAAATTCTCGTTAATCTTATGAAACGCCTCTTCAAATTTCTGGCGGGAGAACGTGTCGATCTCCCGGATCGTGGCCTGGGTATTCTCGATCGACTCGATCAGGTCTTTTCTCTGGTTATCGAGGAAGGCATGGCGCTCGCTGGTCTCCTTGTATTCCTCGAGTGCCATCATGTTGAC
>DATJVZ010000140.1:0-32554 GCA_035501575.1 Terriglobales bacterium | reverse complement strand
ATGGAGTGAAGATCAGTGCCGGCTCTGGAGCAATCTCGACGGTTCTCGGCTAGCTGTCAATCTCCAGGGCACTGAGCACATAACGCCATCCGACGCGGTCTGGCTGGCAAAGTACGCCATCAAGACGGGCACCATGGGCCCCGAGAGAACGATAGCGGCGATACGAGACTACATCGCCGCGTTTCTCGATATGAATCTTCGCGACCGATCCGGGGAAGCGTTGCTGAGGGGGCCGTCTTCGGAATATCCCGACGCTGTGGTAACACTGCCGATCGAACCCCTGTGCGGTGAAACGGTAAAAGGCAAGTGACGTTGACCAACCCGGCGGATTAACGCTTGGGAATTGGTGTTCCAAGGATCATGGCCGCAGAGAGGAGAAAACGGCCGCTAGCCTTCCCACACGAACGCGTCGAAGATCCGCCGGGTATCGAATCCCAGGCGAAGGTAGAGTTCCACGGCGCGCCGGTTGGCCTCGGTCACGGTTAAGGAAAGCAGGGAAAACCCGCGCCGACGTAGATTGTGGGTCGTCGCCGCCAGCAATGCTTCTCCGATTCCCTGCGAGCGATAGTCGGGCAACACGCATACCTGAGTCACGTGGCCGACATCGTGGCGCACCCGCGAACAGAGAATCAGCCCAATCAGGGTGCGCGACCGCTTCTCGATGGCCACGAAGGACGACTCCGGATCGAAGGCTCCGCATCCGGGAAAACGCACAATGTTGTTCAGAAATCGCAGGGAGCCGCTGAGACTGCGGTATTGATCGTTGATATTGGAATCGACGTGCCCGCGATAGGCTGTAGTAATGATGGCGGCTGCCGCCTGATAGTCCTGCTCCGACCAGCGCCGAATTTCAACCTCCCGGTGAAGGGGAGTCACCGGTTCACCCGCCGTCTCAAGCGCCAGCACCATGAACAGCCGCGCATGGCGGGAGAACCCTTGTTCGAGGAAGGGCCGTGCCACTGCTGCCGCTTCGTGGGCGAGCAACTGGGCCTCGATGCGATGAATGCCGGGAGACTGCTGCAGGGTCTCGATGACATGCGTGATCAGCCGCGACTCCACGGCGGGCGGGTCTGGGAGGCGGTCACCGTTGGCGACGAAAAGGTCCCCGATGACGCCTTTGCTGCCTTCGTACACGAAAAACGCGTAGCCGAAAACCCGACCTCGCTCGATGGCGGCGTAACCGGGAAGAATCTTGGCGTCGACATAGCGCAGGATCATGTCGGCCGATCCGGTGTAATCCCAGGAGAGCAGGCGAGACCAGATATGGATTTCCTCGTCCAAAACAGGACGAAGGTCGGCAGAGGAAAAATGTCTGAGGTCAAGGATCTCCACTCGGAGCTCCTGTCGGGCTACAGTGGCCATCGAATCCGCTCCAGTCGGCCGCGAAGCCGAGTGTAGATGCTTCAGCGGCCAGAGGCAAATGTTCAGATACGATAAGCAAACCCTCGAGCATTCGCCAAGGCACCCTCCCCCTAAGACGGCGACCGTGGGCAGAGCCCAGAAACAGCCTCGGCGCCTGGGATTGGCATTTGCTGCACCGCCTCAACCCCACCTTAGCCTGAGCTAGGCGGCGAAGCAAGCAGCCTCCCAGGGGGCTACACGCTCCGCCCAGCACTCTTACTGGCCATGCTCCGCCGCGACCCAGTAGTACGTAAGCCTCTGCGGAGCGAAGGTTCCCAGGTAGGAAACCCGCCGCCCCGTTACTTGTTTGGTAATCTCGGTCTGGCTCCCCTCTTTTGCCACCAGCAGATGCTCCCCGGCGGGGACTTGTCCCGACTCATACCGGTAAACGGTCTGCTGCCCATAAAACACCAGTCCGTATTCCACTTCACGGGAAACTCCCAGCACGGCCAGGGGCAGGCGTTTGGTCTCGAGGCGGCTAAGCTCAGTCGCCAGGGGTCGAGCCGAAAGCGTGTTGTCCAGATATGGCGCATCCAGACGAAGGACAATGGCGAGCGTGAGCACGACCGGAACCAGGGTCACAAAACGCAAGGCTCGAAGGCCGATGCGAGAGCGAAGCGTAATCGCGATCCCGATCGCCAGCAAGGCTGCGCACGTCCATCCGATAGCTGTCGGGAGGCCCCACCCCAGCCGATGCTCGAGGACGGGGTATCGAATCGCCAGACCGACCGTGGCGCTGGCCAGGACCGAGTGCAGAAGGATTAGTCCCGGGGCCGGACGGTGAGCTCGAGCGAGCGAGCGCTCGACGTATTCGGTGACGAGCAATGCCCCCGCCGGCAAAGCGGGCAGAATGTAGCCGGGGAGCTTCGAGCGGGAAAACGAGAAAAAGATGACCGGCACTACCAGCCAGACCGCCTGGAACCGACTGAGAGCCTTCTCGGAGGGAAGCACCTCGGAGCTGCCCACCCACCACGACGGTTGACGGGTGCTTTCCACCAGCGCCGCCACGGCAAATACCGTCCAGGGCACGAGTCCCAACAGAGTCACCGGGAGGAAATACCAGAAGGGTTGCTGGTGATGATAGAGGTTGGTGGCGAAGCGCGACAGATTATGCTCCACAATGAACACCCGGAAGAACTCGGGATTCTTCATCTCGACGGCGACATACCAAGGCAAGGCGATGAGAGAAAACATCACGATTCCGGGGAGCCAAAAGGTTCGCCGAATCAGGCGATAGTCTCGGCTTCGCCAGGCGAAAACGCCGAGGATCGCTGCCGCCAGAAAAGGAGCCACCGGCCCCTTGGCCAGAGCGGCCAAGGCCAGAGCGAGATAGCAACCGCTCAAGCAGAGTTTCGAACCGGTTTGATACCATGCGTACCACGCTAACAGCGCGATGGTAAAGAATGCCGCCAGTGGCATGTCGGTCGAGGCGGCACGGGCAAAGCCGATCACTCCTGCGGCCGAAGCCGTCATGAGGGCCCCATCCAGCTGGAAACCCGGGCGGAATTTTCCCAGAAAAAAGAAGACTGCGACTACCATCAGCGTGGCATCAACGGCCGAGGGCAGCCGCGACGCCCAGTCACTCACGCCAAAAATGCCATAGGCGACCATCGCCTGCCAATAGTACAAGGGAGGCTTCTCGAGCCATGGCTGGTTGCCTAGAACCGGCGTGATCCAGTCGTGGCGAGCGAGCATTTCGCGCGCTACCTCAGCGTAGCGGGGTTCATCGGCGCCCACCAGCCCGAAGTGCGATAGGCCGAAAAAATATAGAAAGCTCGAGAAGCCGATTAGCAGAAACCAATCCATTCGCCGTCGGTGGTTCACAGGCGAAGATTGTAAAGGCCGGGAGGAAACTGGTCGAATGGCGATCGACACCGGGTATCCCGAATCAAACCGAGCCGGGCCGAGGAACGGCGCGGGCTATTGGATGGAAGGAGGCACGCGAAGCTGGGCGATCACGCGGGCCACGGCGACCGCCAACGGGCCATCCACGGCGCAACCGCTGGCGCATTTGTGACCGCCGCCGCCCAATTGTTCGGCCACGGCGGAGACATTGAGCCGGCCCTTGCTCCGCAGACTCACCCGAAATCGCCCGTCGGGCAGCTCGCGAAAGAATGCCGCCACCTCGACATCCTGGATGGAAAGAGCATAGTTCACGAGTCCTTCACAATCCTCTTCCCTGGCCCCCACCCGTTCCATCTGTTCGCAGGTGACCGAAATCCAGGCAAGCGGACCCTCGCGGTGAAGATCGGATAGGGCCACTCCGAGCAAGCGCATTTTTGCCGTGGAGTGCCCGAAATACACGCTGCGGGCGCAACGCGCGGGATCGGCGCCGGCAAGCACCAATTCTCGCGCCAAGGCGAAGGTGTGCTCGTTGGTGCCTTCAAACATGAAGGAACCGGTATCGGTCAGAACCGCGGTGTACAGGCAGGTAGCAATCTCCGGCGAGATTCTGACTCCAGCCTCGCGTGCCAGCTTATAAATCATCTCTGCGGTGGCCACGGCTTGGGGATCGATCCAATTCACGTGCGCGAATGGACGCCCACTCAGGTGATGGTCGATGCTGATCAGGAACTGATTTTCGAGGCCCTCCAGACGGGTGCGCCGAATACTGTCGCACTCCAAAAGAATCGCCGCTTCATAGTCCTCCCTCACGCGTTCCGCCCGCACCACGGCGTCGGCAAACGGCAAGGGCTGATAGATCCGCGGCACACCGTCCCGCAGCACCACCTCGGCCTGCTTGCCCATCAGCCGCAGGATCTGGCGACACGCCAGTGCACTGCCGATGGCATCACCATCGGGGCGAGCATGGGAGGTCAACAGAAACCGCTGTCGCTGCTCGACCTGCTTGAGGACCTCTTTCAACATAATCTGGCGAACTGCCTCCCCAGCGAGTTACGGCTTGTGCTTCTTCACCCGATTCAAGAGTTCCTGGACCCGAGCTTCGTACATGGGCGAGCGATCCAGCTGAAAAAACAGCTCCGGAGCGCGCCGCAGGTGCAAACGGTCCGCGACCGCGTGACGGATAAAACCCACGGCCGACGCCAACCCCTCGAGGGTTTTGTCGACCTCCTCCTCGCTGCCTCCGATCGCGACGAAGATCCGGGCGGAGCGGGAATCCTCCGCCAATTCGACCCGGCTGACATTCACCAGGCCGATCCGCGGATCCGCCAGCTCGCCTTCGAGGATGGTCTCCACCTCCTCGCGCAAAGCTTCCCCTAGTCGTTCCCGATGGTACTTTTGACCACGCCGTTCCACCGTGTTTCGCCTCGGAGTAAAACCCATGAGAATATCAGAAAATCCGCCTCCGGGCTGTCGGCGAACCGCTTCGCCAGGGTACTTCCGTTTTCTATCGAAAGCTGCCGGCGGGGGAACGAGCAGAGGCAGGAAGTTGGGCGGTGGAGGGAGGTAACCTCACGACGGTCATGCGGCAGGAAGAGCTTTAGGCTTCCAGGCGGCGACAGGCTAAAGAAAATCAAGAAACGAGTTGGCAATGTCTGCGCCGCCGTTATTGGCGATACGCACGGCCTGCCGCTCCACGTTCCTCATCAAACCATCCAGATAATCGCGCGAGTCGGAAATGCTCACCACCCCGATGGTGGCGCGGTTCCACAAGCCATTGGCGTCGAGTTCGGCCACCGAGACGTTAAAGTGCGCCCGCAAGCGGTCTTTGAGGCTGCGTACGATTTGCCGCTTGTCTTTCAGCGACTGCGCCGCTTCGATCGAGAGTTCGAGGGTGAGAAAAGCAATCATACGGGCCAGGCCCGTTCGAGTCGGTAGCCCGCAGCCTGCCGTCAAGCAATGACTTCGGCTGCGATGCGCTCGGTTACGAAGGCCTCGATCACGTCGCCGACCTTGATATCCCCGTAATTGGCGATCGACAGGCCACATTCCATCCCATTGCGAACCTCGCTGGCATCGTCCTTGAACCGCCGCAAGGATCCGATTTTCCCCTTGAAGATGACGACATTGTCGCGCAGCAGCCGCACCTCGGAGTCGCGTTTGATAAGCCCGTCGAGGACTTTGCAGCCGGCAACCGTGCCCACTTTCGGAATGCGGAAAGTCTCGAGCACTTCGGCGCGCCCTTGATAGGTCTCCTTGACCGTAGGTTCGAGCAGACCGCTCATGGCGCGTTTGATTTCATCCTGCAACTCGTAAATGATCGAGTGTAGGCGGATATCGACTTTCTCTTGCTCGGCCAACTCCTGGGCCTTGCGCTCGGGGCGAACATTGAAGCCGATGATGATGGCGTTCGAGGCTGAGGCCAACAAAACGTCGCTCTCGGTAATCGCGCCGACGCCGGTGCGCAGCACTTTGAGCCGCACCTTTTCGTTGGAAAGTTTTCCCAGCAGATCGCTCAAAACCTCGACCGAACCTTGCACGTCGCCCTTGAGAATGATGTTGAGCTCCTTGGTGCCGGCCGTCTTCATCTGCTCCGCCAAGCCCTCGAGCGACACCCGCGAACTCTTGGCCAGGGCGGCTTCCCGTGCTTTCTGCTCACGGTAGTCGGAAATGCCCCGGGCCTTGTCTCGATCGGCCACCACGACGAATTGATCGCCGGCCTGCGGCAGTCCTTCGATGCCGAGAATCTCCACCGGCGTCGAGGGTGGGGCCTCGGGCAGTTGGTTCCCACGATCATCCAGCATGGCGCGAACCTTGCCGTACACATTGCCGACCACGAAATTGTCGCCGTTACGCAGCGTACCGTTTTGCACCAGCACGGTGGCTACCGGACCACGCCCACGATCGAGTTTGGCTTCAAGTACTACCCCGGTGGCCGGGCGATCCGCATTGGCTTTGAGTTCCTGCAGATCGGCGACCAGGCAGATCATTTCCATCAGCAGGTTGAGATTGGTCTTCTGTTTGGCCGAGACATCGACGAAAACCGTACTTCCACCCCAGTCTTCCGGCATCAGGCCGCGATCCGCCAGTTGTTTCTTGACCCGCTCGGGCAGAGCGTCCGGCTTGTCAATTTTATTGACTGCGACGATGATGGGCACCTCGGCGGCATGCGCGTGATCGATGGCTTCGAGGGTCTGGGGCATGACGCCATCGTCGGCGGCCACGACCAGCACCACGATATCGGTAGCCTTGGCTCCGCGCGAGCGCATGCGAGTGAAGGCTTCGTGGCCGGGCGTGTCCAGGAACACGATCTGACGCCCATAGGCGGGAGATTGTTGGTCCTGGATGGTGACCTTGTACGCTCCGATGTGCTGGGTGATCCCGCCCGCTTCCCCGGCCGCTACATCGGTCGAGCGAATCGAGTCGAGCAACGTGGTCTTGCCGTGGTCGACGTGCCCCATGATTGTGACCACAGGCGGTCGAGGCACGGCTTCGGTCCCCGGACCTTCCACGCCCACGCCGGTTTCCGAGCTGTCGGAGGCGGCTTGTTCTTCAAAGCTAATCACGTTGGTGTCCGCGCCAAAGAAGCGCGCCATTTCGCTGGCCAATTCAGCGTCCAGAGTCTGATTGATGGTGGCAAACACGCCCCGGGCTAGCAGGCGGGTAATCAGATCCTTGGCCCGAACGCTAAGCTTCTCGGCCAAGTCCTTGACGCTGATTCCCTCGGTGATGGTGATACTGCGGGTAATTGGCAGCGGCTCATTCGAGAGCGCGAGCCGAGGAGGCGGAACAAACCCCTTCATGGGGCCTTCTTTCACGCCTCGAGGAACGTAGCGTTGGCCCGGTCTGCGCGACGGCGCACCCGGACGCCCACCCGGCCGGGTCGGACCTGGCGGTGGCAGTCCGGGACCTACTCCGATCGGACGCAACCCGCTTGGCGATGACCGCGTTGGGTGCATGGGGCGACGTTCACCAGGACGCAGGGGGACTCGCGCAGGAGTTGCCGCGGTCGGGCGCGGACGCTGAAAGATGGGTTGGCCAGGCACAGGGCGGCCGGGCGCCGGTCGAGCCTGTGACCCGATGGCACTCGGCGGCGATAGGGGCCGAACCGGAGCTTGGTAAACCGGACGCGGACCGGTCTGCGGCACGATGATGCGCGGAGGCGGTGTGGCCGGCCGCGGGGGGACCACAGGAGGAGCCGGCGGCCTAGGGGCAGCTGGCGGGGCTGCAACCGGCGCGGACTCCGCCACGGGCGGAGGCGAAGCCGGGGCCATCACTTGAGGAGCCGGAGGTGTTGGCGGACGTACGGGAGTCGGCGGAGGGGTCGGAGGAGGCGCGACCGAAACCGTCGGCGATGCCGGTGCTGCCGCAGGTCGCGTCGGTACCGCCGCCGGTACCACCGGTCGAGGCGGCACGGGCGCTGCCACCGGAGACTTAGCCACCGCGGCGACTGGGGCAACTGGAGCAGCTGGCGCAGCTGGGGGTGGCGCCGCAGCAGGTTGGGCTACGGGAGGACGGACGGGAGCAGCGGGAGCCTGTTGCTTGCGGATGGCACTGAGAACATCGCCCGGCCGCGAAATATGGGAGAGATCAATCTTGGTCTTGATCTCATCGCTCCCAGTTCGGCTGGGACGAGCTGTCTTCGTGGCGGCCGGAGCATCACCCGCGGCAGCGCTAAAATGCGTCCGCACCTTCTCCGCTTCATGATCTTCGAGCGAGCTGGAGTGAGTTTTCTTTTCTGTGACACCCACCTCGGGAAGCACATCGAGAATTGCTTTACTCTTAACCTCAAGCTCCCGGGCCAGATCGTTGATTCGAATCTTGCTCATTCTCCTGTCGGTTCCTCCAACCGTTTTCGTCCCCGTCTACATGTGAACCTCACGGTTTCTTTTCTACAGCAGTGAAACTCTCGGGCTTATCTTCGGCGTCAGACGAGGCATGCGGCTCGGCTTGATCCGCGCTTTCCGCTTCCCTGGTATCCTCGGTCGCCACCTCGGGCTCGCCGCCGGGCTGAGCGTCAGCCGGCGCCGCCTCAGCCTCTGCCGGCGTCGACTCTGCTTCCCCAGCCGGATTGCTCGCGGCCTCCAGGCTGGAGAAGTAGTCGCTGACCGCCAAACTGATCCTCTCCACCGTCTTCGGACCGATTCCTTCGATCGCCTCCAGTTGCTCGGGAGTCATGTCCGCCAGAGCTTCTACCGTGGTTACGCCGGCGGTCTTCAATTTTTCGATGAGGCCTTCACCCAATCCCTGCACATCCTCTAACGGAGTGGCCGAGGGTGTGACCAACTGCGACATCTGCTGCTCGACCTCCTGGCGCTTCTCTTCCTCGCTCTTGATGTCAATCTTCCATCCAAGCAGCTTGGCGGCCAAGCGGACGTTCTGCCCCTTTTTCCCGATGGCGAGAGAAAGCTGACTATCGTCCACCACCACTTCTAGGTGCTTGTCCCCGGGATCGAGTACAGTAACCCGACTTACTTTGGCCGGCTGCAGCGCCTTCTCGGCGAAGGTCACAGGGTCTTCGTGGTATTCGATAATATCGATCTTTTCCCCTCGCAGCTCGCGGATGATCGACTGCACCCGCATTCCTTTCATCCCGACGCAGGCACCGACGGCATCGACGTCTTTGTCTTTGGACATGACCGCGATCTTCGTACGCTCGCCCGCTTCCCGGGCGATGGCGCGAATGACGACCGTTCCGTCGTAGATTTCGGGAACTTCCGTCTGAAATAAGTGCTGCACCAGCTCAGGGGCAGCCCGCGAGATCACGACGGCGGGCCCCTTCGAAGCCTTTTCCACCCTGGCAATCACCACCCGCACGCGCTCGCCTACGGCGAAAGACTCCAGCCGGGACTGCTCCTTGCGGGGCATTCGCGCTTCGGCTTTGCCGATGTCAAAAATTATCTCAGGACCCTCGAGCCGTTTCACCGTGGCGTTGACGATCTCGCCGACGCGTCCGATGTATTCGTTGTAAACCGTGTCCCGCTCGGCCTCGCGGACCTTCTGGAAGATCACCTGTTTCGCGAGCTGCGCGGCAATCCGCCCAAGAATCCCTTCCGTAACCTTGGGAATCTGCAGTTCGCCGCCCACGGTGGCGTTCGGATCCAGTTTGCGGGCGTCTTCGACGGCGACTTGCAGCAGCGGATCCTCCACCTGCTCGGGCTTCTCGACTACGGTCTTGACCGCAAAGGCCCGAATCTTGCCCGTATCCTTGTCCAGCTCCGCGCGCAGATTCTCCTGCGTCTTGTAGTACTTGCGGGTGGCCACCACAATGGCGTCCTCGACCGCACTGACTACAATCCGGGGATCGATTCCCTTCTCCCGGCTCAAAGCATCGATTGTGTTATAGAGCTCACTAGCCATACCAATTCCGTTGCTCGCCCACCGCTCTCCAGTCTCGCTGGAGAACGGAAAAGCTGATCCTCAAATCTCCGGTACGAGATTTGCCTTCTCGACGTTGGCGAGTTCGACTTCCAGCCGGCGCGACCCTGCGTTCTCCGCTTTAGGGTGCGGCGCGCCCAGATCAAGCATCACTCGTCCGTCCTGAAAACTCTCGAGCCGACCCACAAAATGCCGCTGGCCATTCACGGGAGTTCGCGTGGTCAGCTTCACGCGACTGCCGATGAAGCGCTGGTAATCGGCCGGCCGGCTCAACTTGCGATCGAGTCCCGGCGAGGAGACCTCGAGTACATAGGAGCCGCCCGGGACCAAATCCTCGACATCGAGAATGGTTCCGACTTCGCGACTGAGCTGGGCGCAATCTTCGTGAGTTATGCCCCCGGGCTTGTCGAGGAAGATGCGCAGTCTGCGATTGGCGCCCGCGCCACGCAGTTCGACCTCGACCACCTCCAGCCCGCTTGAGGCTGCCACCCGCTCCACGACCTCGCGTACCGGACCGAGCTCAAATGCCATGTAACCAGCAACTTAGGCCACTGTTGGGCGATTCAAAAGCACCCGAAACTAAAAAGTGGGCTTGCGCCCACTGGTGTGCTTCGCCAAATCTGGTATTACACAACAGTTTCGTAAGAGTATACGCTGCCCCTGGTTAAAAGACAAACCCGCGGAGGCTTCTGGCGCTCCAAAGCTGGTGCAGCCATACCGATCAACCGAGAACATCTCTTCCATTGCTTTTAGCTCGGCCACAGGCCGCCTACACACTCCGAGGACGGTGTCATTGGCCGCGTTTGATACCCAATCCTCGGCTTTCGGGAAGCACAATTCAGGTTTGCGGAGTGGCCCGAATCGGGAGCCAGTTTGTGCCCGACCGAAGCCGAAAGCAGGAAAACTAAGAAACCCACAATCGAGATTTGCCTGATCTGGTAGTCGTCTCTAGAATAAGAAATTATCCTCCGTCGCTGAGAAAATTATGATTCATTTTCCGGTTCCTGAAGCGCTCACATTCGATGACGTGTTGTTACTGCCTGCCCGATCCGACGTGGTTCCGGCGCTGGCCAATACCCAGACGCAACTGACCCGCCGGATCCGGCTGAATATCCCGATTGTCAGCGCGGCCATGGACACGGTGACCGAATCCCACATGGCTATTGCCGTCGCCCAGCAGGGGGGGATCGGCATCATTCATCGCAATCTCTCGATCGAGCAGCAGGCCAACGAGGTCGACAAGGTGAAGCGTTCGGAAAGTGGCATGATCGTTGATCCCGTGACCATGTCGCCCGATGCCCGGGTCGCGGATGCGCTGGGGATCATGCGCAAATACAAGATCTCCGGTGTGCCGATCACTAAAAACGGCAAGCTGGTTGGCATTCTGACCAACCGCGACCTGCGTTTTGAGACCCGCGTCGATATCCCAATCAGCCAGGTCATGACCAAGGACAACCTCATCACCGTGCCGGTGGGTACGACCCTCGAGGATGCGGAAACCATCCTGCATAAGCATCGCGTCGAGAAATTGCTGGTGGTTGACGATCAGTACAATTTGAAGGGCCTGATCACCGTCAAGGACATTCAGAAGAAATTGAAATACCCGAATGCCGCCAAAGACTCCCAGGGCAGGCTGCGGGTCGGAGCGGCCATCGGAGCCACCGGCGACTTTTTAGAGCGCGCGCAGGAGTTGGCCAAGGCCAAGGCCGATCTGCTGGCTCTCGACAGCGCTCATGGGCACTCGACCCGAGTGCTGGACGCAATTCGCGCCATCAAGAGCGCGCTTCCCGAGCTCGAGTTGATCGCCGGCAATGTGGCAACCTTCGACGGGGCGTGCGAGTTGACTCGCGCCGGCGTCGATGCCGTAAAGGTGGGGATCGGCCCCGGGTCGATCTGCACAACTCGGATCGTGACCGGGGCCGGCGTGCCGCAGATTACCGCGATTGCCGAAGCCTTCCGCGCTACCAAAGACGCCGGGGTGCCGGTGGTGGCCGACGGAGGTATCAAGTATTCCGGCGACCTTACCAAGGCGTTAGCCGCCGGGGCGAACGCGGTCATGATTGGCTCGCTTTTTGCCGGTACCGACGAAAGCCCCGGGGAACTGATCCTTTACCAGGGCCGCACTTTCAAATCCTATCGTGGCATGGGCTCGCTCGGAGCCATGGCGGCCGGCAGCGGGGCGAGCGAGCGCTACTTTCAAAATAGCGATGGCGACGCCTCGACCGCCATGCCGGTGGTGGACGAGGAGTCCAACCGCCTGGCGAAGGTGGTTCCCGAAGGCATTGAAGGCCGGGTCCCCTACCGCGGCTCGGTGGCCATGATCGTGCATCAAATGGTGGGAGGCGTGAAATCCGGCATGGGATACTGCGGCTGCGCGAGCATTCCTGAGTTACAGCAAAAAGGGCGCTTCGTGCGCATCAGTATGGCGGGATTGCGCGAGAGTCACGTGCACGATGTCGTGATCACGCGGGAAGCGCCCAACTACGCGGTCGAATAGTTCTGCCCGAGAAAGAACGCATGCTTTTTCAACCAACCCACGGAAGCTGCGCTTGACGGTCCATCAAAAAGAGCTTCTTAAGACCTGGATCGCCGCCGGCTTGTGGATCGTTTTGATCATGATCGAATCGACCAGCTATTTATCCAGCGCAAACACGAGTCGCGTGCTGTACCCAATCCTGCACTTTCTATTTGGCATCGACGACACTCGCTTCCAGATCTTGCATCATTACCTTCGCAAGACCGGACATTTTGTGGGCTACTTTATGTTGAGCTTTCTGCTATTTCGCGCCTGGCGAGTCACCCTTCCCCGGTCTTCCCGCTGGGCCATGCGCTGGGCGGCGATCGCATTCCTGATGACCGCTCTCGTCGCCAGCCTGGACGAGTGGCACCAGACGTTTCTCCCTTCCCGCACGGGAACTATTCAGGATGTAATTCTGGATAGCATCGGAGCCATCGTCGCACAGATCTTGATCTTGATCTTGATCTGGCTGCGGTCGCGGAACGGGATCAAGCCCGCGGGAGCAGCCGTCTACAACGGCTGACCCGAAAACCCTCAGGGGCGCCCCGAGCCCACGGCTCCTGTCTGCTTGGAAATCGCGGGCGTGACCCAAGGCACTCCCAGCTGGTCATACAGAAACTCCCACCGGTAGGTGCTCATCGAAATCTGCTGGTCTTCCGCTGAGCCGATGCTCCCGTGTCCGGCGTTTGAGAAGCTGATGACCAGCACAGGATTCTTTGGCCCGGTCGCCTGCAAGGCTGCGGCAAATTTTCGCGTGTGCCAGGGGTCGACTCGCGGATCGTTCTCGCCGACTAGAAATAGGATGCTCGGATAACGCACGCCATCCCGCACATGATGGTAGGGCGAGTATTGGTAGAGCGCCTTGAACTCATCAGGATCCTTGACCGAACCATATTCGGTCGTGTTGTACTGCCCGTTTTCCGTCGTCTCCGAGCGCAGCATGTCGTAGAGCCCGGCGACCGAGACCACGGCACGAAACAGATCGGGCCGTTGGGTGAGCACGGCGCCCATCAGCAAGCCGCCGTTGCTGCCGCCCTCGATGCCGAGCTTCGAAGGATTGGTGTATCCCGCCTTGATGAGGTGCTCGCCGGAGGCGATGAAATCGTTGAAGACGTTCTGTTTGTGGGTCAGCATTCCCATCTGGTGCCACGCCTCGCCAAATTCCCCTCCACCCCGCAGACTGGCGATGGCCAAGACGCCGCCCGCATCCAGCCAGGGACGAATCCTCGGGTCGAAATCCGGCGTCTGGCTGATGCCGAATCCCCCGTAGCCGGTGAGAATCGCCGGGTTCCGTCCGTCGAGCGCGGTCCCCTTGCGGCGAAAGATGCTCACCGGGACCTTGGTTCCGTCCGCGGACGGGGCAAACTCGCGCACCACCTCGACATCTTCGCGGCTCACGGGCGAGCTTTCGCGGATGGCCGTGATCGAGACTTTTTTGGACGCCGGAGCGTAGCGGAACCATGCCATGGGGTCGACATAGCTGACATTGCCGAAGAGAATCTCGTCCCCCCGGAGAGGCAGGATTTGCGTAATGGTCGAGACGGCCTCGCTCGGAACGGTTCCCAAATCGTGCCCTTCATGATCGAAGATACGAATCTCACTCGGGCCACCCAGGAGTTCGGTTACGTAAAGGCGAGTACGGGTAGGAACGAAGCTTGGCTCGGCGCCGGCGAGAGAGAAGCGAAAGTCGTCAATCACCGCCTGGCTTTCCGGAACGATGGTCTTCGCGTTCTTCACCGTCGGCGTCACCAGTTCCAGCCGCAGCAGCTTGCCGCGTGGTGCGTGATCCCGCGAAAGCATGTACAGCGCGTCGTCGCCCAGAGCCACGGATTTGATGCCGTCGGAGAATTCGGTAAGGCGTGTCCACTGGCCGTCGGTTCCGCGCAGGAAATGCTCGTACTCACCGCCATCCCCGTTCTCCACCGTGGCCAGCAGGTACCTGCCGTCGCGGCTGGCACTCAAGGTAACCTCGGCGATACGCGGAAAGTCCTTACCCAGAACGTAGTGGTCTTCGCTGGTCGGCGTGCCCAGCTTGTGAAAGTAGAGCTGAACGTAAAAGTTCATATCGGCGGGCGGACGCTCCCCTTCGTGGGGATAGCGGGTGTAGTAGAAGCCGCGATTGTCCGTGTCCCATGCCAAACTGCCGCCGCCGAGCGCGGTGACCCGCGGCACGACGTCGGGGAGGGCCTGGCCGGTGGCAACGTCGTACACGCGGACCGTCCCCGACTCCGTTCCTCCCTGCGCCAGGGACACGGCCACCTTGCTGCAATCCACGGACGGCACGAAGAACTGGATGGCGGTGGAATTGCTGGGGTCGAGTTCGGTGGTGTCGACCACCACATGCTTCGAGGCCAGATCGTCCGGCGAAGCGAGCGTCACCAGCATGGGTTGCTGCTTTTGCGGCTGCCAATTCATGGCAAACAGAGTTTCGCCGCACAACGCGAGGTCATAGAAACTAGGCGAACTTGCCTCGTCCAACTGCTTTAGGAACCGCCCGATAGCCGCATGCACGGGAAGAGCATCGAGAAGCGCGCGGCTATGCTGGTTCTCGGCCTCTGTCCAGGCAATCACCTCCGGGCTCTTGCCGTCTTCCAGCCAGCGATAGTTGTCGGTGATCGCCACACCATGGTATTCATCGACGACCGGGTGCTTGGGGGTGGCGGGTAAAGGGGGTATGGTTGCCTGCCCGGCGAGGGTTGGCAAGGAAAGCAGGAACGGGAATAGACCCAACCATCTCATCTCTCGCCTCCGGGGAGATAATCTTGTACTCGCTCGAACTCCGCCCCTCCGACGTAGACGGCAAAACAGTGGGAGTATAACGCAGCTTGGGTCGCAGCTCGCTCGAATGGCAGCCCGGCGGATGTCCCACGCAATGAAGGCTAGCGCTCGTTCAGTAGAGCGCTTCGTACTTGGTGACTTCCCAGGCGCCGTCCTTGTTCTCGAGGGTCAGGGAGAACAGTTCCTTATAAGTTCCCGGCCCGGAGGGACCGTTGAGCCGTTGGCCTCGATAGCGCAGCAAGCGTAGGGGCGGGTCGTCCTCCCAGTCGACTAACTTCCAGGAAAGCAACGGGTGGGTGGCCTCCGAGTCGCAAATGAACCGGGCGTATTTCTTTCGGTAATCCTTGGCCCAGCCGGCAAGCTGTTCCTGGCAGTGCCCGCTGCGAATGGCATTGAGGTAGGTGGACGCTACCCGCTCGGAGGTACGGTCTCGGAGAGGATTCAGAGAAATCGAACTCGGCACCTGGGAAAGTGGATCGCGCTCCTCGGATTTCGCAAGCACTGGTCCCTGATGATCCAGCCAGATCAGGTAGCCGAAAAAGCCGAACAGTAGAAGGGCGGCAGCACCCACGGCAATCGCGATTTGGGCGCGGGAAAACTCCATTTTCCAACAAGTTTATCGCGGACCGGATGGGCTGCCAGGTTACCGAGGTGACCTGCGACGGGACATGTACGGGCGGAGACTCAGCGCGAGAATCGCGCTGGGGACAGTCGAGCTGCGGACCGAGCGGGCATGCCTCGGGCACACGAGCAGGTCGGGGGCAACGGCAAGGGCGGCGAATTGAGGAGGGAGATTACGCCTTCTCCTCGCCTTCTGGAGCTCCAGCCGGAGCTTTGCTGGCTTCGGATTCTTCCATCGCCTGCTTGATTTCCTCGGCGCGCTTGGCCCGGGCTTCGGCGCGCTTTTGCCGCTTTTCATCGAGCAGCTTTTCACTGCCGAGCAGCTCGATGAATGCCTTATCGGCACCGTCCCCCTTTTGCCAGGCCGTGCGTACGATGCGCAGGTAGCCGCCGTTACGGTCGCCAAAGCGTGGTCCAATCGTATCGAAGAGTTTGTCGACGGCGGCCTGGCTCATCAGGTAGGCTAACGCCTGCCGCCGCGCCGGCAAACTGCCCCGCTTCCCGAGGCTGATCATCTTTTCGACGCGCGGCCTCATCGCCTTAGCTTTCGGCACCGTCGTTTCGATGCGTTCTTCGAGAATCAGCGATGTGACCAGGTTGCGCAGCACGGAGCGACGGTGCGAAGTCGTCCGTCCCAGTTTCCACCCTGCTACCTTATGACGCATAGAAACTCACTCCAGTCCCTCGGACTCCAAGCAACAAATGGGCTTCTGCCTCAGCTCCCCGACAGGTCTACAGATCGCTGTCGCCGTAGACCGACGCAGGCAGGATCTGACTCGAAGTCGGCCCGGGCACGGCATTGCCATGCTCGTCGATCTTCATCCCCAAGCTCAGGCCCATCGTTCCCAGGATCTCTTTGATCTCGTTCAGCGACTTGCGGCCGAAGTTCTTGGTCTTGAGCATCTCCGCTTCCGACTTCTGCACCAGTTCTCCGATCGTCTGGATGTTGGCATTCTTCAGGCAGTTGTAGCTGCGAACCGAAAGCTCCAGTTCTTCGACGGAACGGTTGAGGTTTTCGTTGCGGATCTCGGGCTTACGCTCTTCGGCCGAGGTTGCGGTCTCGATATCCTCCTCAAAATTGATGAAGATATTCATGTGATCCTTGATCAGCTTGGCCGCCAAGCCGATCGAATCTGCCGGCGTGATCGAACCGTTGGTCCAGACTTCGAGCGTCAGCTTGTCATAGTCGGTAATCTGACCGAGACGCGCCGCTTCCACTGTATAGTTGCATTTGCGCACCGGCGAATGCACTGAATCGATGGGAATGAAGCCGATGCCCAGGTCGTCATCAAAGTTCTTGTCGGCGGCCACATACCCACGCCCCCGCTTGAGCCGCATCTCCATGTCGAGCTTGCCGCCTTCGCTGATGGTTGCGATGTAGACGTCCCGGTCTAGCACCTCGACATCGGCGTCGGCTTCAATCATGCCCGACGTGACTATGCCCGGCTGCTCGGCGCGCAGATAGATGGCCTTGGGCGCGTCACCGCTCAGCTTGAAGGGAATTTGTTTCAGGTTGAGGATGATGTCGGTTGCGTCTTCGACGACCCCGGGAATGGACTGGAACTCATGCAGCACGCCTTCGATTTTGACGGCGGTCACCGCGGCCCCCTCAATCGAGGACAGTAAGACCCGCCGCAGCGAATTCCCGATGGTCGTGCCAAAGCCGCGCTCAAAGGGTTGCGCCCAAAACATTCCGTACTTGTCGGTTAGGCTTGCGGTATCCACCGCTAGCCGTTTCGGTTTTTGAAAGCCTTTCCAAAGCATCGATTTTCTCCTTCGGCCGTGTGGCTCAGCCCGGACATCCCGGAAGGGTCCGACTTCCGGTCAAGCGTCCAGGCAGGCTGATCTGGCACGAAATCGTGGACCGAAAAAACCTTACTTGCTGTACAGCTCCACAATCAATTGCTCGTTGACCGGCAATTGAATTTCCTCACGCTTCGGCAGTGCAAGCACGCGTCCTGTGTAATTGTCGCGATCGATTTCGAGCCAAGTAGGAGCGTTTTGGTGGCTGGCAAATTCCTTGGCCTGCTCGACCGCCCCCAGCTTGCGGCTGCCTTCGCGGATCGCGATCTCTTCTCCTACGGTCACTTGGTAGGAGGGAATGTTGACCTTGCGGCCATCCACCTCGACGTGACCGTGGCGCACGAGTTGCCGCGCCTGACGCCGGGAAATCCCGAAGCCGAGGCGATAGACGACGTTGTCTAGGCGACGCTCGAGCTGCTGCAGGAGCATCTCGCCGGTCACACCCCTGGTTTGCGCCGCCTTCTCAAAATAGTTGCGAAATTGCGCTTCCTGCGTGAAGTAAATGCGTTTCGTCTTCTGCTTTTCGCGCAGCTGCAAGCCGTAGCCGACAACCTTGGCTTTGCGATCTTTGCCGTGCTGCCCGGGAGCGAAGTTTCGCTTCTCCACAGGACATTTGTCGCTAAAGCACTTGGTGCCTTTGAGGAACAGCTTCATACCCTCGCGGCGACAGAGACGACAGACAGGACCAGTGTAACGGGCCAATTTTTTTCTCCTTCTTTTTCGACCGGTTTACAGGATTCCCCAAGCCAACGACCGGCTTGGCAGGCCCTCCCTTCTTCCCGGACGCGAAATCTCTAATGACGCTTATACCCTTCTTCGTTTCGGCGGACGGCATCCATTGTGGGGAATGGGTGTAACGTCTTTGATGCTACGCACCTCGATCCCGGCTGCCGCCAAAGCGCGAATCGCCGATTCGCGCCCCGAACCCGGCCCGCTGACGCACACCTCGAGGCTGCGCACCCCATGATCGCGCGCCATGTTGGCGGCGCTCATGGCGGCTTGCTGGGCGGCAAAGGGCGTGCCTTTGCGAGAACCGCGAAAGCCGAGCGAACCCGAGCTCTTCCACGACAGCACGTTTCCCGTCGAATCGGTGATGGTCACAATGGTGTTGTTGAAAGACGCCTGAATGTGAGCCACGCCGTGGGAGACGTGCTTGCGCTCTTTCTTCTTGAACGTCTTCTTCTTGCCTTTTTTTTCCGGGGTGGCTGCGCCGCCCGCCGGAGCTGCTGCAGGTTTTGCCATAGTTTAGTCTTCCCGTTCCTGAGGAACAATCGGCCCTGGATTGCCGATAAGGAAAGCTCAGCTTCCCCTGCCGACGCACCCGGCTGCGGGCCTCAGGTTTTTGACGTCGACTTCTTCTTGATCGCAACCGTGCCTCGGCGCGGCCCCTTGCGGGTACGCGCGTTGGTGTGGGTGCGCTGCCCCCGCACCGGCAAGTTGCGGCGATGGCGATATCCACGGTACGAGCCGATTTCGATGAGCCGCTTGATGTTCATCTGAACATCCTTACGCAGATCGCCTTCGACCATGCCTTCGGACTCGATCACCTGACGAATGCGATTCACCTCATCCTCGCCGAGGTCCTGGACCTTTTTCCTGGGATCGACTTTCGCTTGGTCGAGAATTCGCGCCGAGCGCGGAATACCGATGCCATAAATGTAGGTCAGCGCGATATGGATGTGCTTATTGCGCGGAAGATCAACCCCTGCAATTCGTGCCATAGGATTCCCTCAGCCTTGCCGCTGCTTGTGCTTAGAGTTCTCGCAGATCACCCGCACCACACCTTTGCGGTGGATGATCTTGCATTTGTCGCAAATTTTCTTGACCGACGCTCGCACTTTCATAACCTTCCCTTTGCCGGGGGACCGACCCGCGATCCACCCTCACTTATAGCGGTACACGATCCTGCCGCGGCTCAAATCGTAGGGCGACAGCTCGACGGCTACTTTGTCGCCGGGCAGAATGCGAATGAAATTCTTCCGCATCTTGCCCGAAACATGGGCCAGAACCTGGTGCTTATTCGACTCCAGTTCGACTCGAAACATCGCGTTCGGCAGCGGTTCGAGCACCGTTGCCATGACCTCAATCGCGTCCTCTTTGCTCATCGACTCCTTAATTCTCAGGTTCTCGGTTCCCTGAAACCTGGTTCAGCCGGTCCCCGCCGACCGCGCTCCTCAGTCGGTCAGAATCATGGGGCCGTCTTTGGTCACCGCGACGCAATGCTCGAAGTGGGCGCTGGCGCTTCCATCGGCGGTCACCGCGGTCCACTTATCCTCGAGCACTCGCGTACCCGGCTTGCCGGAATTGACCATGGGCTCGATGGCGAGCACCATGCCCTCCCGCAGGCGTGTGCCGTGGCCGCGCGTGCCAAAATTCGGGACTTGCGGCTCCTCGTGGAGTTTGGTCCCAATGCCATGGCCGACAAATTCGCGAACCACACTGAAACCGTTGGCTTCGACATGCTCCTGTACCGCGGCGCTCACGTCTCCCACGGCGTTCCCGATGCGTACCTGCTGAATGGCCTTGTACAGGGAAGCCTCGGTGACATCGAGCAGTTTACGGACTTCCGCGGTCAGAGAGTCGCCGACCGGGAGAGTAACCGCCGCATCGCCGTAGTAGCCATCGAGGACCACTCCGCAGTCCACGGAAACGATATCACCCGCCTTGAGCACCCGCTTCTCCGAGGGAATCCCGTGCACAATTTCCTCGTTCACCGACGTGCACAGCACGCAGGGATAATCGTAGTAACCCTTGAATGCCGGTTTTGCCCCCAAATCGCGGATCTTGCTTTCGGCCGCGCGCTCCAGGCCCATCGTGGTCATTCCCGGAGCGATGAGCGTGCCCACATAGTCGAGCACCTGTCGCACGATGCGGCCGCTTCGCCGCATCTTCTCAATCTCCGCCGTCGATTTACAGACGATTGCCATCCTAGCAGCGGTCGCCGGCGTGGGTCTCTATGGCCTGAAAAATCTGCCTGGCCACCTGGTCGACCGGCAAGCTGCCATCGACCGAGACCAGCCGCCCTTTCTCCTCGTAGTACTCCGCCACCGGCCGGGTCTGCTGCTCGTAGGCAAGCAGCCGTTCGCGAATCACCTCGTCGCGATCATCATTACGGGTAACCAGCTGGGAACCGTCGATGTCACAAAGTTCATCGACGCGCGGTGGCTGGAGATGGATGTTGTAAATGCGACCACAGAGGGGACACGTTCTGCGCCCGGTGAGCCGAAGCCACAGTTCATTATAGTCGACATCAATACGGATCACAAATGGCAAGCACTTTGGGGATCGCGAGTTTTCAAAGAACTCGTGCTGCAGGAAGGCATCGAGCCATCCCGCCTGGGCCGCGGTCCGCGGAAACCCGTCGAGAACGAAGCCGCGCTCGCAATCCGGAGCCCGTAGGCGCTCGGCCACGATGTCATACAACAATTCATCGGGCACCAGTTCCCCGCGCCCCATGAACTCGCTGGCCAGCTGACCGAGTGCGGTGGCATTCTTCACGTGGCTACGGAGCAGATCGCCGGTTGAGATCTGGGGAACGCCGTATTCTTCCACGATGCGCTTAGCCTGGGTGCCCTTGCCCGCCCCAGGCGGCCCCAGCAGGATGATCGGTCCAGTACGGCGCGCAGTACCCTCCTCGAGATGACCCCGCTTCTCCACCCATTTCACTTCCCGCCGAACCCGGGTCTTGCGGCACGCTCAGCTAGGCCCAAGTACGACGACCCCGAATGCGTCCACTGCGGGGAGTGAACCCATCATAATGGCGCATAATCAATTGCGCCTCGATCTGGGTCACCGTATCCATGGCGACGCCGACCACAATGAGCAACGAGGTGCCGCCAAAATAAAAGGTCACGCCCAGTCCGTTCGTCACCCAGGTCGGCAAGCGCTCAAAGAAAGCTCCCACCGGGCCCCACAGATGGTTCAAATGGATGCCTGCGATCATCCATTCCGGAATAAAGGAGATGATGATGAGATAGAGCGCGCCTACCAGAGTAATTCGGGTGAGAATCTCGTTGATATGATCGGCCGTGCGTCGACCCGGCCGGATCCCGGGGATGAACCCTCCGTACTTTCGCATGTTGTCGGCCACTTCGTTCGGGTTGAAGACGATGGAGACGTAGAAGTAGGCAAAGAAGATGATTCCCACCGCGTAGAGGAAGGTGTAGAGGGGCTCACCCCAGCCCAGCCAGCGAATCAAATCGCCAAAATAGCGGTTGTTGCGCAGGCCATACCCCACGGTCTGCGGCATGGTCAGAATGGAGGAGGCGAAGATGACCGGCATCACCCCTCCGGCATTTACCCGCAACGGCAGATGGGTTGACTGTCCGCCCATGACCTTGCGTCCTACCACGCGTTTCGCGTACTGCACCGGAATGCGCCGCTCGCTGCGCTCGACATAGACAATGAAGGCCACCACCAGAATCATCAGACCAATCAGCAAAATCACCGCCGGCGCCGTAAAGGCACCCCAGGCATCGGTGCGAACTTTGTCGAGCAAGTCGGCCACACCGCGCGGCAGCCCGACCACGATTCCGGCAAAGATCAGCAGCGACATTCCATTGCCCACACCGCGTTCGGTGATCTGCTCGCCCAACCACATAATGAAGGCGCTGCCCGTGGTCAGGGTAAGCATGGTCATGGCCAGAAAGCCGAAGCCGGGGTTGATCACAAAGTCCCCCGACCTTTGCAGGCTGATGGCGATGCCGAGCGACTGCACCGCGCTCAGCAGTACGGTGAGATATCTGGTCCACTGGGTGATCTTCTTGCGGCCGAGTTCGCCTTCCTTCTGCAGTTTGGCCAGAGGTTCATAGACCACGGTCAGCAACTGCAGGATGATCGATGCCGTGATATAGGGCATGATGCCCAAGGCAAAGATGGTCAGGCGCCGCAGCTGGCCTCCGGAGAACAAGTCAACAAACCCGAGGAAGGTGCCGCGGTTTTGCTCGAAGAACTGCTGCAAACGATCGGCATTCACGCCCGGGGTCGGAATGTGGCCTCCCAGGCGATACACCGCGAGCAATCCCAGGGTAAACAAAATGCGCTTGCGCAGGTCGGGAATACGAAAGATGTTGGCCAGCTTCTCCAGCATTATGCTAAGACCTCGCACTTGCCACCGGCCCGGATGATCTTCTCCTGGGCCGATTTAGAGAACTTGTGTGCGTGAACGGTAAGGGCTTTCTCAAGCTCTCCGTTCCCAAGAATTTTTACCGGATACCCGGTGCGCACGACTCCCGTCTTCAGCAACACCTCGGGTGTAATGGTCGCTTCCCCGAGCCGGTTCAGCGTCTCCAAATTCACGATGTTGAATCGCTTGCGGAAGATATTGGTAAAGCCGCGCTTGGGCAGGCGGCGATGCAGAGGCATCTGTCCGCCTTCAAAGCCGCGAATCATCCGCGAGCCGCTGCGCGAGCGCTGACCTTTGTGTCCGCGCGTGGACGTCTTGCCCATGCCGGAACCCATGCCTCGCCCCACGCGCTTGCGTTTTTCCGACGCCCGCTTCGGCCGTCGAATCTGCGACAGATTCATGATTTCTCTCCGCGTCTGTTCCACCAGGCCTAAGGCCTGGGTTCGCTCAGGATCTCCACCAAGTGGGGTACTTTGGCCACCATGCCCCGGATGGCGGGAGTGTCCGGCCTCTCGATAATCTGATTTAAGCGGGTGAAGCCCAGCCCTTCGACCACCTTCTTTTGTTTGGTCGGGGCACAAATCGCCGAACGTACCCATTTTAGCTGCAGCTTGCCCGTACCCGACCTCTTCGCCGTCATCTTAATTCGAATCCTTTTCTTAGAATGCTTCCGCACCGCGCCAATTCGCCGCCGCCAGCCCGGGCGCGACTCACAATTCCTCTTCCGCCTTGCCCCGCATGGCAGCCACATCCTGCCTGTTCTTGAGCCTCTTGAGGGCATCGAAGGTGGCCTTAATCACATTGTGGGGATTGGTGGTTCCGATGGACTTGGTGAAGACGTTCTGAATACCCGCCGAGGTCATAACCGCCCGTACGGCTCCGCCGGCGATCACGCCGGTGCCCTCGGGGGCCGGTTTCAACAAGACCATTCCCGAGCCGAAACGCCCCAGCACGGTATGGGGGATACTGGTCTGAGTAAGGTTGATTCTGACCAGATTCTTCTTGGCCGACTCAATTCCCTTGCGAATCGCTTGTGGGACTTCTTTGGCCTTGCCGGATCCATAACCAACGATGGCGGCGCTCGGATCGCCGACCACGACCAGAGCGGCGAAGGAGAGATTCTTGCCTCCTTTCACTACCTTGGTGACCCGGTTGATCGCAACCACTTGGTCTTTCAGTTGATACGCACCCGCATCCAGTTTCTTCGCTACCGTCGCCATCGATTCTCTTTTCTTCTTCCTTTTTTCTCTGCTCAGCGAGCCGGGCGGATTGCCCCGCACCGTGCTCTCGAGATTAGAACTTCAATCCTGCTTCGCGGGCAGCCTCGGCCAACGCCTTAACCCGGCCATGAAAAATGTAGCCGCCGCGATCAAACACAACCTTGGCGATTCCCTTGGCTTGGGCCCGCTCGGCAATGTTCTTACCTACGGCTTTGGCCGAGGCCAGGTTCCCTCCGGTATGCTTGCCGCCCTTTTGGCCTTCGAGCGAATTGGCCGCGGCCAAAGTCACGCCCTTGAGATCGTCGATGACCTGGGCGTAGATGTGGTTCAAGGAGCGGTACACATTCAGACGCGGCCGCTCGCCCGTACCCAGAACCTTCTTGCGGATGCGGGCGTGAACCAGGTGCCGGTTCGCGTCCTTGGAAGTTTTCCCAATCATCGTTTCTTCCTCCGGGCTGCCGAGCTTTCCTCCTCGGCAAGGAGCTCTTACTTGGCTCCGGTCTTGCCGACCTTCTTCTTCAAGCGCTCACCCAGGTAGCGCACACCCTTGTTCTTGTAAGGATCTGGTGGACGCAGGCTGCGTATTTCTGCGGCCACTTGCCCCACCTTCTGTCGATCGATGCCGCTAACGGTTAACTTGGTCTGTTTGGGATCGACGGCCACCGTGACCCCCGAGGGCAGCGGGTATTCAATGGCGTGGGAATAGCCCAAGTTGAATACCACCGTCTCTTTTCCTTTCATTTCGGCGCGATACCCGATGCCCACAATCTCCAGTTCCCGGGTCCATCCTTTGGTCACGCCTTCGACCGCGTTGTTGACCAGCGCGCGCGCCAAGCCATGCACGGCCGCCTGATCGTCTGTCTCCCGGATGGCCACCAAGTGCCCGTCCTGCTGTTCCATGCGAATCCCCGGGGGAAGCTCGGTGTCCAACTTGCCCTTCGGTCCTTCGACCGTGACCGTGTTGCCTTCGATTTTGACCTTAACTCCCGGCGGGAGCGGGATCGGTTTTTTTCCAATTCGTGACATACGCTTAGCCTTGGGTGCACGCCTGGCAGCTGCTCTTGACTACCAAACTTCGCACAGCACCTCGCCTCCGAGACCTTGTTTGCGTGCCTGACGACCGGTCATCACCCCGCGAGGCGTGGTCAAAATGTTGATGCCGAGACCGCCCAGCACGCGGGGGATCTCGCTGCGCCGTACATAGACGCGACAACCCGGACGCGAGACTCGCTCTACGTTCGAGATCGCTGCCTCGTTGTTGTTGCCGTACTTCAGATAGATGCGCAAGGTGCGATGGCCTTCCTCGTCCACCGCCTTGAAGTTGGCGATATAGCCTTCCTCCTTAAGAATGCGGGCAATCTCCGCCTTCAGCTTGGAAGCCGGAATATCAACCTTCTGATGCCGCGCCTGAATCGCATTGCGAATACGCGCCAGCATGTCTGCGACCGGATCGGTAAACCTCATGATTTCGCTTCTCCTCACGTCCCTCAGCTTCGGCACTGCCCAAAAGGCGGCGAATCGCACTCGCCGACCCCCACGGCAGGCTCCTTCCGAGGGTCCCTCACCAGGACGATTTCGAAACTCCCGGAATCTCACCCCGCAGCGCCAGGCCGCGAAAGCACAAGCGACAGATGCCGAACTTGCGGATATAGGCGCGCGGCCGTCCACAGATCTGGCAGCGATTGTGTCTGCGTGAGGAAAACTTCGGCTTTTTCTTGTCCTTAACTCGTTTGGCTGTGGTTGCCACTTCGCTCTTGCTCCTCGCTTTCCGCTCTCGCTCCCTCGGCCGCCGGCCGAGGCGAACTACCCGAGTGAAACTTCTCAACTCTCTCTAGGCCCGGAACGGCATGCCCAGATGTCGCAGCAAAGATCGTGCCTGATCGTCGCTCCGCGCCGTGGTCACAATGGTCACGTTCATGCCTTTCAATTTGTCCACCCTGGCGTAATCGATCTCGGGAAAGATCAGTTGATCGTGCAGCCCCAAGGTGTAATTGCCGCGGCCATCGAAGGACTTGGTCGAGACGCCACGAAAATCGCGGACCCGGGGCAGCACGACGTTCACCAAGCGATCAAAAAACTCGTACATGCGATCGCCGCGCAAGGTCACCATGGCTCCGATGGGCTGGCCGGCGCGCACTTTGAAAGCGGCGATCGATTTCCGGGCACGGGTGATGACCGGTTTTTGTCCGGTGATCTGGGCCAGTTCATTCACCGCTGGATCGAGCACCTTGGCGTTCTGGGTCGCTTCCCCCACACCCACGTTGACCACGATCTTGTCGAGGTGCGGCACCGCCATGGGGTTTTTGAGTTCCAGCTCTTTGCGCAGCGCGGGCGCGATCTCCTGCTGGAAGCGCTGCTTCAGCCGGGGAGTTTCGCGGGCGCTGTGGCGCGCTGCGTCGCGCTCTCGCGCCTCTTCCTGCGGCTTGGCCCCCTTCGCCCCCTTCGCCTCTTTCTTGTTGTCCTTGTCCTTCGCCATACCCGTTCCTTCTCCGGCGCAGCCCTGGGCTCGAGATTACTTGTCCAGGGTTGTGCCGCACTTCTTGCATACCCGCACTTTGCGATCGCCCCGTACCTCATGCCCGAGCCGCACCGGCCCGCAGGTCGAGCACACCAATTGCACGTTCGCGATCGAAATTCGGCTCTCCTGCTCCGCGATGCCGCCCTTCACGTTCCGCTGGGGATTGGGCCGCACGTGCTTTTTCACCATCATGACGTGTTCGACAAGCAGCTTCCCGTCGTTGGGGAATACCCGGAGAACGCGGCCTTGCTTGCCTTTATCCCGGCCGGCGATGACCTTCACCGTGTCATTGCGGCGAATATCGACTCGCTGGTGACCATTTCCTAGAGTTTCCATGCTGTCCAAATCCTTGTTTCGAGCGGCGAACCCTACAATCCCCGCCGGCAGTTATAAGACCTCGGGTGCCAAGGAAACAATTTTCAAAAACTTCCTCTCGCGCAATTCACGAGCCACCGGGCCAAAGACACGGGTTCCAACCGGCTCCCCCGCTTCGTTGATCAACACCGCGGCGTTCTGGTCGAAGCGAATGTAGGTTCCATCCCGCCGACGGTGTTCTTTCCGGGTGCGGACAATCACCGCCTTCACGACTTTCCCTTTCTGCACCTGACCATCGGGCGAAGCTTCCTTGACACTGGCGGTGATCACGTCGCCCAACCCGGCGTTCAATCCGGTGGCGCCGCCGAGCGGCAGGATCATTTGCAGCCTACGCGCGCCGGAATTATCGGCGACCTCGAGCATACTTCTCATCATCACCGCCATCGTGCTCTCTCCTCGGCAGCAGGGTTTCCTAGGAAACCGCTTCCGCCTCCGTAGGTTCCGCGGCCAGCGTCGCCTTGCGAATGATCTCCTTCAGCCGCCAGCGTTTGAGTTTCGAAAGCGGACGGGTCTCCTCGAGCCGCACAAAATCGCCGACGTGCGCCTCTCCGCGCTCGTCGTGCGCATAAAACTTCTTGGCCTTGGCGACCACCCGTCCGTAGAAGGCGTGACTCTTCTGTCGCGCCACTTCGACCACGATCGTTTTCTGCATGCGATTCGAGATCACCATGCCAATCACTTCTTTGCGCCGACCTTGCGGGCCCGGCGGGCGAACAGCGGTTTCGCTCATGACCTCTTCTCCGTCTTCTCAACCAGCTCCCGCTCGCGGACTATGGTCTTGACGCGGGCGATATCCCGGCGCAAGCCGCGAATCTTCTTGAGGCTCTCTGTCTGTCCCATGTTGAGCTGGAACTTCAGCTTGAAGAGCTGATCGTTCAGATCGCGCTCCTGCTGCCGCAGCTCTTCGTCGGTTAAATTGCGTACCTTATCCGCTTTCATCGCCTCGATCTCTCAGTTCCGGGTCTCAATGGACTGCCCCTTCGCGTTTGACAAACGTCGTACGCAACGGCAGCTTGTGGGACGCCAGGCGCATCGCCTCGAAGGCGTCCCCGTGGCTAACGCCTTCCATTTCGAACAGTATCTTGCCGGGGCGCACCACGGCCACCCAGTGATCCGGGGCACCCTTTCCCTTTCCCATGCGGGTCTCGGCCGGCTTTTTGGTGACCGGCTTATCGGGGAACAACCGAATCTGGATCTTGCCGCCGCGCTTGATGAAGCGGGTCATGGCGACTCGGGCCGCTTCGATCTGCCGGTCGGTGATCCAACCCGGCTCAAGCACCTTCAGCCCGTAATCGCCAAACGCCAGCTCGCTCCCGCGCCAGGCCTTGCCCGCGGTCCGTCCCCGCTGTTGTTTGCGATACTTCACCTTCTTGGGCATCAACATAAAAATCTTTCCTGGAAACCGGGCGCCTGGCCCGAGAATCCACGCTTACCCACCTCTGTGGGACTAGAAAACTCCCAGCGGCTGCTGCGCCTCTTGGGATTCGCGCTTCTTCTGGCTGAGAATCTCCCCGCGATAGATCCAGACCTTGACGCCAATCACGCCGTAGGTCGTCTTGGCCTCCGAAAAACCGTACTCAATGTCGGCCCGCAGCGTGTGCAGGGGCAACCGGCCCTGCAGATACCACTCCGAACGCGCGATTTCATTGCCGTTCAGGCGCCCGCTGACCCGAACCTTGATGCCTTTGCAGCCGAAGCGCAGCGCCGAATCCACCGCTTTCCGCATGGCCCGGCGAAACCCTACGCGCTTTTCCAGTTGCAGCGCGATCGATTCCGATACCAGCTGGGCATCGAGCTCCGGCTTATGGACTTCCTGGATATCGATGTAGACCTCGCGCGCCGTGCGCTTCTGCAGCTCCTGCTTGAGCTTGTCGATCTCGGCTCCTTTCCGTCCGATGATGATTCCCGGACGGGCGGTCTTGATGATGACCCGCAATTTGTTCCCCGGACGCTCGACCTCAATCGAGCTGACGCCCGCCGAACGAAGCTTGTCTTTGAGCTCGTTCTTCAACTTGACATCTTCGAGCAGCAGCTTGTCGTAGTCGCGTTCGACGAACCAGCGGGATTTCCAGGGCTTGGTGTAGCCAAGGCGAAATCCATAGGGATGAACCTTTTGTCCCATCTCGTCTCCTCAAGCTCGTCTTCCGACGAGCGCTCCCGGCCTTACTTTTTGGCCGCTGTCTCCTTCTTTGTCCGCTCGGCCAGGGCAATCTCAATATGAGCGATCCGGCGCACGTAGCGATACGCTCGTCCCATGGGTGCCGGGCGGATACGTTTCATGCGCGGGCCGTCACTGGCCACCGCCTTCTTCACGTACAGGTTGTCGACATCCACATCGATACCCTTTTCGGCCCCGAGGTAGTTGGCATTCTCGATGGCCGAACGAAGCAATTTCTCGATGGTGGGCGCCACTCGCTTCTTGGTGAATACCAAAGTATTCAGGGCGTCCTCCACCCGCTGTCCCTTGATCAGATCGAGCACCAAGCGCGCCTTCTGCGGTGAGACGCGCATAAACCGGGCTTCCGCGCGAAATTCCATGGGTTTTTCCCGTCCCTCCTGCCCTTACGCCTTGGGCGCTGTTGGTGCCGCCGGCGTCGCCGGCGTTGCCGCCGGAACCGGAGCCCCGGGACCGCCTGGCACTCCTGCCGGCCGAACCGCAGCTTCGGTCGCGGCCTTCATGGAGTGCCCTTTGAACTGGCGGGTAAAGCTGAACTCGCCGAGTTTATGACCCACCATGTTCTCGGTGATGTACACCGGAATGAATTTCTTGCCGTTGTGCACGGCAATGGTTTGTCCCACGAACTCCGGAATGATGGTCGAACGTCGCGACCAGGTCCGCAACACCTTCTTCTCGTTGCGTGCGTTCATGGCTCCCACCCGCGCCTCAAGGTAGGGATCCACGAACGGGCCTTTCTTGGTTGAACGTGCCATAGAATCGCTCTTCCTTTTACTTACTTGCTCCAGCGGCTCACAATAAAGGCGTCGGTACGCTTGTTATTGCGCGTTTTGTAACCGCGCGTCGGCTGTCCCCAGGGGGTCACCGGATGGCGGCCACCTGAGGTCTTACCTTCTCCTCCGCCGTGGGGATGATCCACGGGGTTCATGGAAACGCCGCGATTGTGGGGACGCTTCCCCAGCCAGCGAGTGCGCCCGGCTTTGCCGATCGTCAGATTCTCGTGATCCACATTGCCCACTTGTCCGATGGTCGCCAGACAATCCTGGGAGACCTTCCGTGTCTCCCCCGAAGGCAGCTTCACCAAGGCATAATCGCCCTCTTTGGCGACTAATTGGGCCGCGCCGCCCGCCGACCGCACCATCTGCGCTCCCTTGCCGGGCTTCAATTCGATGTTGTGAACCGTCGTGCCCGGCGGAATATTGCGCAGGGGCAGGGCGTTGCCCACCAAAATGTCCGCCTCCGGACCGCTCACGACTTTCTGCCCAACCTTCAGTCCGTTGGGCTGAAGGATGTAACGCTTCTCCCCGTCGGCATAGGTCAACAAAGCAATGCGCGCCGAGCGATTGGGATCGTACTCGATCGAGGCCACGGTGGCGGGAATACCGGTTTTGTCGCGCTTGAAGTCGATGAGACGCAGCTTGCGCTTGTGTCCCCCACCCCGAAACCAACTCGTAATGTCGCCGGCATTGCGGCGCCCGCCCGTGCGCTGCTTGCCGCTCACCAAAGGCTTGTGCGGCTTGCTGCTGGTAATGTCGTCATTGACCAGCGTGGTCCGGAATCGTAGGGTCTGGGTTGTCGGTCGATACGTCTTGATTGCCATAGATCAGCTTTCGGCGACTGGCTTGCGCACGCGTCGCATGGGTTTATAGATTCTGGGCGTATTCCGGCATCTTCTCTCCGGCCTTCAAGCGCACATACGCCTTTTTCCAATCCGGGCGATAGCCGGCAAACTTCCCCCGCCGCCGTTCCTTTCCGGGATACCGAGCCGTGCGCACCGAATCCACTTTGACCTTGAAAATGACTTCCACGGCTTCCTTGATTTCCGTCTTAGTCGCTTGGGGAGCCACTTGAAACACCAGCGTGTTCTGGTGTTCCCGGATCGCCAAGCCCTTTTCCGTAATCACCGGGCGATGCAGAATCTGGTACGCCGATCTCATCAGGCCACCTCCGCCGCTTTGTCATTGCGGGTGCGACGCCGGGGAGCCCGCGCCGCCCGCTTCGGCGGCTGTTCTTCCTTCCCGCCGGGGCGCTGCTTTTTGGGCAGGGAATTCTTGAGCGTGAGCTCGAGCTTCTCGATCGCCGGCTGGGTGAAGATCGCCCGGTCATAGCGCAACAGGTGGTAGGGATGCACCTGGTTTCCCGCCACCAGTTCGATGTCTTCCAGGTTGCGCGAACTCAGCTCCAGATTGCGATTGCCATGCTTGGGCACTTCGACCAGCAAAGCGCTCCCCTCCACTTTCAACTTGTCCAAAGCCGCGCGCAGCGTCTTGGTCTTCACTTCTTTGATATCGAAGGCGTCTACCACCATCAGCTTGCCATCCGCGAACTTGGCGGCCAGCGCCGAGCGCAGCGCGCCCAAGAGTTTCTTACGCGGGAAAGCATAGTCGTAGGACCGGGGTTGGGGTCCGTGGACCGTGCCGCCGTGTCGCCACAGGGGAGACCGGATCGAGCCGATGCGCGCCCTTCCGGTGCCTTTCTGCCGCCACAGCTTCTTCCCTGAACCCGAAACTCGCCAGCGGTTCTTGGTAGCGTGGGTTCCCGCCCGTTGTCCGGCACGGTAGTGTTTCACCGCTTCCCAAAGCAAATCCTCATTGACCCGACTGAAGATCTCATCGGCCAACTCCAAGGTTCCGACCTTGTCTCCACTCAGATTACGAACCTCAATGGTTGCCATGGCAGTTGTGCGAGTTCCTCGCCTCTTGCTCCCTCCTACGCCTTCTTGGCGGCGCGCTTGGCCGCCTTCAACGGATCGATCGTGGTGGTGCCGGCAAACCCGCGACGTTCGCGCGGCGGCTTCTTGGCTTTGACAATGACCAGATAACCGCCATTCGGCCCCGGCACGCTGCCCTCGACGACCAACAGGTTGTCGTCCTTGTCCAGGCCGAGCACGCGGAGATTGCGGGTCGTCACCCGCTCGTGCCCCATGTGCCCCGACATACGCATGCCTTTAAACACGCGGGAGGGAAAGGCGGAGGAGCCGATCGAGCCGGTGATCTGAAACATCGAACCGTGCGATTTTGGGCCGCCGCGGAAGTGGTGGCGCTTGACCACCCCTTGGAAGCCCCGTCCCTTACTCACGCCAATCACATCCACAAACTTTTCCCCGTCAAAGATGTCGACCAAGACGCGGTTGCCCGCCTTAATTTCCTCGCCATCGCTCGGCGCCTTCTCCTCGGTGTCGAGAGGAACTTCGCGCACGAATCGCACGGGAGGCAAATTGTGCTTGGCCAAATGGCCTTGTATGGGCTTCGACAAGCGGGACACCTTGACGAACTCCACCAGGCCGATCTGCGCCGCCTCGTAACCATCCTTCGCCTGGGTCTTGTGCTGGGTGACGACACAGGGTCCGGCCTGCAGCACCGTGGCAGGGTGCACGTCCCCTCTGGCATCAAAGAGCTGGGTCATCCCGACTTTTTTCCCTAAAATTCCTGCTATCTTTGCCATGTTCTACTCCCACCCCAGCGCTGCGAAACCCCTCTATTTGTGCTCCTTGCCGAAAGCTTTGATCTCGACGTCCACTCCGGCGGGAAGATCCAGTTTCATCAAGGCATCGACCGTCTGTTGGGTCGGCTCGAGAATGTCGAGCAACCGCTTGTGGGTGCGGATCTCGAACTGCTCGCGCGATTTCTTGTCCACATGCGGCGAACGCAACACACAATACTTGTTCTTCATGGTGGGCAAGGGAATGGGACCCGCGATCTGCGCTCCCGTGCGCTTGGCGGTCTCGACAATCTCACCCGTCGATTGATCCAGGATGCGATAGTCGTACGCTTTCAAACGGATGCGAATTCTCTCTTTT
>DATJVZ010000139.1:0-3714 GCA_035501575.1 Terriglobales bacterium | reverse complement strand
ACAGAAATCCCGTGAACGCAGTCGCCTCTACCGCCGGCCGCATCACCGTGTCCAGCACCCGCTCCGTCTCGGCCTCCGTCAGAATCCGCGAGTCGCAGTACGCGCCCATCCCGCCCGTATTCGGCCCCGTGTCGCCATCATTCACGCGTTTGTGATCCTGCGTCGGCGCGAATGGCAGCACATCCCGCCCATCACACAGCGCGATGAAGCTGACTTCTTCGCCTTCCAGATATTCCTCGATCACCAGCCGCGGCCCCAGCGCCTCAACCGCTCGCTCCGCCGCCGCGCGATCTTCCGCAATGACGACTCCTTTGCCTGCCGCCAGGCCATCCGCCTTGATCACCACCGGAAACCGAAACCGCCCCAGCGCCCGCCGCGCCTCTTCGTGCGTCTCGACCGCTACAAACTCCGCCGTCGGAATCCCGTGCTGCTTGAAGAATTGCTTCGCGAAAATCTTGCTCCCCTCGAGCCGCGCATTTTCTTTCGTTGGCCCGACAATCCACTTCCCCGCCCCGCGAAACTCATCGACCACTCCCGCCACCAGCGGCGCCTCCGGCCCGACAACGGTCAAATCCGCGCCCACCCCCTCCGCGACTTCCAAATACGACCCCTTGACCTCGATACACGTTCCGCATGAGGCCATCCCCGGATTCCCCGGCGCCGCATATACCCGCACCCCCGGACTCTGACTCAGTTTCCACACCAAGGCGTGTTCCCGGCCCCCCGAGCCGATAACCAAAATCCGCATAGCGCTACAATCATATCCAATGCACGAAAAATGCGACGTCGTGGTGGTGGGCGCCGGTCATGCGGGCTGCGAAGCTGCCCGCGCCTGTGCGCGCATGGGCCTCAAGACCGCCATGGTCACCATGAATCTCGACCTCATCGCACAAATGTCCTGCAACCCGGCGGTCGGCGGCATCGCCAAAGGACACCTCGTGCGTGAGATCGATGCGTTGGGCGGCGTTATGGGCGAGGTTACCGACGCCGTCGGCATTCAGTTTCGCCTCCTGAACACCAGCCGCGGCCCGGCCGTTTGGTCCCCCCGCGCCCAGTGCGACAAGAAGATGTACCGCGTCAAGATGCGCGAAGTGCTCGAACGCGAGCCCAATCTCCGCATCAAACAAGCCGAGGTCGCCGAGCTCCTGATCGAGAGCAACGGCACTAGGAGAATTGCAGGTGTGAAACTCCGCGATGGCCGTACCTTGCGCGCCGGCGCGGTCGTCATCACCACCGGAACCTTTCTGAATGGCCTGGCGCACGTCGGCGAGATGACCTATAGTTGCGGCCGCAACGGAGAGGCGCCGTCGAACTTGCTCGGCGATCAGTTGCGCACGCTCGGGCTCCAATGGAAGCGTCTGAAAACCGGTACCCCGCCCCGCCTCGACGGTCGCACCATCGACTGGTCTCAGTTCGAGCCCCAACCTGGCGACCCCGTTCCCACGCCGTTCTCGTTCCTGACCGAGAAAATCGACCGGCCTCAAGTGGCCTGCCACATCGGTCACACCACCGCCGAAACGCGCCGGATTCTGCAAACCAATATTCATCGTTCCCCGCTCTATAGCGGCCAAATCGAGGGAATCGGCCCCCGCTACTGCCCTTCCATCGAAGACAAAATCGTCAAGTTCCCAGACAAGCCCACCCACCAGATTTTCTTGGAACCAGAGGGTTTAGACACCAACGAGGTCTACGTGAACGGCATGTCCACCAGCATGCCCATCGATGTTCAGGAAGCCATGGTGGCCTCGATCCCCGGCCTTGATCATGCCGAAATGATCCGTCCTGGCTACGCAATCGAATACGACGCCATCGATCCCAGGGAACTCCATCACACGCTGGAAGTTAAGACAATTTCTGGCCTGTTCCTGGCCGGCCAGATCAACGGAACTTCGGGCTACGAAGAAGCCGCTTGCCAGGGACTCATAGCAGGAATCAACGCCGCGTCCAAGCTGACCCGCCGTGAAGCCGTCGTCATTCCCCGCACCGACGGATACACCGGAATCCTCATCGATGACCTCATCACGAAGGGCGCGGATGAACCGTACCGTATGTTCACCTCCCGCGCCGAATTCCGCCTCCATCTGCGCATCGACAACGCCGACGCGCGTCTCACACCAACGGGCCGGCGCGCAGGACTGGTTTGCGATGGGCGCTGGAAACTCTTTACTGCAAAGCAGGAACAGCGGTCCAAGATACGGGCTGCTCTTGAGGAGCACCACTATGGCCAGTGGCTCAAGCGACCGGAATTCAGAATCGTAGAAATCGACGCCTGGGTAAGGGCGTCGCTCGGTGAAGAGCCCGTTCGCGGCCTCTTAGATACGGTTGAGACTGAAACAAAATATGCCGGGTATATCGCTCAGCAGGAACGCCAAATCGAGCGCCTCAAAAGAGCGGAATCCCGCCGCATCCCCGAAGACTTCACTTTTCGAGGAGTTCCCGGCATATCGAGAGAGATCGGCGAAAAGCTGGAAAAAGTTCAACCTACAACTCTCGGCCAGGCAGCCAGAGTCCCCGGTGTCACCCCCGCAGCCATTGCAATTCTGGATGTCTACCTGAGCATGGCTCGTGTTTGCTGAGCTTTTGCGGCAGCGTCTGGCTTCGCTGGTTGAGCTCACTCCCGGTCAGCTTGCCCAGCTTGAACGTCATTTTCTGCTTCTTAATAAGTGGAATAGGGTTCTGAACTTAACCAGCCTTCAAGGCTTGGCAGAAATCGTTGAGCGCCATTACTGTGAATCCATTTTCCTCGGCATCAATCTGCCCGCTGGCCATTGGGATATCGCGGACATTGGGTCCGGCGCTGGCTTCCCCGGAATTCCGGTCGCGGTTCTGCGGCCTGACTGTTCGGTATATCTGGTCGAATCACATCGACGAAAGAGCGTATTCCTGCGCGAGGCCGCCCGGGATTTAGAAAATGTTCAGGTGCTTTCGCAGCGAGTGGAAGATTTGGAGCGTGGCTTCGATTGGGCCATTTTTAGGGCGGTGAGGTTCTCAAACATTGAAAAAACATTAGCCAACATCTGCCAATCAGTGGGGAGCCTTGGCGGAAAACAATGTCCTCCCACCTCTCGTTTCACGTGGAACAGTCCAATCAAGATGCCTTGGGGGCACGAGAGGTATTTGTGGATTGGAACCCTCCGTTCCACGTGAAACCTCGTGCTACCATATATCCAAATTGGGAAAAGTCATTGCCGTAACCAACCAGAAGGGTGGTGTAGGCAAAACCACCACCGCCATTAATTTAGCCGCTTCTCTGGCGGTCAGCGATATTCGAGTGCTGGTGATTGACTCGGATCCTCAGGGAAATGCGACGACTGGTCTAGGAATCTCGAAAGACCCGAATCGTCCCAGCCTGTACAATGTGCTGCTTGGGCACTCAGAACTTCGCGACGCGATCGTAAAAGGCGATTTAGAGGGGCTCGACATTGTTCCAGCGGACAAGAATCTGGTTGGAGCGAATCTGGAGCTTGTGGACATTCCAAACCGAGAGAAGCGCCTGCACCGGAAGATTGAGGCAGTCAAAGCCGACTACGGCTACATTCTCATTGATTGCCCACCGGCCCTCGATCTCTTGACCCTCAATGCTCTGTTGGCGGCGGACTCGGTACTGATTCCAATTCAGTGCGAATTCTTTGCCCTCGAAGGGATATCCGAGCTTATCGCTACTATCGACCGAATTCGGGAGACCCTTCAGCATCCGCTGCAGATCGAGGGAAT
>DATJVZ010000138.1:0-6247 GCA_035501575.1 Terriglobales bacterium | reverse complement strand
TACCTGTGGTTCGCCAGAAACGGATCGCCGGGCTAATTCGATCAGGTCCGGTTGAAACCGACTCGCCTGTCAATTCCGGATCACGGCGTGGAGTGATTCGGGGAATCGACCCACGAGCAGAAGATGTCGTAAATCCGATCTTACGGCCAAGCCGCCGTATCCTTGTACCAGCTCGCCAGTTATTCCATCGCGCAAGTTTGGCAGAACCTCCGATCGGTCGAGCAGAAACCGACTCCCCACAGGAGATACGCGGCCTCAGAGGGGTGTTGGCTGTGCGCAGCACTCAGTTCATGTCGGTGATAACTCTTGTCGTGTAGCCAGTCACTGCGCCGGGCAGTGCAACGACGCTGCGAACTTGTCCGGTCGTAAAGGTCAATGAGCCCGTGCTGATCACCGGAACGGTTTGCCCGACTTGGGTGAAGACGACCTCGTAGCTGCCTGCCGCCAGCGAAACATAGTTAGAGGCTGATTCAAAAATCAAGTAACTGACGGTAGGACTCACGCTGTTGAGCGCGGTGTTGGGTCGAACCACATAGACGTCCGCGGTTCCGAGCGAAGGTGAGGCATTGATGAAGCGAAGCAGGATGTTCCCTGCGGAAGGAGCGGAGTTGTTATCCGTCAGAACGGCGGTGCTAATGCTCGGAGGATAGCCCGCCACCATGACCGTATAGGGCATGTTGGACGGCAGGACTTGGGTTTCATTGAGCAGCGGGGTGGTCGAGCCTGAGGGTTCGATCTCAAGCATGACTGAACCCGATGTTACCGAGGTATAGGTCGAGGCGGTCCCGTAGGCGACGTTGCTCGCGAAAGAGCTGCTGTTGACCGTGCCACTGATACTTGCCTCTCCCGGAGAGGCATTCAGTAAGCGGGCTCGAGCGGTGCCACTGCTGCATCCCAAGGCGGGCCAGACAAGCGCGATTATCACAGCCAGGAGCAACTGCGAAAGTGGGTTCACGAAGACATTCCTTCCCCCCATCTCTGGGCCTCTTTTTTTGTCAAGTGAGATGCTCGTCGTGAGTAAAGAAGTAGTGATTTTAATCTGTATAAAGAGTTACCCGAGAGCCCCCAAGGCTGCTCTCGGGCACCGAGATGGTAAACGGTGGTGGTGGGTAAAAAAGCGCCGGGTGTCCATACGTCATCGGTGAAGCCATCTAGAACCTCCAGTGTTCCATTTGGTTAGGGTCGCCTTTTGAGAAATGGCCGCCCATTGACGATAGCCTAAACCCGGGGCCGAAACTACGCTGGAATCAAACACGTAGGCAAGGATGAGCACCATTTCGATGGCCACCTTGCGCAACCCTAAGCGCGGTCTCTCGTCAGAAGCAATGACTTAACCCCGCTAGATGCGCCGATGACTTCCACCAGCCGTGGGGCTGACTAGTCTTGGGGACTCACTATAGGAACCAAAGGGAGGAGCTACAACTGTCAAAATTCACAGACAAACAAGTGGAATCTCTTGCGGTGGCGGGAGGCACCGTCAGAGTTATCCAAACAAGTTTTGCGGAAGGTCGAATTTTCGCTCCGTTTCCGCAGGATTGGATCGAAAGCAGAACTGTTGGGGATACGAGTGTTTTATAAAATCTCAGTTCGACGGCCATGGGTTTTCTACAAGTCTTTGAGGTGCCCTAGATCGGGATCTCCACTGGCTTGGGATTTGAGACAGCAATGCAAGACAATGTTCGTGAGTCAAGTCTCACGCGGTGACGCCGGACTTTGCGGCTTGAGAAAGGGTGCCACTAAGCTCCTTTGGAACCGCGGGGTCACTCGCCGCGGCGTGCAAATCGTGTCCTAGGGAGTGTTGGACTCGCGGGACAATCATTGAAGATCATGACATTGTCTTCAAGTTGTTTCACTGCGGAGTTCTTGATAGTCAGGTCGACGCCCTTGTCTACCAGCTTGACGAAGGGACGCCATCCCATCGGGAAGGCCTCTGGCTGATCGGACCAAGTCCACAGCGTCGCCGACCAGTTGCGAAACTTGGCGGTGAGTTCCGGCGTCGAAGCGGTAGGTATACGAGCCAGATACGTGGCCCGTACCTCACGGAAGAGGTTGGGGTCGAAATATCCTTCGATTGTCGGAAGGCCAAGCTTCCCCGCCACATTGACATATTCGGACTGCTCGCTTGCTGTGAGCGGCATTCTGCTACCAAGAGCCCAGACATCGATACCCTTTTCAACCGCGAGCTGCCTCACGGCAATATTCACCAGTCGGTGTTGTGCGTGCCCGTACTCTCCCCAATTGTTGTGAGTGATGACGCGCTTAATCGACGAAGTGAAATAAGGGTGGAGATGCGCCTTCAAGGTCGCCAAGTTAACGATCGGTGCTCTCTTGCACCGATCCGTGAATATCTCGGCCCAAATGTCGTTGTCTACTGTCCCCCAAATCGGTGTCCAACGCGCGCGATAATTCAGCTGCGGCGGAAAACTTGTGGTGAGATTTTCGAAGATGGGTGCAGCCGGATAACCCGCGAGCAGAAACTTTGATGTCACTGGCCAAAATGGCATCATCCAGAGCAGGTCGTCATCTTGATGGGCAAAGACAATAAGAGTCTGTCCATCGGAAAATTCGGCAATCGAGGGCTGCCCACCTCCCAACGAACGGAGCATGCTCTGATCCGGCGCAACTGCTTGAGCAAGAGTCGATGCCGTCTGCGCATGAATCATGCTCGGAAAAGCGAGGAGAAGGCTGAGCAACAAGACCCACTTCGAGAGATTCCTCCGGCTGGCCGTCCCATGCCAAAAGCTCACTGTCATTTTCATCGGTGCCCCGTGAACCCTGAGTGCAAGCGAGGAGAATGTCCGGCAACTCGGCGTGATCCGCCGAGCACATCTCCACAGTGTCAACCTATCTGTAGTTCGTATCGTGATGCCCGATTATTTGAATTCCGTTCCATATTTGCGGGCAATCTCCATGACCTGCTCATGAGTGATCTGCTTTGGCGGCACACCGGGCGGATTGCAGGTGTCATGGAAAAAGCCGTCCAACCCAGCAGGAGTCACAGTCCAGAGTAGGAGAAGCTCGTGATCGGGATTCGCAAACCCATGCCAAGAGTTCTTAGGGATGAATATCGCTCCGCCTTTCTCAAAATGGTGGCGCACATCGTTCAATATGAAAATTCCACTGCCCTCCAGAACGCAGAAGGCCTCGTCCATGTAAAAGTGTCGATGGATAGGAATGCCAGCCCCGACTGTCACTTGCTGGGTCCCCAAGGCGAGCTTGTCCGAACCGGTTGCGGAGCCAACCTTGATGAAGATGTTTCCGTGGTCGCGAAAATGAATGAGATGCTCGCCCTCGTTGCGGCCGAGCACATATCCCTGCGGGTCCGTATCGACTTTTCCAAGGGCAGCAACTACTCCGGCTGCACCTGCTGTCTGCAGAAAGCTGCGACGGCTCTGCTCTTCGTTCATGGAAGCCTTCCTAGGCTCTGCATTCTACCTAGAAATGCTGTCAATAGCCGCGAGAATGGCTCCGAATAGGACTAGAGCGCAGTCTCCAGGACGATTTTGGCTGCTCCGGCCCGTACCTACTCTGTCCGCGGACGGGACACTCTGGACCGTTCCGCGGCGAGAGTCTGTGCAATCCCATACGGCAGAATGGGCGTACCGACGACGTTTCTTACATTTCTTCGGTTCGGGGTTCCTTCTTATAGTAAGAGAATTCAAGTTCTTGAAGTAGCCGGAGGTGGGTTGGTTCAACCGCAGCTTGGTAAATTTCGATCATTTTGCGTCGTGGTTTGAGCCCCTATATGGCCTCCCGGAGTACTACTCAGTGAGAAATCTTAGCTGTTTGGGAGAGAAAGTCGTCCTGGCATTGTTTCGCCGCCGAGAGGACCTGGCTGTACTCGGCGGTTGTTCGCACCGACGCCAGGTAAGGATCCTTCTGCAAGGCTTCGTAGGAGCAATAGTGCCCCTCGATGGCAGACTTTACCAGCCGTAGCGCTATGTCCTTTTGCCCGCATAGAGCCATATCGCTGGCAACAAGATATCGGTTCTCAGGATCGGGATTGATTTCCAGCAACGACTCCTGTTCGCGGGCCAATCGGTCCAACTCTGCTGAGGGCGATCGCCGGGACGCACTGTCCAAACAAGCTTTGTAGAAACGAACATTGCTATCATCGGAGGGCAGCTTCTCAGCGGCTTCTCGCGCTTCGGCGAATTTGCCCTCGCGGCCGAGAAGTCGGATCAGGTTGTTATTGAACCAGGAAGACCCGGCATCCAGGCGAATGAAATCAATCGCCCGGTCAGGCTTGCCCAATTCGGCAAACGTGAAGGAGCAGGAACGCAGTCCAAAATTTCCGGGATCGAGCGAGAGCGCTGTTTCACACTCCCGTGCAGACTCGTCAAGCAGACCCGCATAGCGCAGCACATAACTCATGGCGAAGTGAGCAAAGGAGCTCTCGGGCTGGCGTTTCACAAGATCATCGGCGACTTTGTACGCCTTTGCGAAGTTACCGCGTTCCACACTATTGGCAGCGATTTGTACAGAAGCTTCGACCAGGTTCGGATCCAGATCGCGGGCCCGCTCCAAGGCGGCATTGGACTTCTGAAAACTTGCTTCGCCACCGTCGGAATACTGCGAATCCCAGTAATAATGAAGGCCAAGGGCCGCCCAGGCGGGGGCGTAGCTGCTATCCAGGGCGACTGCACGCTCCAACATGGCGATAGCCTCCTTGTTCGGAGCCGGGTCACGGGAGATGGCCAGACTCCGGAGGTACAAGGCGTAGGCCTCTTCATTCTTGGGTCTCGTAGCACCGGCGGAAGCCGAGCCCACGCCGAGCGCTGGCATCAGCCCCTGCCTGACTTTTGCCGTGATCTGCTCGCGCATGGCAATCATGTCGGGAGCCGCAACGTTCAAGTGGTCTCGCCAAAACGTTCGGTTATTCTCGACGTCAACCGCCTCCAAGGTGACCTCGAGCTGGTTGCCCTCTTTCATATAGTGTCCGGTCACGATATCCGCAACATGCATCTCGCGTCCGGCCTGCTGCAGATCGAGTCCGGTCGCGGTGTACTTGCTGGTCGTCGCGAACGGGCGAATGGACAACGCGGGTACGTAACTCAGATCGGTAGCGATCTCATCTGGCAATGCCAAACGAAGAAAGTCAACGTCCTTGTCCGATCCAAGATTCTGAAAAGGCAGCACGGCAACCGTGGTCGGACTGACAGGACTGACGGCGGGGTTCTTCCTCTGGTTCCAATAAGCAAACCCCAGGGCTGCCACCAATCCAAGAATTCCGATGACCATGCCGTAGGGAAACCTGCGTCCGGAAGCCGCGACCATCCTTCCCGTGCTCGTCCGATCGGAGCTCGCTGGCCCAGAAAAGGCTCCGGGTAGTTCATTTGTGCTCGCCGCGGGAACAACCAGCCGGCTCGTCTCCGTATCCCGTCTCAGCCTTTGCAAATCACTGCGCATCTCCGACGCGTGCTGATACCTCAGGTTGCGATCTTTCTCCAGCGCTTTGTTGATGATGTCTTCCAGTCTCGGCGGCACATCAGGATTCAGCCGCACCGCCGCGACGGGCGCTCGATTCATGATGGCTTCGCAGATGACGGCCGAGGTCTCTCCACGAAAGGGTAGGTCCCCGGTCGCCATCTCATAGAGCACAACGCCGAAGGAAAACAGGTCCGTGCGTGCGTCCAGCTCCCGCGCCCTCACTTGCTCGGGAGACATATAAGCGACCGTGCCGACCATCGTGCCGGGGCTGGTAAGGTGAGCTTCGTCCAGCGTCCGTGTGGCTCCCTGGGTCACTACCAAGGATTGGCTCGGGGAACCGCGGGCAATATCGACCTTCGCCAGGCCAAAATCGAGGATCTTGGCGTGACCGCGTTTCGTCACGAAAATGTTGGCCGGCTTGATATCCCGGTGGATGATCCCTTCCGCATGGGCTGCATCGAGCCCGTCCGCAATCTGAATTGCCAGCCCCAGCAGAGTCTCGTTGTCGAGGGGACGTCCCGTGACCAGATGCTTCAGCGTCATGCCGTCCAAATATTCCATGGCGATGAAGCGCATCCCCTGGTGCTCGCCGATTTCATAAATCGTGCAAATATTCGGATGGTTGAGGGCGGAGGCAGCACGGGCTTCGCGCCGGAAGCGTTCCAGTGCCTGCGCATCGCGTGCCACATCGTCGGGCAGGAACTTCAGGGCGACAAAGCGGCCGAGCGATGTGTCCTCGGCCTTGTACACCACGCCCATCCCACCGCCGCCGAGTTTCTCGACGATGCGGTAGTGGGAAATGGTCTGCCCTTCAAAC